>NZ_SMKG01000063.1 GCF_004348525.1 Micromonospora sp. 15K316 | reverse complement strand
GGCATCGCGGGCGGGGCCGGAGGCACCGCGGGCGGCGCGACGCTCGCCGCGGCGTACGAGCCGAGCGACCCCGACTGCGCGGGCGGCAGGTCGGCGGCCTCGGCACCCGGCGCGCGCCGGGGCAACGGCGTGAGCGTCGGGTGGGCGGCGGTCGGGTTGTCGACGCCGAAACCGTCCGCGGCGTACGGCCGGGCCGGTGGCGTGGTCAGACCGCCGGCGTTGACGGTCGGCGCGCTCTCCCGCGCGTCCACCGGAGCCTGCCAGGGCGCCGGGGCGGGCGGGCTGGTACGCCACTCGTCGGGGAGGGTGGCCGCCGAGGTGAGCCCGGTACGCGGCTCGGCGAGCGCGACCGGCGCGTGCGGCGCCCGCTCGACGGCCATCGGCTGCCGCGGTCGCGGCGGGGTGAGCGCCTGCTCGCGGCCCCGGGTGCTGGGCAGCACGACTGTGGAGTTCGGCAGCGTCACCTGCGCGACGGTGCCGCCCTCGACGTTGCGGCGCAGCTCGACGCGGATGCCGTAGCGGGCCGCCAGGCGGCTCACCACCGCGAGACCCATCAGCCGGAACGCCGCGACGTCGACGGTCGGGGGCGCGGCCAACCGGCGGTTCAGCGAGTCCAGTTGCTCGTCGGTCAGGCCGAGCCCGCGGTCCTCGATCTGGATCAGCACGTAGTCGCGGATACGCCGGCCGTCGGCGACCACGATGGTGGTCGGCGGCGAGAACCGGGTGGCGTTGTCGAGCAGCTCGGCGACGAGCCGGACGACGTCGTTGACGGCGTGCGCGGCGACCGAGATGTCGGTGTCGACCGTGCCGAACTCGATCCGGTTGTAGAGCTCGACCTCGGACTGGGCGGCCCGCAGCACGTCCACCACCAGGGCGTCGTCGCGGCGCGGTACGGCCGAGTCGGCGCCGGCCAGGACGAGCAGGTTCTCGTCGTTTCGGCGCATTCGCGTGGCCAGGTGGTCCAGCTCGAAGAGCTGCGCCAACCGCTTCGGGTCCTCCTCGCCACGCTCGATCGCGTCCAGCTCGCCGATCATGCGGTCGACCAGGGTCTGACTGCGGCGGGCCAGGTTGAGGAACATCGCCGAGACGCTGGTACGCAGCGCGGCCTGCTCGGCGGCGACCCGGACCGCCTCCCGGTGCACGACGTTGAAGGCCGAGGCCACCTGCCCGACCTCGTCGCGGTTGGACAGGTTGATGGGGTCACGGACCTGCTGGACGATCTCGTCGACCCCACCCTCGCCGACGCTGCCCATGTTCTGCAGGCGCTGCACCGCCTCGGGCAGCTCGTGGTTGGCCACGGCGAGGGCGCCCTCGCGCAGCCGACGCAGGGAGCCGTTGAGCGACCGGGCCAGCACCACGGCGAGCGTGACCGCGATGATCAGGGTCAGCAGCACGAGGACGGACTCGAGCACCGCCTGCTGGATGACGTCCGAACGGACCTGGTCGGTCTGGGCGACGAGCGAGTTCTCCAACTGGATCTCGGCCCAGCGCATCAGGTCGTTCACCGCGCCGATCGCGGCGGTGGCGTCCCGCGCGGTGACCAGCGGGCGCTGGCCGACCGAGCGGGTGATGTCGGAGGCGACCCGGTCGGCGAGGCCGACCGCGTCACCGGAGACGGCGCTGTTGACCAGGGCGCGTTGCGCCGGGTCGGCGGCGAGGGAGAAGGCGAGCAGCGCCTCCTGCTGGCTGGTCAGGGTGGCCACGAACGAGGAGAACTGCTCCTCGTCGAGCTGGCCGGCGCTGAGCGCCGAGAAGGCGACCGCCTGCTCCTCGGCCACCGAGGCCTTGGCGCGGGCGAACGCGGCGACGGCCCGGCGGCTGTCGGAGAGGCGCTCGCCGCCGGGCAGTTGGGCGAGCCCGTCGCCGTACGCGACCAGGTCGTCGAGGATCACGCCGTAGCGGAGCATCGCCTCGGCGACGGCCATCTGCCGGCGGTCGGCGACCTCCTGGCGGGTGCTGTCGAGCGTCTCCAGGTGGCTGTCGATGGCGGCCAACCGGTCGCGGACCGCCGCCGGCACGTCGCCGACCCGCTTGCGCTCCTCGCGGTACGCCTCGACCCGCTGCGACGTCTGGCGCACCCGCAGGTTGTACGCATCGGCCTGCTGCTGCGGCGCGGCCAGGTAGGCCGCCGCGGCCATCCGTTCGAGGTGCAGGTCCTGGGTGAGCGCGGAGACGTCGACGCCGAGCTGGGTCAGCGCCCGGGCCTGGGAGGCCTCGTACGCGCCCTCACCGACCGAGACGAGCCGGACCGCGGCCAGCGCGATCACCGCGGCGACAGGCACCACCAGGATCAGCGCGAGCTTCGACCGGATCCGCACGTCACGCAGTCGGGGCAGTCGACGACGGGCCGGCCGAGCGTTCGCACGGTTTCCGGGCAGGGTCGTCGGTCCGGTGCTCACGACATCGCCTCCGTCGTTTCTTCCACGCCTGAACGACCGAACCGTGCCGGGCGCGATAGGCGGCGGCACGCGCGGCACGGCCGCGATTTCATCAGAGACGCTCCTGTTTGGGAAGCCGCAGGCGGGCAGATATGGGTCGCACCGCGCGGAACCCGTCTTCCGGTCAACTGATACCTTCAATTCCGCAAGCCCGTGAACTGGGCATGTAACTCCAGTGTGGTCACACGTGTATGGAACGTGACCGTTTGCAAACATTGCGTGTCCCCACGATGTGGGACGGCCGTCCCGAAAACGGTGGCCGATGCCCGCGCTTGACCACAGCGCTCGCCGTTGGCAAGGTTTTGCAGGCTTCGCGCACACCGTACGGCACACTCTTCCCGTCCCTCCACTGAGGACGGAATAGCTGCGGGGACCGGGCAGCGCCCGCGCCCGCACCTGGAGGACGACTTGAGCCCCATCCGCTCCACGACCATTGCGGCTCTCGCATCCGTCGTGCTGGCCGGCACACTCACGGGTTGCCAGTTCGGCACGGACGATGCAACGGCGAGTCCGATCGTGATCGCCGCGGACCTCGAACTCTCCGGCGCCGCCGCCCCCGTCGGGAAGGCGTACCAACGCGCCCTCAAACTGAAGGTCGATCAGCTGAACGCTTCCGGCGCCCTGAACGGACGGCGAATTGAACTGGAGGTAAGGGACAACCGCTCCGACGCCAGCGAATCGCTGCGCAACATCGGTGACTTCAGCAATGACTCCCAGGTCAGCGCGATCATCATGGGCGGCTGCAACGAATGCGCCATCGGGGCGGTACGGACGATCAACGAGAAGAAGATCCCCACCATCGCCCTCGCCACGTCCAGCGCGGTGGCCAACCCCGTGGCCGACCGGCGGTACGTCTTCAAGCTCGGCCCGAACGCCGCCGACAGCGCGTCCGCCCTCGCCACCGAACTGAGCCGCAAGGGCGTCCGCAAGGCCGCGCTGCTGTACAGCGACGACGACTACGGCCGCGAGGGGCTCGTCGCCCTCCAGCGTGAGCTCGACAAGGCGAAGATCAAGCTGCCGAACAAGGCGTCGGTGAAGGTCACCGACACCGACGTCAGCCAGCAGGTGCGGTCGCTCACCTCGCGCAACCCCCAGGCGCTGATCGTCTGGACCCCGCCGGAGCAGGCCACGCTCGCCGCCACCGCGTCACAGCAGGCCGCCTTCGCCGGCTCGCTCTACTTCGACGCCGGCGCCGCCGGTGACCTCTTCCTCGGCGAGTCCGCCCGGGCCACCGAGCGGGCGACCCTGATCTTCACCCAGACCATGGCGATCGACGACGTCATCGCCACCACGCCGGCCAAGGCGTCGCGCCGCCAGTGGTTCCAGGACTACACCGCCCGGTTCGGCGGCTACAACGGCGCCTCGTCGTTCGCGGCGGACGCCGTACAGCTCATCGCGGATGCCCGGTCCCGGGCGGGCGGCCCGGCCGACGCGGTCAACCGGGACGGCATCCGCGACGTCCTGGAGACGTCCCAGCTGGACGGCCTCTCCGGCCCGATCCGGATGACCCCGGACAACCACTCGGGGCTGATGCCGCAGGCGCTCACCACGTTGGTGGCGCGCAACGGGCGGTGGCGCCTCGCCGGGTGAGGTGGTGCGGTGTGGCCCGCCGTACCCGGCTCCGGGCGGTCAGGCTTGATCGCTCCGCCGGGCACGGCGGGCCACACCGTGGTGCAGGTCCAGGTGGTCGACGGTCGGCGTGACGGTCAGCGGCTGCTCGTGGTCTCGCGGACCCAGGGGAGGGCGAGCCGCTCGATCACCACGAGGGCGCTGTAGAGCAGGATGCTGACCAGGGCGACCAGCATGATCGCCGCCCACGCGGTGGCGGTGTCGCCGACGCCGGCGTACTGCTGGATGGCGTAGCCGAGCCCGCCCTCGCCCGCCTGGAACTCGCCGATCACCGCGCCGATCGCGGCCAGCGGCATGCCGACCTTGAGACCGACGAAGATCTGCGGCAACGCGGCGGGGAGGCGCACCTTGCGGAACGCCTGCCAGCGGGACGCGTTCCAGGAGCGGACCAGCTCGGCGAGGTCTGCCGGGGTGGTGGTGAGGCCGGTCGCCGTGGAGAGCACGATCGGGAAGAAACAGAGCAGGAACACCATCGTGAGGATGGGCTTCTGCCCCCACCCGAGGGCCACCACGAGCAGCGGCCCGAGCGTGATCTTGGGTACCGCGTTAACCGCGACGAGCAGCGGGGTGAACATCCGCTCCACCAGCCGGGACGAGGCGAGCGCCAGCCCGAGCAGGACCCCGGCCACCACGGAGAGCGCGAACCCGATCAGGATCTCCAGCGTCGTGTCGCCGGTGTACTCCAGCATCTGGACCGGCTTGTCGACGAACGCGGTCAGCACGTCCCCCGGGGGCGGCAGCGCCGCCGGGTGGACCAGCTCCAGCCGGGCGACGAGCCACCACACCGCGAGGGCGATCACCAGACCGACCGTGGGCAGTAGCGCGGCGCCCGCCCCGACGGCCCGTACGCCGACCGTCGCGCGTCGACCCGGTGCCGGCCCGGCCTCCGCGGTCTTGGGTTCGGTCACCGGCTCGGCCGACCGGACCTCGGTCATGGTCTCCTCCTTCGGATCGTCCGGCCCGCAGACCGGAACACGAGACGGGGTGCGCCCCACCGAAGTCGGCGAGACGCACCCCGGGCGACTGCGCTGATCAGGCCTTCGGCGTCAGGCTGAAGTCGATGATCTGCTCAGGTGCGATGTTCTGCTTGAGGGTGCCGGCGCCCTGCAGGATCGCGATGCTCTTGGCCACCCGGCCCGCGTCCAGCGTGCCCAGCGCGGTGCCGGAGTTGCTCGACCGGACGTAGCCGGCCATCAGCTGCAGCTCGGCGGCGGCCGAGTCGACGTTGGTGGCGTCGACGTTCTTCTTCAGGATCTGCGCCGCCTCCTGCGGGTTGGCCAGGCTGTACTCCAGGCCCTTCATCAACGCGGCGGTGAACTTCTTCACCATCTCCGGCTTCTCCTTGGCGATCTTCGAGGAGGTGATCAGCACGTTGCCGTAGAGGTCCTGCATCACGTTGCTGTACGGCAGCATCACGGCCTTCTTCTTCGCCACGCCCTCGATCGTGGGCTGACCGACGACGAACTGGCCGATGCCGTCGACCTGGCCGGTCGCGAGGGTGCCGATCAGCGACTGCGCGTCACCGTTGACCCACTGCACCTTGGCCGGGTCCACGCCGGCCATCTTCGCGTACGTCGGGAAGAGGTTGCGGACCACGGAGCCGGGGGTGTCGGCGAGCTTCTTGCCCTCCAGGTCCTTCGGGGAGGCGATGGCCTTGCCCTCGAGCGTGGCGATGCCCGCCATGGTGCGCTGCTGGATCGCGGCCACCGCCACGAAGTCCTTGGCCTGGCCGTTGCCGAGCTGCAGCAGTCCACCGGTCAGGTCGATCGGGCCGAAGTCGGCCTGGCCGCCGACGATGGTCTGGATCACCGCGCCGGTGCCCTGGCCGGGCTTGATGTCGACGTCGAAGCCGGCCTCGGAGAAGAAGCCCTTCTCCTTCGCGACCCAGGCGTAGGAGTCACGGCCGAAGTTGCCGAAGGAGGTGAGGTAGGTCACCTTCTCCCGCGCTCCACCGCTGCCGCCCTTGTCGTCGGACGAGTCCGAACCGTCCGAGCAAGCGCCGACCAGGGCGAGGGTGGTGGCCAGCGCGGCCGCGGCGACCGTACGGGTCAGCCTTCTCATCAGTGCACCATGTCCTTTCCGACCGGGGGCCGGCCGGCCGCCGGAGGGGTTGTTGCGGGATACCGGCGAACGGGGGGCAGGCCGGCATCACCGTCGAGAGGGGACTCTTCGCGGGCACAGCGTACGAGAATCCCACCTTTGCGTCGCCAGGCATGTCGTGTTGCGGTACGGAAACAAACTGGTGTCCACCCCGGACGGTGTCAGCGGCGGGTGAACCAGCTAGCCTGTGGCGGATTTCTGACCGTCCACTCAGGGAAGGGCCGGGGATGATCCGACTTTCCGGGGTGTCCCGCACGTTCGACGGCCGGGCCGGCCGGGTCGAGGCGTTGCGGGGCATCGACCTCGAGGTCGCCGAGGGCGAGTTCGTGGCGATTCTCGGCCGCTCCGGCTGCGGCAAGTCCACCCTGCTGCGGCTGGTCGCCGGCCTGCTCCCGGTCAGCGCCGGTGAGATCACCGTCGCCGGCGCACCGGTCGCCAAGCCGCGGCGGGACATCGCCATGCTGTTCCAGAAGCCGGCCCTCCTGCCCTGGCGCACGGTGCTCGACAACGTCCTGCTGCCGGTCGAGATCTTCGGCTGGAGCCGGGCGAAGTACCGCGAGCGTGCCCGGCAGCTGCTCGACCTGGCCGGGCTCGCCGGCTTCGAGAAGCGGCTGCCGCACGAGCTCTCCGGCGGCATGCAGCAGCGCGTCTCGCTCTGCCGGTCGCTGATCGGTGAGCCCCGCGTGATGCTCATGGACGAGCCGTTCTCCGCCCTGGACGCGCTCACCCGCGAGGAGCTCTCCGGCGAACTGCAGCGGGTGCACATGGAGAACGCGGCGACGATCGTCTTCGTCACCCACTCGATCGACGAGGCGGTGCTCCTCGCCGACCGGGTCGTCGTGCTCAGCCCCCGACCCGGTCGGATCCGCAAGATCGTCGACGTGGACATCCCCCGCCCGCGCACCCTGGGCCGCAACGCGCACCTGGCCGACGTCGCCCGGGTCAGCGCGGACCTCCACGAGCTGCTGATGGAGCGCGACCAGCCCGCCGCGGCCGGCGCGGAAGGGCGATGACCATGCGGGTGACCGTCTTCATCGAGCCGCACCGCGGCGCCAGCTACGACGACCAACTCCGCTTCGCCCAGGCCGTCGAGGCCTGCGGGTTCGAGGGTCTCCTCCGCGCCGACCACTACCGGTCCATGGGAGCGGACCCGGGCCTGCCCGGCCCGACGGACGCCTGGCTGACCCTGGCCGCCCTCGCCCGGGAGACCCGGCGGATCCGGCTCGGCACCCTGGTCACCTCGGCGACCTTCCGACTCCCCGGACCGCTCGCCGTGATGGTGGCCCAGGTGGACCAGATGAGCGGCGGCCGGGTCGAGCTGGGCATCGGCGCCGGCTGGTACGAGCGGGAACACACCGCGTACGGCATCCCGTTCCCGCCCGTCGGCGAGCGCTTCGACCGGCTGGCCGAGCAGCTCGAAGTGATCACCGGGCTCTGGCGCACACCGCTCGGCGACTCGTACAGCTTCACCGGCGACCACTACCGCCTGGTGGACGCCCCGGCCCTGCCCAAGCCGGTGCAGGTGCCCGGCCCACCCGTCATCCTGGGCGGACGCGGTCCGAAGCGGACCCCGGAGCTGGCCGCCCGCTACGGCCACGAGTTCAACATGCCCTTCAAGTCCGTCGAGGAGACCGCCGCGGCGTACGACCGGGTCCGCGAGGCGAGCGACCGGGTCGGCCGGGCGGAGTCCGGACGGCCGCCGCTGGTGCTCTCCGCGGGGATCGTGGTGGCGGTCGGCCGTACCGACGCGGAGGCGCAGCGGCGCGCCGCGCCGCTGCACGTGGCGAGCGCGCTGCCGCCGGAGGATTCGGTGGTCGGCTCCCCCGCCCAGCTGGTCGACCGGATCGGCGAGTTCGCCGCCATCGGGGCCAGCCGGGTGCACCTGCGGCTGATCGAACTCGACGACCTCGACCACCTGGAACTGATCGCGAGCGACGTGCTCCCACAGCTGGACGGAACGGACGGATGAGCGACGGCATCGAGCTGGGCCCGGTGGGCCAGGAGATCGTGTACGAGAACGACCGGGTCCGGGTCTGGCACATCCGGCTCGAACCGGGTGAGTCACAGCCCCTGCACCGGCACGACCACCCGTATCTGGTGGTGGCGATCCAGGGCGCGAAGAACGTGGTGCAGACGGTCGACGGCACCCGCATCGACGCGGACGAGCCGACCGGCGGGGTGGTCTACCGGGACCCGGGCGCGGTGCACATGCTGACCAACGTCGGGAACACGACTTATCTGGCCCGCCTGGTCGAACTCAAGTAGACACGCCGGTCAGCCACCGTCACGGCGCGCGGCGTGCCGGTGGCGATCCGGCGTACCAGGTGCGTAACGTGCCGGACATGGCCTTTCGGACCTGGGGCAGACTGCTGCTCACGGCGCTCGGGGTGAGCGTCATGGCCGGGGCGGGCCAGCTGGGCCTCGCGTACGGCCTCGGCATCGTCCGGCTCACCGGCGCCTTCAGCGGCGCGACCGTCAACCAGTGGCCGGCCCAGCTCGTCTGGGTCGGCTGGTTCGCCGCGAACGCCACGGTGGCCGGCGCGGTGCTCACCGAGCGTCTCGCCCGGCGCGACCCGGCGCCGGGCGGCACCGGCCGGGTCCTGGCCGTCGGCGCCGCCGCGGCGCTCGGCGCGTTCACCGTCGCACCGCTCTGCATGCAGCCCGCCCGGACGGTGGAGCTCGTCTCCGTCGACCCGGTCCTCGCGGTCGGCATCTGCGCCGTCCTCGGCGCGGTCGTCGGCGCCGGTGCGGCGATCGCCGTACTGCTGAACCCGCCGCTGGGGTGGAACGCGGCGGCGCTCGCCGGCGCGGTCTGGCTGCTCGCGCTCGCCTCCACGCTGCCGTCACTGGGTGCCACCGGCTCTCTGCGCACCGTCCGACTCGGCGTCCTCGAACCGGCCGGTCTGAACGTGGACGCGGCCCAGCGGCTGTCGCTCTTCCTGCTGCCGATCGTGGCGTTGCTCGCCGGGGCGGCGACCGCCGCGCTGGCTCGCTGGCGGGGTGCGGCCCCCCTGGTGGGCGGCGCGACCGGGCTGGCCGGCCCGGTGCTGGTCGCCTTCGCCTACCTCACCGCCGGTCCGGGCGACGAGATCGACCGCTACCAGGGCACGCCCTACTACGGCGCGCTGATCGCGGTCGGCGCCGGCGTGCTGGGCTCGGCCGCCGCCGCCCTGCTGCGCTGGCCGGTGCGTACGCACACCACCGGGGCGCACGCCCTCCCCGCCAAGGCCGGCCCGCGCCATCTGCCCGCCGACTCGACGCCGACCGCCGACGGTACGTCCGACCAGGCGGCCGCCGGTCCGGGCGCGACCCGGCCGATTGTCGCGTCGACGCTCGGCGGGCCGGACGAGACGGCCGGCCCGGACGAGACCGCCGGCCCGCCCGTTGTCACCGCGCACTCCGCCGCCCGGGCAGTCCTGGCGCCCTCGGCGAGCATGCAGGCCCACCGGGACGCCGGTGCGACCGTGGGCGAGGAGTCCGCGGTGGTGGGATCGCAGCGCGGCGGCGCGGAGCCGTTCGCCGCCCCCGACCGGCCGGCCCCGGCCGAGCCGGACGCCGCGGCACCGCCGGCCTCCGCCGCCGCGGCACCGCCGGTCTCGATTGCCGCGACGGCCCCGGCCGCTGTCGCTGCGACGGCCCCGGCCACGCCGCCGACGACGGAGGATGGGGCGTCCGAGGCCGCCGCCGTCGAGGTCGCGCCCTCGACCGGAACGGAGCCCGCCGACCAGCACGGCGTCGCCGCGCCCACCGAGGCACAGCCGACCGACCGACCGGCCGCCGAGCCGGCGCCCGCCGAGGCGCAGCCGGCCCCCGCCGCCCGCGCCGAGGCGCAGCCCACCGAGCCGGCGGGCGCGGCCGCGTCCACTGAGGCCCGGCCCACCGACCAGCGCGCCGCCGCCGCGCCCATCGAGGCGCAGGCCACCGAGGGAGCGGGTTCCGCCGCGCCTACCGAGGCCCAGCCCGGCGAGGGACCGGCCGACGAACCGTCCTCCCCCGGCGCGGAGTCCGACGAGGCGGCGGGGTCGGCGGATCGGCCGGCGGGTTCCGGGGGCACCGAGACGGTCCGGGCGCCGAAGCCTCGACGAGCCCGCAAGGCCCGGTCGACCTCGCCCGCCGCGACAGACCGGGATGGTGACCCAGCGTCGCGGGCCACGGAGGAGCACGGTGCCGCCGCGACCTCGAAGGCGTCCGAGCGGGTCGAGACCTCCACCGACGAGCCGGGGGTCGCCGCCGCACTCACCGCCCCGAGACTCGCCGGCGACGCGGCCGGCGCGGCGGCGGTGGCCGGCGACGCGGAGAAGCGGGTGACCAGCCGGCCGCTCCGCGACGAGGCGACGACCACCGTTACCCCGTCCGACGAGGAGACCGGGATCGTCGGCGGCTCGGCGACCGGCGAGGAGCCGGCGACGCCGGGCTCCCCGCCGCCGGGCGGCGACGGCCTCGCCCCGGCACCGGTCTCCTTCCTCCCCGAGCAGCCCGGAGCCCCGGCCGCTGACGCCGACCCCGCCGGAAGTCCGTCGCCGCGCGGCGACCACCCGTCCGGCGCGGACGCCTCGTCGATCGGTCGCCGGTTCGCCGACGCGCCGAAGGCGGCGACCGGGCCGCCGGCGGAGCAGGAAGCTTCCCGCAGCTGGCCGGTCGAGCCGCCTCGGCCGGCACCGCGGTACGCCCCCGCCGACGGTGTCGAGGCGGCTCACCCGCAGGTGCCGGAGCCGACGCCGGGCGCAGCCCAGCGGGCGCGGCACCGGGCTCCGCTGCCCGATCTCAACCGGGCGGCGAGCTGGGAGGCCCTGGCCGGCGCCCGGCGCGCCGGTCCGGTGCCGACCGACACGCCGGAGACGGGCGGCGGGGAGACGGGCGGCACGGAGACCCCGGAGGCGACCGGGGACGAGGCGGTCGGGAAGCCCCCCGCGCCCGAGCAGACCACGGGTCGGGGTCGGGGTCGGCTCGGGCTGTTCCGGCGTACCCGGACGCAGCCCGTCGGGGAGAGCCCGGCGGAGGAGCCGTTGCCGGCCCAGGACGAGGAGTACGTCGACTGGGTGGCCGGGCTGAGCCGGCCCGTGCAGGACAACGAGCCGGAGCGGGAGAGCGGCCGCCGCTCGCTGCGTTCGTCCGGCCGCCACCACCGCCGCTGAACCCGCCTCGGGTGCGGTGCTCGCCGGTACGGCAACCGCACCCGAGGCGGAACGCGACGGGCGCGCCCCAGCGGCTCAGGCCAGCGGCAGGTAGACCTGCCCGCCCGAGGAGACGAACTCCGCGGACTTGTCCTGCATGCCGCGGGCGGCGTACTCCTTGAGGTCCTGGGTGATCTTCATCGAGCAGAACTTCGGGCCGCACATCGAGCAGAAGTGCGCCGTCTTCGCCGGTTCGGCCGGCAGCGTCGCGTCGTGGTACGACCGCGCCGTCTCCGGGTCCAGCGCCAGGTTGAACTGGTCCTCCCAGCGGAACTCGAACCGCGCCTTGGAGAGCGCGTCGTCCCACGCCTGCGCGCCGGGGTGCCCCTTGGCCAGGTCGGCCGCGTGCGCCGCGATCTTGTACGCGATCACGCCGGCCTTCACGTCGTCCCGGTCCGGCAGCCCCAGGTGCTCCTTCGGGGTGACGTAGCAGAGCATGGCGGTACCGAACATGCCGATCATCGCGGCGCCGATGGCCGAGGTGATGTGGTCGTACGCGGGTGCGATGTCGGTGGTCAGCGGCCCGAGGGTGTAGAACGGGGCCTCGTGGCACCACTCCTGCTGGAGGTCCACGTTCTCCTTGATCTTGTGCATGGGCACGTGACCCGGGCCCTCGATCATCACCTGGACGTCGTACCGCCAGGCGACCTTCGTCAGCTCGCCGAGGGTCTTCAGCTCGGCGAACTGCGCCTCGTCGTTGGCGTCCGCGATCGAGCCGGGGCGCAGACCGTCACCGAGGGAGAAGGTCACGTCGTAGCGCGCGAGGATCCCGCAGAGCTCCTCGAAGTTCGTGTAGAGGAAGTTCTCCTCGTGGTGCGCCAGGCACCAGGCCGCCATGATCGAACCGCCGCGCGACACGATGCCGGTCACCCGGTCGACGGCCATCGGCACGTACGGCAGCAGCACCCCGGCGTGCACGGTCATGTAGTCCACGCCCTGCTCGGCCTGCTCGATCACGGTCTCCCGGAACACCTCCCAGGTGAGCTTCACCGGGTCGCCGCCGACCTTCTCCAGCGCCTGGTAGATCGGCACCGTGCCGATCGGCACCGGCGAGTTCCGCACGATCGCCTCGCGGGTCTCGTGGATCCGCTTGCCGGTGGAGAGGTCCATCACCGTGTCCGCGCCCCACCGGGTGGCCCAGGTCAGCTTCTCCACCTCCTCGGCGACGGACGAGCTGACGGCCGAGGTGCCGATGTTCGCGTTCACCTTGACCAGGAACGCCTTGCCGATGATGGCCGGCTCGCACTCCGGGTGGTTCACGTTGAGCGGCAGCACCGCGCGGCCGGCCGCGATCTCCTCGCGGACGAACTCCGGCGCCACCCCCTCCCGGATCGCCACGAACTCCATCTCCGGCGTCACGACGCCCGCCCGGGCGTACGCGAGCTGCGTCGGGCGGCGGCCGTCCAGGCCGGCGAGCGGGGTGCCGGCCCCCCGCACCGGGGCGACGTCTCCCCGCTCGGCGATCCACGGGCCGCGCAGCGGCGCGAGCCCGACCTCGGGCTCGGATCCCGGCCCGGAGGTGTCGTAGAGGCGTACCGGAGGGTTGTCCCCGGTCAGCGTCACCTCGGCGAACGGCACCCGGATCTCGGGCCGGGACCCTTCCACGTAAACCTTGCGTCGTGCCTGCATGACAGCCTCCCTGGTGGTCAAGCGGACCATCCGAAGTGGTCCAGCGGGCCGCGTCCAGCGCCCAACTCCCAGTGCCGCGCGCCGGTCAGCGCGCGGGTCACGTACTCCTTGGCGGCGGCGACCGCGGCCGGCACCGGGTCGCCCAGCGCGAGGCGGACGGCGATCGCGGCCGAGAACGAACAGCCGGTGCCGTGCGTGTGCCGGGTCTCCACCCGGGGCGCGCGCAGCAGCGTGCTGACGCCGCCGCCGTGCAGCACGTCGACCGCCTCCATGCCGTCGAGGTCACCGCCGGTGACCACCACGTGCGCCGGGCCGCCGGCGGCCAGCGCCTCCGCCGCGGCCACCATCTCCTTGACAGTGGTCACCGGGCGTCCGGTGATTGCCGCGGCCTCCGCGCAGTTCGGCGTCGCCACCTCGGCGTACGGCAGCAGCCGCTCGACTGCGGCGACCACGCCGAGCGAGTGCCCGCTGGTGGCGACGAGCACCGGGTCGACGACGAGGTGCGGCAGCCGGCCGGTCCGGGCCGCGGCGGCCACCGCGTCGGCGACGGCGGGGGTACCGAGCATGCCGGTCTTCGCCGCGCCCACTGTGAAGTCGGTCAGCACGCTCTCGATCTGCTCGGTGACGGTGGCCGGCGGCAGGGGCAGGACGGCGTCGACGCCCCGCGTGTTCTGCGCGGTCACCGCGGTGAGGACGCTCGTGCCGTACGCGCCGAGCGCCGCGAAGACCTTGAGGTCGGCCTGGATGCCCGCTCCCCCACCGGAGTCGGAGCCGGCGATGGTGAGGACTGTTCTCGGCGTCACTCGCTCGCTCCCGGAGTCGCTGTCGTAGTCGTGGCCGCTGTTGGGGGCTGCGGCCGATCGTGCCCACTCCGGGCGGTCAGGCTTGATCCCTCCGTGGGCGCGGTCGGCCGCAGCTCCGTCGCGGGGACCTCCGTCCTTCGGTGCCGGGTGGACGACACCGGGGTGACCGCCACGGCGGGGAGGCTTGTCGACTCTGTGACCGCCTCCTGTCGGGTTGCCTCGTCGAAGGCGTCGGTCAGCGGGGTGAACGCCTGGCTGGTCGCCTTGGCGAGGGCGGCGGCCGGCGAGGGCAGCGGCCGGCGGGTCGCCTCGTTGAAGGCGGCGGTCAGGGTGGCTGCTGTTTCCTGCGGGTCGTCGGCTCGCATGATCGCGCCGAGTACCGCCACGCCATCGGCTCCCGCCCGGAGGCAGGCGGTGACCTGATCGGCCGTTTCGATGCCACCGAGGGCGAGGGCCGGGACCGGGCTTCGGTCGATGAGCGCGGCGAGCCCCTGCGGGTGCAGGGGCGGGCCGTAGCCGGGTTTGGTCCGGGTCGGGTAGACGGGCGAGAGGGTCACGTAGTCCTCGGTGGTGAGCCGGGCCAGCTCCGCCTCGTCGTGGCAGGAGCGGCCCACCAGGCCGACGCGCGGCGGCGGGTACGGGCCGGCGGCGGGCAGGTGGACGGCGTCACCGTCGAGCGGGTCGGGCCCGGCGACGACCAGGGTGCCGCCGCCCTCCCTGAGGATCGCCCGCAGCTCGGCCGCGAGCGCGGCGCGCTCGGCGCGCGGCAGGTCCTTCTCCCGAAGCACCACCCAGCGCACTCCCCCGGCGACCGCCGCCGCGACCACCTCGCCGAGCGGTCGGCGCGCCACCCTCCGATCGGTGAGCAGCACGACTCCGGAGGGAAGCTCCGCTGAGATCTTGGAGCGAAACGGCTCCTGGAGGAACCTTTCCCGTCCAAGATCTGCCTGCCGCACCGGGCGCGGGCCGATCACAGCTCCGGCCGCCCTTCGTCCGGAGTGGAGGCGAGGGCGTGGTGCCGGCGGGGGATCCGACCCGCTCCCGCGGCCAACCGGCCGGCCTGCACCGCGTACCGCATGGCGGTGGCCATCGCCACCGGATCTGCGGCCCGGGTGACGGCGCTGGCCAGCATCACCGCGTCACAGCCGAGCTCCATCGCCAGCGCCGCCTCCGAGGCGGTGCCGATGCCGGCGTCCAGGATCACCGGCACCTCCACGGTCTGCCGGATCAGCCGGATGTGGTGCGGGTTGCTGATACCCAGCCCGGACCCGATCGGCGCGCCCGCGGGCATCACTCCGGCGCAGCCCACGTCCACGAGCCGCCGGGCGAGCACCGGATCGTCACTCGTGTACGGCAGCACGGTGAACCCGTCCGCGACCAGCTCCTCGGCGGCGCGCAGCAGCTCGACGCCGTCCGGGAGCAGCGTGCGCTCGTCGCCGATCACCTCCAGCTTGATCCAGTCGGTGTCGAAGGCGTCCCGGGCCAGCCGGGCCACCTTGACCGCCTCCACCGCCGTGTAGCAGCCCGCCGTGTTCGGCAGCAGCCGTACGCCGCACCGGTCCAGCAGGTCCAGCAGTCCGCCGCCCATGCCGGGGGCGGTGTCCACCCGCCGCAGGGCGAGCGTGACCAGTTCGGTGCCGGACGCGTGGATGGCCTCCTCCAGCACGTGCAGGTTCGCCGCGCCACCGGTGCCGAGGATCAGGCGCGAGGTGAACTCGACCCCGCCGAGTCGGAACGTCACCGCGCTCACCCGCCCTGGGCGGCGCTGAGTACCTCTACCCGGTCCCCGTCGCGCAGCGCGGTCTCCGGCCAGCCCGTCCGGGGCACCACCTCGCCGTTGACCGCGACCGCCACTCCGCGCTGTTGCGGAGCGACCTCGCGGACCAGGTCGGCCACCGTCACACCGCCGGGCACGGTCCGCCCGGCACCGTTCACCGTCAGTTCCACGGGTCCTCCTCGCCAGTCCGGACAGTTACGTCGTCGCCTCCGGCCACCGCTG
The DNA here is from genome assembly GCF_004348525.1 of Micromonospora sp. 15K316. Classification (GTDB taxonomy): domain Bacteria; phylum Actinomycetota; class Actinomycetes; order Mycobacteriales; family Micromonosporaceae; genus Micromonospora. The sequence goes on along the minus strand of NZ_SMKG01000063.1, from coordinate 12,548 downwards.
CCGCATCTCCTCCGGCCCCACCGGCCGCCGCCCCGGAGGCCACCGCCCGGGGAGCCGCCGCCCGGGGAGCCGCCGCCCGGGGAGCCGCCGCCCGGGGAGCCACTGCCCCGGAGGCCGCCCAGCCAGGGACCGCCGCCCCGGAGGCCGCCGATCCGGAGCCCGCCACCGCGGAAGCCGCCGAGCCCGAGGCTGCCGGCGCGCCGGTCGCCCCCGTACCGGGCGGACTGGTGAACCGGTCCGGCCGGAAGGGGGCGAGCAACGGATCGGGCCGGCCGGTGGTCACGAGGTCGGCGATCAGGTCGGCGGTCACCGGGGTGAGCACGATGCCGTGCCGGTGGTGCCCGGCGGCCACCAGCACGCCCGGCCGACCCGGCAGCTCACCGAGGATCGGGGCGTTGTCCGGGGTGCCGGGACGCAGCCCGGCGGCCGTCTCGACCAGGTCGTACTCGGCCAGCTCCGGCACCAGGTCCACGGCGGCGCGGAGCAGGCGGAGCACCGCCCCGGCGGAGACGTCGGTGTCCCGGCGCTCCTCGACGGTGGCGCCCACCACCACCTCGCCACCGGATCGGGGCACCAGGTAGACCTGCTCGCCGTCGGCGTACCCCCGGATGACGTGCCGGAAGCCCGGCGCGGCGCCACCGGGCGCGCGGAGCCGGAGCACCTGCCCCTTGACCGGGCGGATCGGCAGCCCGGTGAGCGCGGCGGCGCCGCAGCCGGCCGCCACCACGGTGACGGCGGCGTCCAGGTCGGAGAGCGTGCCGACCGGTCCGGGCACGAGCACGGCCCCGGCCCGCTCGGCGGCGGTGCGCAGCGCGGGCACCAGCAGCCGCGGGTCGACCTGGTGGTCGGTCGCGGCGAGCGCGCCGCCGCGCACCCTGGGGGCGAGCGCCGGCTCGCGGTCCCGCAGCTGCGAGGGGCGCAGCGGGGTCACCGGCAGGCCGATCTCCTGCTGGTACGCCCAGAGCCGCCGCGCCTCGGCCAGGTCGTCGGCGGTCAGCCCGACCAGCAGGGTGCCCTCGGTGCGGTAGCCGAGTTCGACGCCGGACGCCTCGGTCAGCTCGGCCGCGAACGCGGGCCAGCGGGCGGCCGACTCCACCAGCAGCCCGGTCAGTTCGCGCTCGCCGAAGTACGCCTCGGCGACCGGGGCGAGCATGCCGGCGGCGACCGCCGAGGCCCCCGAGCCCGGGGCGGGGTCGTGCACGGTCACCCGTAGCCCGCGGGCGGCGCAGCGCCAGGCGACGGCGAGACCGATCGGTCCCGCCCCCACCACCGCCACGTCCGCCCGGGCCACGTCGCCGGCTCGAGTCGACGTGGACCGGGCGCTCAGCACGTCAGTGCCGCGATCAGCTCGGTGGTGGCGCGGGCCGGGTCGGCCGCCCCGGAGAGCGCACCGACCACCGCCACTCCGTACGCCCCGGCGGCTCGTAGCGCCGGCACGCCGCTCGCGGTCACGCCGCCGATGGCGATCACGGGTACGTCGACCGCCTCGGCGACCGCCCGTACGCCGTCCACGCCGATCGGTGGGGGCAACCCCTCCTTCGTGACAGTGGGGTGGCAGGGGCCGACCCCGAGGTAGCCGGCCCCGGCGGCGACCGCCTCGGCGGCGGTGCCCGGTTCACGGGCGGTGGCGCCGAGCACGGCGGCCGGGCCGAGCACGCGGCGGGCCGCGTCGACGGGCAGGTCGTCCGCGCCGACGTGCCCACCGGCCGCGCCGACCGCGAGCGCCACGTGCAGCCGGTCGTTGACCAGGCAGGTCGCCCCGTACGGCGCGCAGAGCGTGACGACCCGGCGGGCCAGGTCGTACGCCTCCCGGTCGGTGGCGGAGTCCTCGACCCGGACCTGCACGACGAGGTCCGCGCGGGCCGCGGTGAGGGCGGCCCGGACCACGGTGAGCGGATCGCGCCCGGGTCGGGTGTCGGTGATGAGATGCAATCGTCCCAGGGACGGCACGGCAACACTCCTCCCTGCGCCGGCATTACCCGGATCAGGTTCGACGGTCGGGGGCTGACAGCCCCCCTCTCAGCCCGGTCCACCGGGCTCCCGTGGGTCACTTGCTCGGTCACCGTACGACAGACCCGACGGCCCTGCCAAGGGTGAGGCCGGCAACAGCGGCGGCGGATCGTGCGCCGGGCGCTTCATGCGGTCCTGTTCGGAATGTCGCCCGCTGTTGCGAAACCGTTACCGGTTGGCATCTTGCCGGACACGCATCAACCGGAATTAATTTGTTCAGCGATTCGACAAAAATGTCGGCGCGGACGCCATGGCCCGGCGCCCGCGCCGGCCCACCCGGGACGGTCTTCGGCGAGCCGGCCCCCGCGATCCCCTGTCCACCGCGACATAGGAGGCGGCGTGTCCCGCACTCGTCGTGCCCGCTCACCCATCACCGCGACCCTGCTCTCCCTCGCCCTCACCTCGACGGCCCTGCTGGGCACGTCGACCGCGCAGGCGGCACCGACCGCCGGCCCGACCACGACACGAGCCGCTCAGGCCGCCCCGCCGGCCGCCGCGGCCGCGCCGGTGACCCAGGCGCTCCCCGGGGCGGCGCCCGCCGCCGACGAGCCCTTCTCCGTGCTGGTCTTCTCGAAGACGGCCGGGTTCCGGCACGACTCGATCCCCACCGGCATCGCCGCCATCCAGCAGCTCGGCGCGGAGCACGGCTTCACCGTCGACACCACCGAGGACGGCGGCGCGTTCACCGACGCCAACCTCGCGAAGTACCAGGCGGTCATCTGGCTCTCCACCACGGGCGACGTCCTCGACGGCGACCAGCAGGCGGCCTTCGAGCGCTACGTCCGGGCCGGCGGCGGCTACGTCGGCATCCACGCCGCGTCGGACACCGAGTACAGCTGGGGCTGGTACGGCGACCTGGTCGGCGCGTACTTCGCCAGCCACCCGGCGAACCAGCAGGCCACGGTCAAGGTGGAGGACCACGCCCACCCGTCCACGAGTGAGCTGCCGGAGCGCTGGTCCCGCTTCGACGAGTGGTACAACTACCAGTCCAACCCGCGCCCCGACGTGCACGTGCTGGCCAGCCTGGACGAGCGGAGCTACTCCCCGGGCGCGGGCGCGATGGGTGCCGACCACCCGATCGCCTGGTGCCAGGACTTCGACGGCGGCCGGTCGTGGTACACCGGCGGCGGTCACACCCGCGAGTCGTACGCCGAGCCGGAGTTCCTCACCCACCTGCTCGGCGGCATCCGCACCGCGGCGGGAGTGGCCGGCGCCGACTGCGGCGCCTCGAAGACCGCCAGCTTCGAGAAGGTCACGCTGGACAGCAACACCAGCAACCCGATGGAGCTGGACGTGGCCCCGGACGGCCGGGTCTTCTACGTCGAGCGTGACGGCCGGGTGCAGATCGTCAAGCCGGACACCGGCAACACGGTGACCGCTGTCGACCTGGACGTCTTCACCGGCAACGAGGACGGCCTGATCGGCATCCGCCTCGACCCGGACTTCGCCACCAACAACTGGGTGTACCTCTACTACGCCCCGAACGACGGGATCGCGCGCAACCTGCTGTCCCGGTTCACGGTGACCGGCGACACCATCGACCCGGCCAGCGAGAAGCAGGTGCTCCGGGTCGACACCCAGCGCAACACCTGCTGCCACGCCGGCGGCAGCATGGCCTTCGACGGGGCCGGCAACCTCTACCTGGCCACCGGTGACAACACCAACCCGTTCGAGTCCGACGCGTTCACCCCGATCGACGAGCGGCCGGGCCGCCAGGACTACGACGCGCAGCGCACCTCCGGCAACACCAACGACCTGCGCGGCAAGGTGCTCCGGATCCACCCGGAGGACGACGGGACGTACACCGTCCCGGCCGGGAACCTCTTCGCGCCGGGCACCGAGCGGACCCGGCCGGAGATCTTCGCGATGGGCTTCCGCAACCCGTTCCGGATCGGCGTGGACCCGGGCACCGACACCCTCTACGTCGGCGACTACGGGCCGGACGCCGGTTCCGCCAACCCGAACCGTGGCCCGGAGGGCACAGTCGAGTGGAACATCGTCGGCACCGCCGGCAACTACGGCTGGCCGTACTGCACCGGGGCGAACTACGCCTACAACGACTACCAGTTCCCCGCCGGGCCGAGCGGGCCGAAGTTCGACTGCGTGGCGCCGGTGAACAACTCGCCGAACAACACCGGCCTCACCGACCTTCCGCCGGCCGTCCCGGCCACCGTCGACTACGACTACAGCGGCAACCCGCTCTTCCCCGAGATCGGGGGCGGCGGCGCGCCGATGGGCGGCCCGGTCTACCGGTACGACGCGGAGCTGAACTCGGACCGGAAGTGGCCGGCGTACTACGACGGCAAGGCGCTCTTCGGCGAGTGGAACCAGTCGAAGATGTACACGATGCAGGTGACCGCCGACGGCAAGTCGCTGGTGGACATCAACCAGCTCCTCACCGGCATGAGCCTGATCCGGCCGATGGACTTCGAGTTCGGCCCGGACGGCGCGCTCTACCTCATCGAGTGGGGCAGCGGCTTCGGCGGCAACAACGACAACTCCGGCGTCTACCGGATCGACTACGTCGCCGGTGACCGGGCCCCGATCGCGGTGGCGAGCGGCGCACCGACCTCCGGGCCGGCGCCGCTGACCGTCGCCTTCTCCAGCGCCGGTTCCCGCGACCCGGACGGCGGCACGCTCAGCTACGCGTGGGCCTTCGGCGACGGGCAGACCAGCACCGAGGCGAACCCGACGCACACCTACGCCGAGGCCGGGTCGTACACGGCGCAACTCACCGTCACCAACCCGAAGGGGCGTACGGCGGTGGCCAACGTACCGGTCACCGTGGGCAACACCGCCCCGACCGTGAAGATCGAGTTCCCGCCGGACGGAGGCTTCTTCGACTGGGGTGACCAGGTCCGCTACACGGTCAAGGTGACCGACCCGGAGGACGGCGAGATCGACTGCGACCGGGTCCGGCTCCAGGTGCTGCTCGGCCACGACGAGCACGCCCACCCGCTGGAGCAGCACACCGGCTGCACCGGGGTCGTCCAGACGTCGCTGGCCTCCGGGCACGGCGCCGAGGCGAACGTCTTCGCCGTCTTCGAGGCGACCTACACCGACCTCGGTGGCGCCGGAGGCGCCGGCCCGCTCACCGGCCGGGCCATCGAGCAGCTCCAGCCGAAGCGGAAGCAGGCCGAGTACTTCACCGCCACCGGCCGGGCGCCGGGCAGCACCGGCGGCGGAGACCCGGGCGTGCAGCGTGAGACCACCGGCGACACCGCCGGCGGCGGCCAGAACATCGGGTTCATCGAGGACGGCGACTGGTGGTCGGTCTCCCCGGCGGACCTGACCAACATCACGTCGATCCGGTTCCGGGTCGCCTCGGACGTCAACGGCGGGCGGATCGACGTCCGCGCCGGCACTGTCGACGGGCCGCTGGTGGCGCAGGCCACCGTGCCCGGCACCGGCGACTGGCAGACGTACACGGACGTGACCGCGCCGGTGACCGGCCCGGCCACGGGCACCCTCTTCTTCATCGCGAAGGACCCGGGCGGCGGCGCCGGCTCCCTGATGAACGTCAACTGGATGGACTTCGTCGGGCGGGGGGTCACCGAGAACGCGCCGCCGGTCGTCACCGCCACCGCGACCCCGACCGTCGGCACCGCGCCGCTCGCCGTCGCCTTCGACGGCACGGCCACCGACGCCGAGGGGGACACCCCGCTGACGTACGCCTGGGACTTCGGTGACGGGGGCGCGGCGGACACTCTGGACGCGAGCCACACCTACACCGCCCCGGGCACGTTCACGGCGACCCTCACGGTGACCGACAGCAGAGGGGCCAAGGCGTACGCCACAGTGCCGGTGCGGATCGAGGCGCCGAACACGTCCTGCTTCGGGGCGCGCTCGGACGACTTCACCGGCACCGGCCTCGACAAGGCGCGGTGGAGCGTGGTGCGGGAGAACCAGCTCTACTCGGTCTCCGACGGCGCGCTACGGCTGCCCACCGCGGTGGGTGACCTCTACGGGGCGCGCAACGACGCGACGAACCTGGTGCTCCAGCCAGCGCCGTCCGGGCCGTGGCAGGCGACCACCCGGGTCACCCTGCCGGTGACGGCCAACTACCAGCAGGCCGGCCTGCTGGTGTACGGCGACGACGAGAACTACGCCAAGCTGGACCTGCTCTACTCGGGCAGCCGGCGGGTGGAGTTCATCCGGGAGACCGCCGGCGCGCCGCGCAACGAGGCGGCCGACAGCGTCGCCGCACCGGCCGGTGACACGTTCTACCTGCGCCTGAACAGCGACGGGACGAACCTGACCGCGGCCGTGTCGGCCGACGGGCAGACCTTCTCCCCGGTCGGCCGGGCCGCCGCGCTCGCCGGCATCACCAACCCGCGGATCGGCCTCTTCGCCCTCAACGGCGGCACGGACGCTCCGGTGGTGGAGGCCGCGTTCGACTGGTTCCAGGTCTCGCCGGACGAGCCGGCCGGGCCGGTCGACCCGTCGGACGAGTTCACCGGTGACACGCTGGACAAGTGCCGGTGGAACGCGATCCTGCGGGAGGACGCGACGGGCTACCGGGTGACCGGTGGCGCGCTGCGGGTCGACGTGCCCAACGGCGACATCTACGGCACCGGCAACACCGGGCCGGCGAACTTCATCCTGCAGACCGCGCCGGCCGGCGACTGGACCCTGGAGACGAAGGTCGACGGCAGCCAGCTGAACGAGCAGTACCAGCAGGCCGGCCTGCTGGTGCATGTCGACGACGACAACTACCTGAAGTTCGACTACATCGCGGACAACCAGCCCGGCCAGCCGGTGACGCGGCGGATCGAGTTCCGCAGCGAGATCGGCGGGACGGTGCAGAACCCGCAGCCGGAGGCGGCGAACCTGACCGGGTCGGTGTGGTACCTGCGCCTGGCCCGCAGCGGTGACACCTTCACCGCGTCGTACTCGGCCGACGGGACGACCTGGACGGCGTTGACCGCGTTGACCAACAGCGCGGTCGGGGCCACCCCGAAGGTGGGCCTGTTCACCCTCGGGGCCAACCAGACCGCCTCGAAGACCGCCGTGTTCGACTACTTCCGCCTCAGCACCGAGGTCGCCGACGAGACGGCTCCGGAGACGGCGGCCACCGTCACGGGCACCCCCGTCGAGGGCTGGCACACCGGGCCGGTGACGGTCACCCTGGCCGCCACCGACGAGAGCGGCGGCAGCGGCCTGGCCGGCACCGAGTACCAGCTGGACGGTGCGCAGTCCTGGACGGCGTACACCGGGCCGGTCCCGGTGAGCGGCGACGGCGAGCACGAACTGCGGTTCCGCTCGACCGACAAGGCGGGCAACGTGGAGTCGACGAAGACCGTCGCCGTGAAGATCGACGCCACGGCGCCGGTGACCTCGGCGACGTTCGCTCCGGCGAACGACGAGGGCTGGCACGACGGGACCATCCCGGTCGTGCTGACCTCGACCGACGCCGGATCCGGCGTGAAGACGGTCGAGTGGTCGCTCGACGGTGGCGCGTGGACGCCGTACTCGGCACCGGTCGAGGTGACCGGTGACGGCGAGCACGAGCTGCTGTTCCGGTCCACGGACAGCGCGGGCAACGCGGAGACGCTCAAGTCGGCGGTGCTGCGCATCGACGGCACCAAACCGACGCTGCTGGTCTCCGGGCTCGCCGACGGTCAGCTCTACGGCGACAGCCAGGACGTCCGGGTGTCCTGGCAGGCGGTGGACCCGACCTCGGGCATCGCGAGCGTGACCGGCGAGCTGGACGGCCGGCCGTACGCGAGCGGCACGCTGCAGGCGATGTACGAGCTCCCGCTCGGCCTGCACGAGCTGACCGTGACCGCGACCGACAAGGCGGGGAACGAGACCACCTCGGAGGTCCGGTTCTTCGTCACCACCTCGTTCCGGGACATGCAGAACCTGCTGGACCGGTTCAAGGCGACCAGCCGGCTCTCGGCCAAGGCGCACAAGCAGCTGACGGAGAAGCTCGACGCCGCCCGCAAGGCCGAGGCCGCCGGCAACGACAACAAGGCGATCAAGCAGTTGACCGCCTTCCGCGGGATCGCCGCCGACGCCACCCTCGTGGCCGAGGCGGAGGTCCGGGACGTCCTGGTCCGGGACGCCGACGCCATGATCGTCCGGCTCGGCGGCGCGGCCAGCAAGGCCGGGGTGAAGGCCAACGACGGCGAACCCGTCGCCGGCGCCGGACGGTTGGGCGGCGACGCCACCCGGCTCGCCCCGGGCCGCCGGCTCTGATCCGACGGCGGCCCCTCTCCGGCGCACCCGCGTCGGGGAGGGGCCGCCCCCGTACCCGCAGTGAGGAGAGGTCCGTGACGCGTACCTGGAAGGCGCTCGCCGCCCTGCTCGCCGCAGTGGCCCTGGTTCTCCTGACCGCGGCGCCGGTCGCGGCGCACGGCGGGAAGCTGAAACTGACGGTGGCCGGTGACGGGGCCGACGGTGTCACCGTGCAGGCCCTGTACGCCGACGGCCACCGGCTGGACACGCTGGTGCGGCTCACCCTGACCGCCGTCGGCCCCGACGGGCAGCGCGTCGGGCCGTTGCAGCTGGAACCGGCGACCGAAGGCCAGGGCTTCTACGCCACCGGTCCGATCCTCTCCCCCGGCCGCTGGCGGGTGACGGTCAGCGCCCCCGCGCCGCACCCGAGCGAAGCCACCGCCCAGGTGCAGGCCCGGCCCGCCCAGTCGCCCCCGGTCGCGGTGACCGGGCCCGCGAGCGCGACCCGGGCGCGCGGAGACGACGGGGGCGCCCGGTGGTGGCCGGTCGCGGCGGCCGCTCTCGTGCTCGCCGCCCTGGCGGTGGCCCTGCCCATGCTGCTCACCCGGCGCCGCCGGTCGACGCCGGACCAGTGATCGACTCGACATCCGTGAAGTCGGGGTGACCCGGACCCTCGGTCGCCCCGACTTCAGGAAGAGCGAGTGGATCTGACCGCCGCGGGGTCAGAGGATCTCGCGCAGGGCGTCCAGGTCCTCGTCGGTCGGCTGCCAGGAACCGGCCGCGGCGTTGGCGCGCACCTGCTCGGGCGTGGTCGCCCCGGCGATCACCGAGGTCACCGCCGGCTGGGCGGCCAGCCCGCCGATGGCCACCTGGAGCATGCTGAGCCCCCGCTCGTCCGCGTACCGGCCGATCGCCTCGATGAGGTCCCAGTTCGCCGCGGCGAACCGGGCGGCGTACCGGCCACCGCCGGCGAGCCGGCTGCCTGCGGGCGGTGCCTCGCCCCGCCGGTACTTGCCGGTGAGCAGGCCGTTGGCGAGCGGGAAGAACGGCAGCATCCCCAGCCCGAAGCGCTCGCAGGCCGGGATCACCTCGGTCTCGACCGAGCGTTCCACCAGGCTGTAGTGGTTCTGCGCGCTGATGAACCGGGACCGGCCGTTGGAGGTGGCCACCCAGTCGGCGTCGGCGATCTGCCAGCCGGTGAAGTTGGAGTTGCCCAGGTAACGCACCTTGCCGGCCCGGACCAGGTCGTCCAGCGCGGCGAGGGTCTCGTCGATCGGCGTGCCCGGATCCGGCTCGTGCATCTGGTACAGGTCGATGTAGTCGGTGCCGAGGCGGCGCAGCGACGCCTCGACGGCCCGGGCGACGTAGCGCCGGGCGCCGCGCGCGCCGTGGTCGGGGCCGTTCAGGCCGTTCATGTTCATGCCGAACTTGGTAGCCACCACCACGTCGTCCCGGCGGCCCTTCAGGGCCTGCCCGAGCGCTTCCTCGGAGCCGCCCTGCGGCTCACCGTAGATGTCCGCGGTGTCGAAGAAGTTGATCCCGGCGTCCAGGGCGGCGTCCACGACGGCGCGGGTGCCGTCGAGGTCGATGTTGCGGCCGAAGTTGTTGCCGCCGATACCGACGACGGACACCACGAGCCCGGAGTCGCCCAGCCGGCGGTAGGTCATCTCAGTCACGAGATCGACTCTATGCCTGCGCTCCGGCGCGTGGGTGGGCGGTCGGCAGCCGACGGCCGCTCACTTCACGTCCCACACCGGCTCGGGCGTCTCCACCACCTCGCCGTCGCCCCGGAACAGCACGAACCGGTCGAAGGTACGGGTGAACCAGCGGTCGTGGGTCACCGCGAGCACCGTCCCGTCGAAGGCGTTCAAGCCGGCCTCCAGCGCCTCGGCGCTGGCCAGGTCGAGGTTGTCGGTCGGCTCGTCGAGCAGCAGCAGGGTCGCCCCGGACAGCTCCAGCAACAGCACCAGGAACCGCGCCTGCTGCCCGCCGGAGAGGGTGCCGAACCGCTGGTCGCCCTGCCCCGCCAGCTCGTACCGGGACAGCGACGCCATGGCCGCGTGCCGATCCATCCCGGCCCGGTGCTCGTCGCCGCGCCAGAGGATCTCGACGAGCGTCTTCGCCATCAGCTCCGGCCGGTCGTGCGTCTGCGAGAAGTGCCCCGGCCGGACGCGCGCGCCGAGCCGGGCCACCCCGTCGTGGGCCACCGGCGCGAGCGTGAGCCCGGCGTCGACCGGGCCGTTCGCCGGATCCGGGTCGGTGCCGCCGCGGGCCAGCAGCCGCAGGAAGTGCGACTTGCCGGTGCCGTTCGCGCCGAGCACCGCGACCCGGTCGCCGTACCAGATCTCCAGGTCGAACGGGTAGGTGAGGCCGTCGAGCTCCAGCTGCTCGCAGACGATCGCGCGCTTGCCGGTGCGCCCGCCGGTCAGCCGCATCCGGATGTCCTGGTCCTTCGGCGGTACGGGCGGCGGCCCGGCCTCCTCGAACTTGCGCAGCCGGGTCTGTGCCGCCTGGTAGCGGGAGGCCATCCCGTCGTTGTACGCGGCCTTCTGCTTGTACATCAGCATCAGCTCGCGCAGCTTCTGGTGCTCCTCGTCCCAGCGCTTGCGCAGCTCGTCCAGGCGGGCGTGCCGGGCGACCCGCGCCTCGTGCCAACTGGCGAAGCCACCCGGGTGCACCCAGGCGCTGCCGCCCTCCACGGCGACCACCCGGTCGGCCGTACGCGCCAGCAGCTCCCGGTCGTGCGAGACGTAGAGCACCGACTTCACCGACTCGCGCAGCCGCCCCTCCAGCCAGCGTTTGCCCGGCACGTCGAGGAAGTTGTCCGGCTCGTCCAGGAGCAGCACCTCGTCCGGTCCGCGCAGCAGCAGCTCCAGCGCGAAACGCTTCTGCTGCCCGCCGGAGAGCGTCCGGACCGGACGTTCCCGGGCACGGTCCCAGGGCAGGTCGAGCACGATGGTGGCGACGGTGTCGAAGAGCACCTCGGCGTCGTACCCGCCGACCTCGCCCCAGGCCGCGAGCGCGTCCGCGTACGCCAGCTGCGCCTTGCCCGCGGCGGTGCTGTACTTGCCGCGCACCTCGGCCTCCCGCATGGTCGCCTCGGTGTCGGCGAGCCGGCGGCCGGCGGCGCGCAGGGCGGGCGGAGCGAGCGAGAGCGCCAGGTCGGCGAGGGTCGACTCGTCCCCGATCATGCCGATGAACTGCCGCATGACGCCGAGCCCGCCGGTACGCGCGATGGCGCCGGTCGGCACCGGCAGGTCGCCGGCGACCATTCGGAGCAGCGTCGTCTTGCCCGCGCCGTTCGGTCCGACGAGTGCCACCTTCGCGCCCTCACCGACCCGGAAGGACACGTCGGTGAAGAGCTCCCGGCCGTCGGGGAGGATGTGCCCGACCGCAGCCACGTCCACGTAACCCACGCCGGGATCCTGCCGCAACCTACCCGGCGCGGTACATCCAATTACCGGCCGACGCGCAGGACGCGGAAGCCCTTCTGGCTGGCGTGCCGGTCGACCTGCCAGCCCTGGTCGACGAGCCAGCGGTGCAGCGAGTCGCCGCCGAGGTGGCGGGCGACGACCAGCCAGGCGACGCCGTCGGGGGCGAGCCGGGGCAGCCAACGCCGCAGCAGCTCGTGCAGCTCGTCCTTGCCGATCCGGATCGGCGGGTTGGACCAGAGCTGGGTGAAGCGCAGGTCGGCCGGTACGTCGTCCGGGGCGCGTACCCGCACCCGGTCCGCCGCGCCGACCCGCCGCGCGTTCGCGGCGGTGAGTTCCCGGGCCCGCTCGTTGACGTCGACGGCCCACACGGTCGCCGACGGCGCGTTGTCGGCCAGCACGCAGCTGATCGGCCCGAACCCGCAACCCAGGTCGAGCAGGTCACCGGTGGTGCCGGCGGAGGGCAGTTCGGCTTTGCGCAGCAGCACGGCGGTGCCGGGGTCGAGCCGATCGGCGGAGAAGACCCCGCCGGCGGACCCGAGCGTGTAGTCGCGGCCGGCCACGGTGAACTCGACCTCGCGCGGGCGCGCGGCGGTCGTGGGTTCCGGGGTGAAGTAGTGGTCGCCGGTCACGCCGGCAATTCTCGCACCGGCCCGGGTCCGGCCCGCGACCCCCTCGTGGCCGCGCGGATCCGGACGGGTCGCGTTCGGCGTTACGAACCGCGTCGGTTCGGCGTTGTGAAAGTGGCCCGTGAGCAGCGCGCGCAGTTTTCCGTAATTACCACCTAAAGGGACAATTACTCCTACGCTTGGCGACATGGTGTATCGGTACGAGTTCGATGAGGACGCTTTCGTGGACGACCCGGAGCACGGGTCCGATTCCATGCTCGGCGCCGGTCCGCCTCCGCCGGCCGGGCCCTCCCCGTCC
>NZ_SMKG01000062.1 GCF_004348525.1 Micromonospora sp. 15K316 | reverse complement strand
CCCCCACCCCGGCGAGCCTGCGTGAGGCGACCGTCCCGGTGCTCGCGGCGGCCTTCCTGGCGGTCTGCGTGACTCTCGGCTACTCGGCGATCGTCCAGGTCTCGCAGCGGCACATCCCGGCGCCGCTGGCGGTCGGCACCGGGCTCGGCGCGCTCGTGGTGACCGCGGCCGCGTTCGGCGCTCCCGGAGCCACCGTCGCCGACGCCTGGGTCGGCGCCCTGCTGCTGGTCGCGGCGGTGCTGCTCTTCCTGGCCCCGTCGATCGACGCGGGCCGCCGCGCGGACCGCAACCTGGACGGGTCGGACCTCGCCGCCGCCGCGGTGACCGCCGCCCTGATCGCCACGTTGGTCCGGATCGCGGCCGTGCTCGCTCCCGGCGGGCAGCTCGCGGTCACCGCCGCGCTGGTGCTCGTGGTGGCCGTGGCGGCCCGGGCGATGCCCGAGGAGTGGCGGCGCGGACCGATCCTCGGCATCGCGGTGGGCGGCCTGCTGATCGGTCTGGCCGCCGGCTGGATCGCGCTGCGCGGCGGGGTCGGTGTGCTCGCCACCCCCGGCCCGATCTGGAACGGTGACCTCTCCGGCTGGCCGGCCGCACCCACCGGCGGCTCCACCTGGCAGGCGCCGATCGCCCTGGGGCTGCTCGCCGTGGCGGCCGCCGTCCTCCTGCCCCGACCGTGGCGGTTCGACGTCGCCGGCGCCGCCGTGGTGCTGGCCACCATCGGCGCGCCGGCCGCGTTCGCGCTGCCGTGGTGGTCACCGGTCCTGGTGGGCGGCATGGTCGCGGCCGTCTTCGGGATGGCCGCCACGGCGTCCTTCGAGCCGCGAGCCGCGCTCTCCCGGGCGACGGTCGCCGGGGTGGTGGCCCTGCACGCCGCCGGCGCGGGCCTGGTCCGGCCGTGGACGACCGCGCTGGCGCTGGGCAGCATCGCGTTGATCGGCGTCGTGGTGGCCGTGCTGGCCCGCAACCTCGCCGCGACGCTTGTGGAGGACATCGAGACCGAGGGCATGCCGACCCACCTGGCGCAGATCGGCGGAGCCGGCGCGGGTGCCGCGTTGCTCGCCCTGCCCGGCGCGCTCGCGGCCCTGGCCGCCGAGTTCGGCCACTCGGCGCAGGTGGTGCTGACGGCGGCGCTCGCCGCCTCCAGCCTCGGGCTCGCGGCCGTGGCGGCGGCCCGCCGCCGCATTCCGCAGTACCTGCCCTGGGCCAGCGTCGCCGTGGTCGGCGGCGCGACGATCAGCGCCCTGGCCGCGTTCCCCACCGGTCTCGCGGTCGGCGTCTACGCGGCCGCGGCGGCGTTGCTCGGCGTACTGGCCGAGTTGGTTCGCGCGGCCACCGTCCCGCCGGCCGGCTCGGCGCAGCCGGTACGACGGTGGTCGGTGCTGCTGGACGGGGCGCTGCGCCGGTTCGACAGTCCGGAGCAGCGCCGCTGGCGGGTCAGTCCGGCCGCCGGGGCGCTGGCCGCGGCCGTGCTGCCCACCGCGCTGGCGCTCGCCTCCATCGCCGAGGCCCTGGCGGTGGCGCTGGTCGAGCCGCACCGCACGCTGACCCGCATCTGGCAGGGCCCGCCGCCGGAGCTGCTCACCCCACCACCCGGGGCGGTGGACCCCACGCACGTGCTCACCGCGCTCCTGCTGACCGCGACGGCGACGCTCGCGGCCACCGGCTTCAGCGGCGGACGGCGTACCCGGGCGGTGCCGGTGGTGCTGCCGGGCGCGGCGGTCACGCTGCTCATCGCGCCCACGGCGCTGGGCGGCGGCTGGCCGGCGAGTGTGCTCGCCGCCCTCTCCGTCTTCACCATCTCGATGCTCGGACTCGCCCTGACCCCACCTCCGCCGCTGGTGGAGCCGGCCCGGTCCCTCCGCCTGGCCCGGGTGCTGGTCTTCGTGATCGGTCTGGCGGCCGGCGGCGCGGGGCTCGCCGGCAGCCTGGCCACCCGGGAGCTGACCCTCTTCACCCTCGGTGGAGCGGTCGGCGTCGGTACGGTGGCGGCGCTCTTCGGCAGCACGCAGCGGGCCCGGATCCTCGGCTGGCTCTTCGCCTCGCTGATGGCGCAGCTCTTCGTGCTGACGGCGAGCCTCGTCGCCGGGCTGGCCGCGGTCTGGTCGGCCTTCGGGGTGCTCGCGGTCGGTGCCGCGTTGCAGGTCTTCGCCGCCATGCTGCCCCGGCTGCGCCGTCCGGAGGCGCAACGCGAGGCGGCCACGGTGGAGTGGAGCGCCCACGCGGCCGCGCTGATCGCGCTGGCGCTGGCGTTCGACTCACCCCGGCACATCGCCGCGCTGCTGGCCGCCTGGGGCGCGGTGCTCGGTGTGGCGGCGACTCGACCCAACCGGCGGCCGATGGAGCGGCGGATCCTGTTCTGGGCGGTGGTGGTCTGCGAGATCACCGCCTGGTGGATCCTCATGCGGGTCGCGGACGTGGCGCTGCCCGAGGCGTACACGCTGCCGTTCGCGGCGCTGGCCCTGCTCGTGGGAGTGCTGGAGCTGCGACACCGCCCCGATCTCAGCAGCTGGGTGGCGTACGGTCCGGCGCTGGTCGCCGCGTTCGTGCCGAGCCTCGCGATCGTGCTGGCCACCGGCTCGACCACGCTCCGGCAGGTGCTGCTGCTGCTCGGCGCGGTCGCGGTGCTCGTCTTCGGCTCGTCCAGCCGGCAGCAGGCACCCGTGATCGTCGGCGCCACGGTCACCGCGATCACGGCGATCCACGCGCTCTTCGCCTTCGGGCCGTGGCTGGCGCTGATCCCGGTCGGGATCCTCCTGCTGGTCCTCGGGGCGAGCAACGAGCGCCGCCGCCGCGCCCAGGAGCGCCTGCAGACCGCGCTGCGCGGCATGCGATGAGTCGGAGGGTCACCGCAGCGCCGTCGTTCGTGGCCCAAGCGTGCCGGCGATCGTGGGACGTCGTACCCGGCAGCGTCCGCGACCGGGCGAAGTGTGCCCGCTGCGTTGGGGCGCGGTTCGGCCCCGGCAGGTCCAGGCGGGGCCGCGGGTACCGGCCCGGCGGGTCAGCCGAGGGAGTTGACGCTGGCCTGCAGCTTCGCGTCCTTCTCATTGATCATCTGCTCGAGGTTCTCCTGGAAGGAGGCCATCCGGGCGCGCAGTTCGAGGTCGGTCGCGCCGAGGATGCGAACCGCGAGCAGGCCGGCGTTGCGGGCGTTGCCGATCGAAACCGTGGCGACCGGGATGCCCGCCGGCATCTGGACGATGGAGAGCAGCGAGTCCATGCCGTCCAGGTGCTTGAGCGGCACCGGAACACCGATCACCGGCAGCGGGGTCACCGAGGCGACCATGCCGGGCAGGGCGGCGGCTCCGCCGGCCCCCGCGATGATCACCTGGAGGCCCCGCGCGGCGGCGGCGCGGCCGTACTCGATCATCTTCACCGGGGTGCGGTGAGCGGAGACCACACCGACCTCGTAGGAGACCCCGAACTCGTCGAGGACCTCGGCGGCGGCCTTCATGGTCGGCCAGTCCGAGTCACTGCCCATGATCAAACCGACGGCGGTCACGCTCTACTGCCTCTCGTCGACGGTGCGGAAGCCGTTCCGCTCACTCGTGCCCCTCGCGCAGCCAGCGCGCCGCACGCACCGCCCGCGCCCGCACGTCGTCCAGGTCGTCACCGAGCACCGTGACGTGGCCGATCTTGCGGCCCGGACGGACCTGCTTGCCGTAGAGGTGCACCTTCGCGCCCGGCTCGGCGGCGAAGAGGTGATGCAGCCGCTCGTCGATGGACATCCCGCCGGGCTCACCGCCGAGCACGTTCGCCATCACCACCACCGGCGCGGCGAGCGAGGTGTCCCCCATCGGGTAGTCGAGCACCGCACGCAGGTGCTGCTCGAACTGCGACGTCCGCGCGCCCTCGATGGTCCAGTGCCCGGAGTTGTGCGGCCGCATGGCCAGCTCGTTGACGACGATGCCGGGCTGCCCGGCGGCGTCGGTCACCTCGAAGAGCTCGACCGCGAGCAGGCCCACCACGCCGAGCGAGGTGGCCAGGTCGATGGCGAGCTGCTGGGCGGCGAGCGCCACGTCCTCCGGCAGGTCCGGCGCCGGGGCCAGCACCTCCACACAGATGCCGTCGACCTGCACGGTCTCCACGACCGGGTACGCGGCGACCTGCCCGAACGGCGAGCGAGCCACCTGGACGGCCAGCTCCCGGCGCAGCGGCACCCGCTCCTCGACGATCAACTCGGTGCCACCGGCGAGCAGCGTGGCGGCCAGCTCGGCGGCCTGCGCCGCGTCGTCCACCATCCAGACGCCCCGACCGTCGTACCCGCCGCGTGCCGCCTTCAGCACCACCGGCCAGCCCACCTCGGCCCCGAAGGAGACCAGCTCGTCCGGCTCGCCGATCGGCCGCCAGGCGGGCACCGGCGCGCCCAGCTCCGTGAGGCGCTCCCGCATCGCCCGCTTGTCCTGGGCGTACCGCAGCGCGCCGGCCGGCGGGTAAAGGGTCACGCCCTCCGCCGCGAGGGTGCGGATGTGCTCGTTCGGCACGTGCTCGTGGTCGAAGGTGACCACGTCGCACCCCTTCGCGAAGGTGCGCAGCGCCGCGAGGTCGGTGTGATCGCCGTACTGCACGTCGGCGGCGACCAGCGCGGCGCCGTCGTCCGGCGCCAGGGCGAGGACGTGCAGCGACTGGCCGAGGGCGATCGCGGCCTGGTGGGTCATCCGGGCCAGCTGGCCACCACCCACCATGCCGACAACAGGCAGACCGGTACGGGAATCCATAGCGGCGCAAGCCTATCCGGGCGGCTGGTCAGCGCCGTCCCCGGATGGCGAATCGCACGTTCGGTCGGCGCGACGAGCCGGCGCCCGCCGGATTCTGGTAGCACCCGGTACTCCGGGCGGGCCCGCGTCGCTCAGCGCCGGCCCAGCTGCGCCACCAGGTCGTCGACGTCGTTGACCGGACGATCGCAGACGAAACCCCGGCAGGCGTACGCGGTCGGCCGCCCACCGACCATGGGCCGCCCGGCGAGCAGCGGCACCCCGGGCTGGTCGCTGCGACCCGCCACGATCACCGCCCCGGGGGGCGCGTGCCGGTGCGCGGCCGAGAGCAGCGGCTCGTCGGCCGGCTGGTCGGTGACCACGGCGATCTCGTACGGCCCGGAGACGAGCGCCTCGCCGACCGCCGCCGCGTACCCGGTGAAGCGGGCGTGCCGGGCGACGATCGGCGCGACGGTGGCGAGGGCGGCCTCCGCCGCCTCCCGGTACCGCGGCTCCCCGGTCAGCGCCGAGTACGCCACCAGCGCCGCGACGATCGCCGAGCGCCCCGACGGGGTGGCGTTGTCGGTGGGATCGGCCGGCCGGGTGACCAGCCGCTCGGCATCGTCCGCGGTGTCGTAGAAGCCGCCGCCGGGGGCCGCGAACCGCTCCAGCGCCACGTCGAGCAGCTGCCCGGCCAGCTCCAGCCAACGCCCCTCACCGGTGAGCTGGTGCATCGCGCAGAACGCCTCGGCGACGCAGCCGTAGTCCTCCAGGACGCCGGCCGGCTCACCGACGGCACCGTTGCGGGAGACGCGGCGCAGCCGCCCGTCCACCAGGTGCGCGGACGCCAGGTGCTCGGCGGTGTCGCGCATCGCGCCGTCGGTCACGATGACGACGCCCTCCATCAGGTTGGCGTCCTCGTCATCCGGGTTCGCGTAGATCCTGGCTACCTGCTGGAACTCCGCGATCGCGGTGACCGCGAGCCCGTTCCAGGACGCCACCACCTTGTCGTCCCGAGCCGGCTGGGGGCGGGTGTCCCGTGCCGCCAGCAGCCGGCCGACGACGCCCCGCCAGCGGGCGCGGATCTCCGGGTCGGCGTCGTCCACGTCCCGGGCCAGCTTCAGCACGCTGGTGCCGTGTTCGAAGGTCCCGGACTCGGTGACGCCGAACAGGTCGGCGGCCCAGCGGCCGTCCTCCTCCCCCAGCGCCTCGACGAGCTGGTCCGGCGTCCAGACGTAGGTGAGGCCCTCGACGCCCCGGGTGTCCGCGTCGAGCGCCGAGGCGAAGCCCTCCCCGGGCCGGTGCAGCTCGTCGGCGAGGAACCGGGCGACGTCCCGGGCCACCCGCCGGGCCAGCCGGTCTCCGGTCAACCGCCAGAGCTGGGTGTACGCCCGCAGCAGCAGCGCGTTGTCGTAGAGCATCTTCTCGAAGTGCGGCACGGTCCAGTGCGCGTCCACCGAGTAGCGGGCGAATCCACCGGCCAGCTGGTCGTAGATGCCGCCCCGGGCCATCGCCTCGCAGGTGTGCCGGACGATCTCCAGACTCCGCGCCGAGCCGGTGCGCTGGTGGTGCCGGAGCAGGAAGAGCAGGTTCATGTGCGGCGGGAACTTCGGCGCGCCGCCGAAGCCGCCGTGCGTCTCGTCGTACTCCTCGGCGAGCTGCGCCGCCGCCGCGTCGAGCAGATCGGCCTCCAGGGGCGCGGTGGGTCCGCCCACGGCCTGCGCGCCGCCGATCGCCTCGACCACCGCGGCGCCCTGGCGCACCACCTCCTCACGCTGGTCGCGCCAGGCGGCGGCGACCGACTGGAGCAGGCGGAGGAAGTTCGGCTTCGGGAAGTAGGTGCCGCAGAAGAACGGGGTGCCGTCGGGCGTGGCGAAGACGGTCATCGGCCAGCCGCCCTGCCCGGTCATGGCCTGCGTGGCGGTCATGTAGACCGCGTCGACGTCCGGGCGTTCCTCCCGGTCCACCTTGATGGAGACGAAGTCGGCGTTCATGACGGCGGCGACGGACTCGTCCTCGAACGACTCGTGCGCCATCACGTGGCACCAGTGGCAGGCGGCGTAGCCGACCGAGATGATCACGGGCACGTCGCGTCGGCGCGCCTCGGCGAACGCCTCCTCGCACCAGGGCCACCAGTCGACCGGGTTGTCGGCGTGCTGGAGCAGGTACGGGCTCGTGGCGTCGGCGAGTCGATTCACCTGACGACCATAACCAGCCGGGCGGGGGGCTAGGAGGCGCCGTCGGCCCGAAGGGGGAAGACGTTGGGGCGGGCGCCGTCCAGCAGGGTGCCGAGGACCGCGCCGATCTTGTCCGCCGGCATCGGCTTGAAGAAGTGGTAGCCCTGGGCCGCGGTGCAGCCCAGCTCGGCCAGCGCCAACCGCTGCTCGGCGGTCTCCACCCCCTCGGCAACCACCCGTAGTCCCAGCTCGTGCGCGAGACCGACGGTGGTCCGTACGATGGCCGCCGCCTCCGGCGAGTCGGCCATCCGGATCACGAAGGAGCGGTCCACCTTCAGCTCGTCGACCGCGATCCGGGTGAGGAACGTCAGCGACGAGAAGCCGGTGCCGAAGTCGTCCACCGCCAGCTGCACGCCCATCGACCGCAGGGTCGCCAGCACCTCGTCGATGACCTCCAGCTCGCTCATCACCACCGTCTCGGTGATCTCCAGCACCAGCCGGTGCGCCGGCACCTGGTGGCGGCGCAGGGCCTCGGCGATCTCACCGGGCAGGCGAGGGTCCAGCAGGCTGCGCGCGGAGAGGTTCACCGAGATCGGGACGTCCAGCCCCTCCCGGGCCCAGTCGGCGGCGATCGCGAGCGCCTTGTCCAGCACGTACCGGGTGAACGTGCCGAGCTGCTCGCTGTTCTCCACCGGCCGGATGAACTCGACCGGGCTGAGCCAGCCCCGGCGCGGGTGCCGCCAACGGATCAACGCCTCGACCCCGGTCGGCGCCCCGGTGGCCAGGTCGACCGCCGGCTGCAACGCCAGGACGAGCTGATCGTCCACCTCGAGCGCCTCCCGCAGCTCGGCGAGCAGGGCGAGCTGGTCGGTGCTCGCCGCGTCGCGGGTGCTGTCGTACGCGGCGACGTTGCCGCCGCCCTCCTTCGCCTGGTACATCGCGATGTCGGCGCGGCGCAGCAGCTCGGTCAGGTCGGCGGCGCCCGCGTCGGCCACCACCACGCCGACGGAGACCTCGACGGACATCCGCACCCCGGCGACCTCGGTGGGCGCGGCCAGCCGTTCGGCGATCTCGCGGGCCTGACGCAGGGCGTACGCCATCGGGGCGTTCCGGTCGCCGACCACCGGGACCGACGTCAGCAACAGCGCGAACTCGTCGCCACCGAGCCGGCCGAGGAGGTCACCGGGGCGGGCGAGCGCGCCCAGCCGGTTCGCGGTGAGCCGCAGCAGCTGGTCGCCGGCGACGTGCCCGAGGGTGTCGTTGACCTCCTTGAACTGGTCGATGTCGAGCAGCAGCAGGGCCACCGGGTGGTCGTGCGCGAGCTGCCGCAGCGTCTGATCCCCCCGGCTGAGCAGGGCCACCCGGTTGGCCAGGCCGGTGAGCGGGTCGTGCACCGCCTCGTACGAGGATCGCGCGGTGACCTGGCGCAGCTCGCGGTGCGTCGCCGCGTCGTGCAGCGCGGCGGCGAGCGCGTCACCGAAGGCCGCCACCGCGTCCCGGTCACGCCCCGCGGGCGGCGCCGACCGCGGGAAGCGGACCCGCAGCCGCCCGACCGGTAGGTCGCCGACGGTGAGCGGGCGGACGAGCTCGTGCTCCTCGGGCTCCGCGGGCCCGGGTTCGGCGACTTCCCGGTCGACCAGACCACCGGCCGCGTCGCCGCGGTAGCGCCACCAGCTCCCGTCGGCACGAGCCACGTCGACGTCGACGAGCTCGGCGTGGAAGAGGGCGAGCGCACCGGCGACCGCCGCGCCGGCCACCCCGCGCTCGTCGAGCTGGTTGAGGGCGGCGGTGGACTCGGCGAACGTGCGCCAGGTGCGGCGCTCCTGATCGGCCCGGAGCCGGTGCCGGTAGGTCTGCTGGAGCAGCCAGAGCGGCGGCGGGAGCAGCAGCAGCCAGCGCGCGTCGATGTGCAGGAGCACCACCACGACCAGGCCGACCGCCACGTTGCCGACGAACATCAGCAGCTTGCCGCGGAGCGCGGCGAGCAGCGGGGGCCCGATCGGCACGCCGTGCCGCAGGCCGAGCGTGACCCCGCTGAGCCAGGCGGTGACGAGCAGGTAGGTGACCGCGCCGGCGATCATGACGGCGGCGAGCCCCGGCGTGGGGGCGGCGAGCAGCGGGTGCCCGAGGGCGGTGGTGACCGCCACGGCGAGCGCGGCGGCGGCGGAGAGCGACGCCGCGATCCGGACGGTCTCCAGCACCGGCCGCCGCTCACCGAACGCCGACAGCGCCGACCAGGCGAGTCCGGCGCCGACCAGGGTGGCGGACGGGATCCAACCGGCGGGCACCAGGTGGAGGCAGATGATCAGGGCTGCCTCGCCCCAGGTGATGCTGACCATGCCGGCGGGGGCGCGGAAGCGCAGCCGGGCCAGCTGGGCGAGGGCGAGGACGGCGACCGCGATGCCGTAGCGGGCGGGCGCGGGTAGCGGATCGTCGGCGGGCAGCCGGTGCGGCAGCGTCAGGCCGACCACCGCGGCCACCAGGGCGGTCAGGGTGACCGCCGCGGTCAGCACGAGCACCCGGGGCGGGTTGCCGCGCAGCCCGAGCCGGTCGGCCTGCTCGCCGGCCCGATCGGAGGTCACCGACCCGCTCCACGGGCTTGCGGGCACGCCGTACGACGGGCAGCCGCTGCTGTGACGGTCATCGGCGCCCCCTCCCGCGCACGGTTCGGGGACGCGTGGTCCCCCCGGCGAGAGGCTAAGCCAAACCCGGTGGCCGCAACAGGGGTCGACCGCCGGGTTCGGCGTGATTCACGCTCGGACTACCCGTTTCGGCGCTGCTGGTGGCCGGTGGGGGCCTCCGGGGATGAATCCTGTTCCTCACTCCCGTCCGTCGGATCGACGGCCACCGCGTCCGCTCTGCCCGGGTCGCCCGCCGGGCCCTGGTGCGGGAACCGATCGGGCAGCCGGCGCAGCCGGGTGTTCATGTTGCGGATCAGCAGGACGGTGGCGGTGCCCAGCACCAGGATGAGGAGAAGACCCATCGGGCCGGCCAGGCCACCCGTGCGGGTGTCCCCGAAGTTGTTCTCCGCGAGCACCTGGGCAGCGGTCAGCATGGCGTTCCTCCGATGTGCGGTTGCCCACCAGCGTAGCGCCGCCCCAGATCAGCGGGCATGGGCCGTCTCGCGTACGCCGGCGAAGAGGTCCGACTCGGGCAGCGGGCTCTCCACCAGCGAGCGCGCGAGGTGGAAGTCCTCGGTCGGCCAGGCACGCTGCTGGATCTCCATGGGCACCCGGAAGAAGAAGCCGTCCGGGTCGACCTGGGTGGCGTGGGCGCGCAGCGCGTCGTCGCGGACCGGGAAGTACTGCGCCGCGTCCACCCGCGTGGTGATCTCGGGGCGCTGGTCGTCCGGGTTCTCCTCCCAGCGCTTGAGCCAGTCCTGGTAGGGCGACTCCAGCCCGGCGGCGAGCACGGCCTCGTGCAGCGCCATGATCTTCGGCTTGGAGAAGCCGATGTCGTAGTAGAGCTTGAGCGGCTGCCAGGGCTCGCCCAGTTCGGGGTAACGCTCGGCGTCACCCGCGGCGTCGAAGGCGGCGACGCTGATCTTGTGGCACATGATGTGGTCGGGGTGCGGGTAGCCGCCCCGCTCGTCGTACGTGGTGACCACGTGCGGGCGGAACTCGCGCATCAGCCGCACCAGCGGGCCCGCGGCCACCTCGACGTCCTGGAGCGCGAAGCAGCCCTGGGGCAGCGGCGGCAGTGGTTCGCCCTCGGGGAGCCCCGAGTCGACGAAGCCGAGCCAGGCCTGCTCGACGCCGAGGATCGCCCGTGCCGCATCCATCTCGCCGCGGCGGATCTCCGCGATGTTGGCCCACACGTCGGGCTGGTCGAGCTTCGGATTGAGCACGCTGCCGCGCTCACCCCCGGTGCAGGTCGCGACGAGGACCTCCACGCCCTCGGCGACGTACTTGGCCATGGTGGCGGCACCCTTGCTGGACTCGTCGTCCGGGTGCGCGTGGACGGCCATGAGGCGTAGCTGTTCTGCCAACGTCGGCACTCCTCGTCTGGGTCGGCCGGTCGGCCCGCGGCCGCTGACCTGCCATGATCCTCCGCCCGATGACCACCGGACGGTCACCTCCGGCGGCCGACCTGCCATGCTTGACACCGGGCCGGGCTGGGAGGATGGACTGAGCCCATTCTTGCTGATGCCACTGACAACGACGCCAGGAGATACCCGCCGGTGAGCGAGACGCACACCACAGTTGCACCGGAAGCCCCGGTGTTCCCCGCGGGGCGGTACGGCCGCCGCCGCGACCCGGGCCGCCGCCGCTCGAAGGTTCCGGCCGTCGCGGCGCTGGTCGTCCTGCTGGTCGCGCTCAGCGTGATCTCGGTACGGCTCTACCGTCAGTACGGCGATCCGAACTATGACGCCCAGGTCATTACATACACGGACATAACTGACAATCAGCTACGGCTCGACTTCCGGGTGACCGTACCGTCCGGCGGATCGGCGGACTGCCTGTTGCGCGCCCGCGACCGGGCCGGCAACGAGGTGGCCCGCGAGCAGACCACCGTCACCGCGGCGCCCGGCGAACGGCACGTCACCGTCCAGCATCAGATGAAGACCACCGGACGCGCCTTCATCGGCGAGGTGCTGCGCTGCCGCCCGGCGGCCTGACCCACCCCGCCGACCCCGGGCCGACGACCAGCGGCGGAGCGCACCGCCGACCCGGCGAAGCCACTGCCTGACCAGCCCGGACGCGGCGATCGGGCGGGCGCGGCGGCGGGCCGGCAGCCCCCTGCGGGGGACCATCCACCGGTGGTGTTCGTCGCCACCTCGTGTCGTATCGCACTGGTAACTTGGAGATTCACCTGTCGTCCAGCCCCGCACAACTGAGGAGATCGCCTGTGTCCACTGGCAACGAGGCGCCCGCCACCTGGCTGTCGCAGGACGCTTACGACCGGCTCCAGGCCGAACTCGACGAGATGATCGCCAACCGCCCGGTCATCGCCGCCGAGATCAACGCCCGGCGCGAGGAGGGCGACCTGCGCGAGAACGGCGGCTACCACGCCGCCCGCGAGGAGCAGGGCAAGGCCGAGGGGCGCATCCGCTACCTCCAGGAGCTGCTGCGCACCGCGAAGGTCGGCGAGGCGCCCTCCGCCGACGCGGTGACGCCCGGCATGGTGGTGACGATCTACTTCGACGACGACAAGGACGACACCGAGACGTTCCTGCTCGGCTCCCGCGAGATCGCGTCCACCACCGACCTGACCGTCTACAGTCCGGAGTCGGCGCTCGGCAAGGCCATCCTCGGTGGACGCGCCGGGCAGACCTGCACCTACACGGCGCCCAGCGGGGCCGACATCAAGGTGACGGTGGTCAAGTTCGAGCCGTTCGGCGGCTGACGCCGGGGCCCGGCCGGCCCTCTGCACCGTCCTGCGAGGCGTGACACCGACCGGTGTCACGCCTCGCCGGTACGGACCACCCGAGGCTCACGCCTCGCCGGCGAACACCACCTGGTAACCGCTCGCCCGCAGCGCGCTGATCAGAGTGTCCGAATGCTCCACCCCGCGGGTCTCCACCGAGAGCGCCACCTCCACCTCGCCGAGGTGCAGGTGCGGATGGGCCCGCTGGTGCACCACGTCCACCACGTTCGCCCGATGCTCGGCGATCTCACCGAGCAGCGAGGCGAGCTGACCGGGACGGTCCGAGCAGCGCACCGTGAAGCGCAGGTAGCGGCCCGCGGCGGCCAGCCCGTGCTCGATCACCCGCAGCATCAGCAGCGGGTCGATGTTGCCGCCCGAAAGCACCGCGACCACCGGCGTCTCCACCTGCACCACACCGGCCAGCAACGCCGCCACGCCGACCGCACCGGCCGGCTCGACCACCTGCTTGCCGCGTTCGAGCAGCATCAGCAGCGCCCGGGAGATGTCCTCCTCGGAGACCGTGACCACCTCGTCCACCAGCTTGCGCACGTGCGTGAAGGTGAGGTCACCGGGCCGACCCACAGCGATGCCGTCGGCGATGGTGCTGAACGCCGGCAGCCGCACCGGCTCCCCCGCGACCAGCGAGGGCGGGTATGCCGCCGCGCCGGTCGCCTGCACGCCGATCACCCGGACGTCCGGACGCAGCGCCTTGGCGGCCACCGCGATCCCCGAGACCAGCCCGCCCCCGCCGACCCCGGTGATGATCGTCTTGACGTCCGGGCACTGCTCGAGGATCTCCAGCGCCACCGTGCCCTGGCCGGCGATCACGTCCCGGTGGTCGAACGGGTGGATGAACACCGCCCCGGTCCGCTCGGCGAACGTCTGCGCCGCCACCAACGACTCGTCGACCGTGTTGCCGATCAGCTCGACCTGCGCCCCGTACCCCTTGGTGGCCGCCACCTTCGGCAGCGGCGCGTTCACCGGCATGAAGACGGTGGCGTGCGTACCCACCAGGCCGGCGGCGAGCGCCACCCCCTGGGCGTGGTTGCCGGCGCTCGCCGCGACCACGCCCCGGGCGCGCTCCTCCCCGGACAGCCGGGAGATCCGGACGAACGCGCCACGCACCTTGTACGACCCGGCCCGCTGCAGGTTCTCGCACTTGAGCCAGGCCGGCCCGCCGAGCGCGGCGCTCAGCGGCCGGGAGGGCTCCAGCGGGGTGGTGCGGGTGACGCCGGCGAGTAGTTCCCGCGCGGCCCGTACGTCGGAGAGACCGACCAGTTCCGTCATGCCCCGATCGTGCCACCCGCCGGTTCGGCCACCGGCGGCGACGCCCTCCAAGGTCGGCGCCGCCGACGCGGTCAGACGATCATGCGACGGCGGGTGACCCGGTGCCGACCCGAGGGTAGCCGGGGGCGTGCCGGGGCCACGGCGCCGCCATCTCGAACTGCCCGGCGACGCCCAGCAGCAGCAGCTCCGAGCCGGGCGGCCCGACCAGCTGCACGGCGACCGGCAGGCCGTCCGGACGGCGCCCCACCGGCACCACGATCGACGGCAGGCCGGCGATGTTCCAGGGCGCGGCGAACGGGGCGTACCGGATGTTGGCCGTCATGTTGGCCCGCCAGGAGCGCGACGACCAGCCGACCGCCTCCGGCGGCGGGGCGGCGAGCGCCGGGGTGAGCAGCAGGTCGATCGAATGGTCGCTGAAGAAGCCGACGGAGCGGACCCGCCAGGCAGCCCGATCGGCCTCCCGCACGTACCCGCGCCGCTGCGCCCACTCACCGAGCGCGACGTGCCGGCGACTGCGCCGCTGCAGGCTGCGTCGGTCGACCCCGGTGGCCCGCACGTCGGCGGCGGCCGCCGCGAACCAGGTGGCGATCCCCTGGAGACCGAGCCGGGTCGGGTAGACCGGGTCGGCCGGCACGGTGTCGTGACCGGCGGCGGCGAGCAACCGCCCCGCGGCGGCGACGGCGTCCCGGTTCGGCGCGTCCGGCGACACACCGCGCACCGGCGAGCGGAGCGAGACGCCGACACGCAGCCGCTGCGGCGGCACCAGCTTCTCCGGACGTCGCCCGGCCAGCACCGAGAAGCCCACCGCCGCGTCGGCGACGGTGGTGGTCAGCACGCCGTGCTCGGCGAGCCCGAACCAGTCGTCCGCGCCGAGCTGGGACGGGATCACCCCGCGACCGGGCTTGAGCCCGACCAGCCCGCAGCAGGCGGCCGGGATGCGGATCGAGCCGAGGCCGTCGTTGCCGTGCGCCATCGGCACCAGCCCCGCCGCGACTGCCGCCGCCGCGCCACCCGAGGAGCCGCCCGGAGTGCGCCGGGTGTCCCACGGGTTGCGGGTCACCGCCGTCTCGTCGTCGGTCAGCGCCCAGAGGCCGAGCTCCGGCATCCGGGTCACCCCGAGGATCACCGCGCCGGCGCCGCGCAGCCGGCGGACCACCTCGTGGTCGGCCTCGGCCACCGGCGTACGCACCGCCGCCGACCCGTTCCAGGTGGGCAGCCCGGCGACCGGGGTGTTCTCCTTGACCGCCACCGGCACCCCGGCCAGCGGAAGGTTGGCGAGATCCTCCTGCTCGTCGACCTTCTCCGCCTCGGTGATCGCCTCCCCGCCGCGCAGGGTGCGGAACGCGGCGAGGTCGGCGTCGGCGCGGGCGATGTGGTCGAGGTGGTCCGCGACGACCTGGGTGGCGGAGACATCACCCCGCCGTACGCCCCGGGCGACCTGCTTGGCGGTCGCCCCGACCCAGGTCGGCATGATGTCCTGCACGGCCACCCTCCCCAGCCAGCGGTCAGCCCAGCGCCTGCTCCAGATCGGCGAGCAGGTCGTCGACCGTCTCGATGCCGACAGACAGTCGCACGAGATCGCCGGGAACTTCAAGCGGTGAGCCGGCAGCACTTGCGTGTGTCATCCGGCCCGGGTGCTCGATCAGCGACTCCACCCCGCCGAGCGACTCGGCGAGCACGAACAGCTTGGCCCGGTTGCAGATCTCGACGGCGTGTTCCTCGCCCCCGGCCGCCCGGAACGAGATCATGCCGCCGAACCGGCGCATCTGCTTCGCCGCGACCTCGTGGCCCGGGTGCGACGGCAGCCCCGGGTAGATCACCTGCGCCACCTGCGCGTGCCCGTCGAGGTACGCGGCGAGCCGCTCCGCGTTGTCGCAGTGCCGGTCCATCCGTACCCCGAGGGTCTTGATGCCGCGCAGGGTGAGCCAGGCGTCGAACGGCCCGTTGACGGCGCCCATCGCGTTCTGGTGGTAGCGCAGCTCCTCGCCCAGCCCGGCGTCGGCGGTGATCAGCGCGCCGCCGACCACGTCGGAGTGCCCGCCGATGTACTTCGTCGTCGAGTGCACCACCACGTCGGCGCCGAGCGCGATCGGCTGCTGCAGGTACGGCGAGGCGAACGTGTTGTCCACGACCAGCAGCGCCCCCGCGTCGTGCGCGACGGCGGCCAGGGCGGCGATGTCGGCGATGCCGAGCAGCGGATTGGTGGGCGTCTCCACCCAGACGAGCTTGGTGCTGCCCGGGCGGATCGCGGCCCGGACCGCGTCCGGGTCGGTGACCTTGGCCGGCGTGAACTCCACGCCCCAGCGCTGCATCACCCGGGCGAAGAGGCGGTACGTGCCGCCGTACGCGTCGTCGGGGATCACCACGTGGTCACCGGGCGCGCAGGTGGTGCGCAGGAGCGTGTCCTCGGCCGCGAGGCCGCTGGCGAAGGCGAGTCCGACCTGGCCCCCCTCCAGCGCCGCCAGGCAGTCCTGGAGCGCGTCCCGGGTCGGGTTGCCGGAGCGGCTGTACTCGTAGCCGAGCCGCGGCGCGCCGACCGCGTCCTGCGCGTACGTGCTGGTCTGATAGATGGGTGGGATCACCGCGCCGGTGCGGGCCTCGGGGTCCTGGCCGGCGTGGATGGCGAGCGTCTCGAAGCCGTGACTCATTCCCGTGACGTTAGTCCGCCGGCCCCGCCGACCGGGCGCAACCCGGGGTGCGTCGCGCCGACACGCTGTCGTAGAGGTCGGCGATAATGGCGCGGTGACCTCGACCGCCCTCCCCTCCCGGCTGATCGGTGCGGCCGACCGCATTCCGGCCTCGCTCGCGGAGCTGTCCGGTCCCGAACACGGCCGGGTCGAGCTTCCGGTTCGACTAGCCTGGTCTGGGCCGACCGATTTCGATGTCAGTGACCCGCGCGAGCGACTGACGCTCTATTGCCTCTTGCTCGACTGCGGTCAATACGGCGACATCATCCGCTACGTCAATCCCGACCTGCTACGTCGGGACTGGCCACGGGTGCGTCGCCTGACCGCCCGGCGATTGATCTCGCTCTGGGAGCGGCGGCTGCCCGATCTCGCCGCCGCGTGATGGATGCTCTGCACCGTCGGCTGGTCGAGATCGGCTTCGCGGCCGGCGACGATCTCGGTCTGATGCTGGCCGGCGGTTACGCGATGTGCGCGCACGAACTGCTGGACCGGCCGTCGCAGGACGTCGGCTTCGCTACCGCGAGCGCTCTCTCTCTGCGAGTGGTGGTGGACCGTCTCGCGGCCGCCTTCGCCGCCGCCGGTTTCACCGCCCGGATCATCGAGGCCACCCCGCGGATGGCGCGGTTGGTGGTCTCCGACGGTGCGAGCACGTGTGAGGTGGACCTGCTCAAGGAGGCGCTCGGCCCGCCCGCACGGTTGAACATCGGTCCGGTCCTCTCGTTCGAGGACGCGGTCGGGCTCAAAATGCGGGCGTTGCACGACCGAGCAGCTCACCGGGACTTCATCGACGTCCGCGCCGCGAACGCACGACTCGCCTGGACCGAGTTGGAACGGCTGGGCGCGCGCCACACCGCAGGATTCTCGATCGAGGAACTGGCGGACCGGCTTGGCGGCGTCGACGAGCGGGACGAGCGGGGGTTCCGGTCCTACGGCCTCACAGATCTCGACACGGAGCAGCTCAAGAGCTGGGCGCGGTGCTGGGAGGCCGACATCAGAGGGCGACTGGCGAGCGGGGAGACCGGGCCGGTCGGAGTGCCCGACGACGGGTGGGACGCGTACCTCGACCCGGCCTGAGCGCACCGGCGACACCGGCATAGCCTGGCCGCATGGCGGGGTGCGTGTTCTGTGGAATCGTGGCAGGTGAGGCGCCCGCGATCCGGGTGACCGACGAGGCCGACGGGGTGGCCTTCCTGGACACCCGACCGGTGTTCAAGGGGCACGTGCTGGTGGTGCCGCGTGCCCACCTGGTGACGCTCGCCGACCTGCCGCCGGAGTCCCTGCCCGGCTACTTCGCCCTCGTCCGGCGGCTCGCGGTGGCGGTCGAGGCCGGTCTGGGCGCCGGTGGGACCTTCGTGGCGATCAACACCAAGGTGTCCCAGTCGGTCCCGCACCTGCACACCCACGTGGTGCCCCGGACCAAGGGCGACGGCCTGCGCGGCTTCTTCTGGCCCCGCACCCGCTACACCGACGACGCCGAGGCGCAGGGGTACGCCGACCGGATCACCGCCGCGCTCGCCACCGGGTGAGCCGGGGAGCACAGCCGGGATCGCCGCTGGGGGAGCCGGGAGCGCAAGCCGGGAACGCCGCCGGGTGAGCCGGGGCGCAACGGGTAAGGATGGGGAACCCCGCGGTGTTGCACGGGCTGGGAAAGCCAAGAGAGGAGTCCCACTGTGTTCCTTCGCCGCATGAAGGCCGAGATGATCTCCGCCGACCAGGCTCTGCCGGGCCGCCTGATCGCGATGCCGGTGGCCGACCGGCATGAGGTCCTCGGCACTCCGCTGAAGGGCCCCTTCCCCGAGGGCAGCCAGGTCGCCGTCTTCGGTATGGGGTGCTTCTGGGGAGCCGAGCGGCTGTTCTGGACCCTGCCCGGCGTCATCACCACCTCCGCCGGCTACGCGGGCGGCTACACGCCGAACCCGACGTACGAGGAGGTCTGTTCCGGCAGGACCGGGCACGCCGAGGCGGTCGAGGTGGTCTACGACCCCTCGAAGATCACCTACGAGGACCTACTGAAGGTCTTCTGGGAGAACCACGACCCGACCCAGGGCATGCGCCAGGGCAACGACGTCGGCACCCAGTACCGGTCGGCGATCTACGCGACCACGGACGAGCAGCTGGCCACCGCGATCGCCTCCCGCGACGCGTTCGCGCCGATCGTGGCCCGCGCCGGCAAGGGTGAGATCACCACCGAGATCGACAGGCTCGGCAGCTACTACTTCGCCGAGGACTACCACCAGCAGTACCTGGCGCCGACGAAGAACCCGAACGGCTACTGCAACCACGGCCCGAACGGGCTGAGCTGCCCGGTGGGCGTGGCGAAGACCGCCTGACCTCCGAACCCCTGGCGTGGGTCCACGGATCCGCGCCAGGGCCGTCGGACGTCGCGCCGGAGGCCGAGAGCTCGCCCACGTGGACTCGGGACGGACCGCACCACCGCTGCCACGCCGACATCGACGTGACATTTTCCGCCCGAGGTGTCGCATCGGCCCGACGCCGTTCGTAGCGACGATGGGGCGAACGGAGGGTCCGCCCGGGGCGAGGGAGCAGACATGGCCGAGTACCTCATCTACTTCAACCAGCAGTGGGTGGGTGACCACACCGAGGAGTGGTTTCGCGGGCGCGGGCCACTCGCCAAGGCGGTCGTTGACGAGATCAAGGCAGCCGGGGAGTACGTGTTCGCCGGGGGCCTGGAAGAGGACGCCCCCGTCTTCAGTGCCGACGCCACGAGCGGCACGTTGCTGGTCACCGACGGGCCCTACGTCGAAACCAAGGAGTGGCTGGGCGGGCTGACCGTGGTGGACGTGGCCGACGAGGAAACGGCCCGGATGTGGGCCGGCAAGCTGGCGGAAGCCTGCGGCTGGCCCCAGGAGGTCCGACGGTTCGGGCAGCAGCCCGCAACCCGGTGATGAGTTCAGTGCCGGCTGAGGCGTCCCGCCCGGCCGTTCCCCGCCGTCCGCGGCCTCGCGCCGGGGGCGGCGCGCATTCCCGGCCGGCATGTGATCGAAATCCGTTGCCGGGTCACGCGACGACTGGATAGCGTGGCGGTACACGGGAAAGGAGGTGGTCCAGACTTGTATAGCAATCGGACTCGTGAGGTGGCTGTCCGCTAGCCGCTGTCCTCGACAGTGATCCCGTCCGCCGCGAGGCGGACACAGGCAACATCGTCGAGACCGTGTGGCAGCGGTGCGGCGAAACCACGACAGCCACCCGACCCCCGGGGTGCCGGCCAAAGTCCAGCCGGCCCGCGCGAGAGCGCGGACACCCCGGGGGTCGCTTCATACCGGCGGCAGCCGGACGACCCGCCGGAGGTCACCGTGTCGATGCGCGAGCTGGTGGTGCTCGGGACGGCCAGCCAGGCGCCGACACGGGCGCGCAACCACAACGGGTACGTGCTGCGCTGGGACGACGAGGTGATCCTCTTCGACCCGGGCGAGGGCAGCCAGCGGCAGTTGCTGCACACCACGGTGACTGCGACCGACCTGACCCGGATCTGCGTCACCCACTTCCACGGCGACCACTGCCTGGGGCTGCCCGGCACCATCCAGCGGCTCTCCCTGGACCGCGTGCCGCACCCGGTGGCGGTGCACTTCCCGGCCGGTGGGGCCGAGTACTTCGCCCGGCTGCGGTACGCCACCAGCTTCTACGAGACCGCCGAACTGCGGGTCGAGCCGATCGAGGCCGACGGGCAGCGGATCGAGCTGCGCCGCGGCACGCTGGAGGCCCGCCGGCTGCGCCACCCCATCGAGACGTACGGCTACCGGCTGATCGAGCCGGACGGCTGCCGGATGCTGCCGGAGAAGCTGGCCGCGTACGGCATCGCCGGTCCGGCGGTCGGGGAGCTGATCCGCGTCGGCCACCTGGACCGGGACGGTCGCCGCGTCACGCGGGACGAGGTCAGCGTGCCCCGGCCGGGGCAGCGGTTCGCCTTCGTGATGGACACCGGCCTCTGCGACGCCGTGTACGCCCTGGCCGAGCAGGCCGACCTGCTCGTCATCGAGTCGACCTTCCTGGAGTCGGAGGCCGCGCTCGCCGCCGAGGTCGGCCACCTCACCGCGGGCCAGGCCGCGCGGGTGGCGACCGAGTCGGGCGTACGCCGGTTGGTGCTCACCCACTTCTCCCAGCGCTACGCCGACCCACGCCGGTTCCTCGACGAGGCGCGGGCGCACTTCGACGGCGAGCTGGTGATCGCCGAGGACCTCACCACCGTCCAGGTCCCTCCCCGCCGCGGGTAGCCTCGGCCGGGTGACCGTCACACTCCGCCCGGCGACCGCCGACGACCTGATGGGCGTCGGCGCGCTGCACCAGCGCTCCCGGGTCGCCGCGTACTCCTCGTTCCTGCCGGCGGAGGCGCTGGCCGAGCCGACGGCCGAGGCGATGGGGCGCTACTGGGTCGAGCGGTGGGGCTGGGAGCGGGACGACCACCTGATGACCGTCGCCGAGCGGGACGGCGAGCTCGTCGGCTTCACCTACCTGGGCCCGGACGACGAGGGCGACCCGGCCACCGGGCTGCTCAACGCCATCCACCTCGACCCGGTTGAGCGGGGCCGCGGGACGGGCCGGGAGCTGATGATCGACGCGCTGGCCACCATGCGCAAGTGCGGCCGGCGGCAGGCGGCGCTCTGGGTCCTCACGGAGAACGCCCCCGCCCAGCGCTTCTACGAGCGCGGTGGCTGGTCACCGACCGGCGTCGAGCGGGAGGAGCTGATCGGCGCCGCGATCACGGGTCAGCTCCGGTACGCCCGCCCGCTCTAGCCACGAAGATCCGCGCAACATCAGGGATGTAGGTGCCTCCGCTCGCCGTGAGGCGACTACTTCCCCGACGTTGCGCGGATCGTTCGTGCCGCGAGTCGTCGTACCGGTCAGCGGGCGCCGAGGTGGGCGAGCAGATCCTGCCGGGTCAGCACGCCCTTCGGCTTGCCGTCGACCAGCACCAGCGCGGCGTCGGACTTCTCCAACAGGTTGACCGCCTCGCTCACCGGCTGCCCGCCGCCGATCATCGGCAGCGGCGCGGCCATGTGCCGCTCGATCGTGTCGTGCAGGTGCGCCTGGCCGGTGAAGAGCGCGTCCAGCAGGTCCTTCTCGGCGATCGAGCCAGCCACCTCACCGGTGACGACCGGCGGCTCGGCCTTGAGCACCGGCAGCTGGGAGACGCCGTACTCGCGCATGTAGTCGATCGCGTCGCGGACCGTCTCGGTCGGGTGCACGTGCACCAGCTCGGGCAGGGCCCCCGGCTTGCTCGCCAGCGCGTCCGCCACGGTCGGCTCGGCGCCGGAGTTGTCCAGGAAGCCGTACCGGGCCATCCACGTGTCGTTGAAGATCTTGGACAGGTAGCCCCGACCCCCGTCGGGCAGGAGCACCACGACCACGTCGTCGGGGCCGGCCTTGCGGGCCACCTCCAGCGCCGCCACCACGGCCATGCCGCAGGAGCCACCGACGAGCAGCCCCTCCTCGCGGGCCAGTCGGCGGGTCATCTCGAACGAGGCCTTGTCGGAGACCTCGACGATCTCGTCAGCGATGCCCCGGTCGTACGTCTCCGGCCAGAAGTCCTCACCAACCCCCTCGACGAGGTACGGCCGGCCGGTGCCGCCCGAGTAGACCGAGCCCTCCGGGTCGGCGCCGACCACCCGCACCCGCCCCTCGGAGGCCTCCTTCAGGTAGCGGCCGATGCCCGAGATGGTGCCGCCGGTGCCCACCCCGGCGACGAAGTGGGTGATCCGGCCCTCGGTCTGCTGCCACACCTCCGGGCCGGTGCTCTCGTAGTGCGACCGCGGGTTGGCCGGGTTGCTGTACTGGTCGGGCTTCCACGCGCCCGGGATCTCCCGGGCCAGCCGGTTGGAGACGTTGTAGTAGGAGCGCGGGTCCTCCGGGGCGACAGCGGTCGGGCAGACGACGACCTCGGCGCCGTACGCCCGCAGCACGTCCTGCTTGTCCTGGCTGACCTTGTCCGGGCAGACGAAGACGCAGCGGTAGCCCTTCAGCTGGGCCACGAGGGCGAGCCCGACACCGGTGTTGCCGCTGGTCGGCTCGACGATCGTGCCGCCCGGCTTGAGCAGCCCGGCCGCCTCCGCGTCCTCCACCATCCGCAGCGCGATGCGGTCCTTCACCGAGCCACCCGGGTTGAGGTACTCCACCTTCGCCAGCACCGTGGCCCGGATGCCCTCGGTGACGTTGCGCAGGCGCACCAGCGGGGTGTTGCCGATCATGTCGACGACGTTGTCGTAGTACTGCACCTAGATGTTCCTTCTCCTCGGCGCCGGCGTCGGGGCGGCCGGGCAGCTGGGCGGATTCCCAGCGCCCAGGGTACGTGCCGTCAGGGCACCACATGCCCAGGGATGACCTGGCTACGCCGCGTCTCCCACTCCAGGAACCGCTCCGTCTCGGCCAGCACGCTGCCGGCCAGCCAGGCGACCAGGACCGCGTCGTCGGCCAGCCCGAGGACCGCCAGCGGGATCTCCGGAACCAGGTCGATCGGCGAGGCGATGTACGCCGTGGCGGCGGCCATCAGTGCCAGCCGGAGACCGCCGTCGTACTCCCGCCGGGCGGTCGCCCGGATCATCCGGGGCAGCGCGCCCAGCCGGGCACCCAGCGACGGGCCGCCGCGCGCTCCGCTCGCCAGGGCCCGCGCCAGGGCCGCGAAGGCCGCGCTCCGCTTCAATGTCTTCGCCATCCTCGTGCTCCTTCCCGCGAGCAGCATGCCGCCCCGACGCAAGGGCCCGGCGCGGCGCCGCCGTCCGGTGGCTCCCGCACAGGAGGTACCCCCGAAGGGTCGTACCCGCCCCACACCGTCTGCCCGCACGACGACAGCGCTCTGTCGGGGCGGCGCGATACTGTCGCGGTATGGGGGTGGCTGGCTCCGTCGTACCGGTTCGTCCGCGCTGGCAGCGCGCGCGGCAGATCGCCCGCATCACGGCGATCGGCACGGGCGCCACAGCGGCGGCCGTGGTCGCCACCGCCGGAGTGCTCCTCGGTCAGGCCCGTCAGGCCCGCCGCACCATCCCGATGGCCGAGGCGCCGCCACCGCGCATCGACGGCGTCTACGGCGCGAAGTTCCCCGGGCCGCCGCTCACCATGGTGGTCCTCGGTGACTCCTCGGCCGCCGGCTACGGCGTGCACCGCCGCCGGGAGACGCCCGGCGCGCTGCTCGCCACCGGCCTGTCCCGCCGGACCCGGCGGCAGGTGCGGTTGCGTCGCTTCGCCGTGGTCGGGGCGATCTCGGCCGGCCTGAAACACCAGGTCGACGCCGCGCTGGAGTGCCAGCCCGACATCGCGGTGATCCTCATCGGCGGCAACGACGTCACCAACCGCACCCCGCCCGCGCTGGCCGTGCGCTACCTGGTCGAGGCCGTCCACACGCTGCGCGCCGCCGGCTGCGAGGTGGTCGTGGGCACCTGCCCGGATCTCGGGGCGATCCAGCCCATCCAGCCGCCGCTGCGCTGGCTGGCGCGACGGTGGAGCCGGCAGCTCGCCGCCGCGCAGACGGTCGCCGTCGTCGAGGCGGGTGGCCGGACGGTCTCCCTCGGCGACCTGCTCGGTCCCCGGTTCGCCGCCGAGCCGGCCCGGATGTTCGCCTGGGACCGGTTCCACCCCTCGGCCGAGGGCTACGCCGTGGCCGCTGCCGCGATGTTGCCGACGGTGCTCTCGGCGCTCGGCGTCGGGCAGGAGCAGCGGGCAGCGGCGGTCCTCGCTCGGGGCGTACGGTCACTGCCGGAGGCCGCGCAGGAGGCGGCCCGGCACGCCGGCACGGAGGTCAGCGGCGCCCAGGTCCGCGGTCGCGACCGTGGGCCGGCCGGTCGCTGGGCGCAGCTGCGCCGGCGGGCCTTCTTCGGGGTCGGCGCAATGCCGCAGTCCGGTCCCGCCTCGGACTCACCCACCGTGGAGGGACTGGCATGAGCGAGCGACAGCGAGCGAATCGGGACCTCGCCACGAGGCTCGCCGGCCGGCTCGGCCGCGCGGCACTTCTCACCCTGGTCGCGGGCACGGTGGGCGGCGCCGCCGTGCTGGCCGGCGAGGCGTTCGTCGCTCGGCACCGGCGCTACGCCGAGCCCGAACTCGGGCTTGCCCTGCGCGCCACGATCGGTCGGAACGGCGCGCCGCCGCTGCGGCTGGTCCTGCTCGGCGACTCGTCGGCGCTGGGCGTCGGCGTCGACCGGCTCGACGACACGATCGGCGGCCAACTGGCCAACCTGCTCACCGAGGGGCCCACCGGGCGGTTGGTGCACCTCTCCAGCGTCGGGGTCAGCGGCTCCCGCTCGACCGACCTCGCCACCCAGGTCGCCCGGGCCCTGCTCGGCAGGCGGCCCGACGTGGCGCTGATCCTCATCGGGGCGAACGACGCCACGGGGCTGCGCCGGCCCGCCGATGCGGCCGCGTACCTGGCCGCGGCCGTGCACCGGCTGCGCGAGGCGGGGGTGGAGGTCGTGGTCGGCACCTGCCCGGATCTCGGCGCGGTCCGGGCCATCGCACCGCCGCTGCGGCAGGTGGTCGGCTGGTCGGGGCGGCGGATCGCCCGCGCCCAGACGGCCGCCGTGCTGGATGCCGGCGGCACAGTGGTCGACCTGGCCACCGAGACCGGGCCGGTTTTCCGGGCCGACGCGGGGACGCTCTGCCACGACGGCTACCACCCCTCGGCGGACGGTTACCGGGTCTGGGCGCACGCGCTGCTGCCGGCGGTCGCCGCGGCTGCGGCGGTCGCCTCACCGCACTGACCGGTAGTGACATTTCTCGTTGCGTCGGCGACTTCCACCCGAAGTTACCGACGGGTTAGCGTTGCCCCATGCCGACTGAGTCGTCCCGCGACGCCGTCATCGTCGCCACCGCCCGCTCCCCCATCGGCCGGGCCCACAAGGGATCCCTGCGTGAGGTACGCCCGGACGACCTGGCCGCCACCATCGTCCAGGCCGCCCTCGACAAGCTCCCCGAACTCGACCCGGGTGAGATCGACGACCTCTACCTCGGCTGCGGCCTCCCCGGCGGCGAGCAGGGCTTCAACATGGCCCGGGTGGTCGCCACCCTGATGGGCCTGGACGGCCTGCCCGGCGCCACCCTCACCCGCTACTGCGCCTCGTCGTTGCAGACCACCCGGATGGCCATGCACGCGATCCGGGCCGGTGAGGGCGACGTCTTCGTCTCCGCGGGCGTGGAGACCGTCTCCCGGTACGCCCGGGGCAACTCCGACGGCCTGCCGCCGCAGGCGCAGGCGCTGGTCGGTGGCGGCTGGGAGAACCCGCGCTTCGCCGCCGCCCGCGAGCGGTCGAAGGCCCGCGCCCAGGGCGACGCCGAGGTCTGGACCGACCCGCGCGACTCCGGCGAGCTGCCCGACATCTACCTCGCCATGGGGCAGACCGCGGAGAACCTGGCCCAGGTGTACGACGTGACCCGCGCCGACATGGACGAGTTCGGGGTACGCAGCCAGAACCTCGCCGAGAAGGCGATCGCGGACGGCTTCTGGGCGCGGGAGATCACCCCGGTGACCACTCCGGACGGCACGGTGGTCAGCACCGACGACGGCCCGCGCGCCGGGGTCACCCTGGAGGGGGTGGCCGGGTTGAAGCCGGTGTTCCGGCCGGACGGGCGGATCACCGCCGGCAACTGCTGCCCGCTCAACGACGGCGCCGCGGCTGTCGTGGTGATGAGCGCTCAGCGTGCCCGGGACCTGGGCATCACGCCGCTGGCCCGGATCGTCTCCACGGGTGTCACCGCGCTCTCCCCGGAGATCATGGGCCTCGGTCCGGTGGAGGCGTCCCGGCAGGCGCTCGAACGGGCCGGGATGACCATCGGCGACGTCGACCTGGTCGAGATCAACGAGGCGTTCGCCGCCCAGGTGATCCCCTCGTACCGGGAACTGGACATCCCGCTCGAGAAGTTGAACGTGATGGGCGGCGCGATCGCCGTCGGCCACCCGTTCGGCATGACCGGCGCCCGGATCACCGGCACCCTCCTCAACGCCCTCGAGTGGCACGACAAGACCATCGGCTTGGAGACGATGTGCGTCGGCGGAGGTCAGGGCATGGCCATGGTGATCGAGCGGCTCGGCTGAGCCGGGCTCCGCGGCCCGGGGCGCCGTACACCGGCGGGCGCGGCGAGGGTCAGAGCGCGCTGCGGGTCGCCGTCACCTCGGCGGCGGCCCCGGCGAGCACCTCGGGTGCCGCACCGGCCGCGATGAGGTCCGCGGCGACCACCCGGAGCTGGTCGGTCAGGGCCAGGTCGTTCGTCAGCCTGGGCACCGTACGACGTGGCTCGCCCTCGGCGTCGGCCGCGAGGTTGGCGATCTCCTGCACCAGCCGGTGCACGGCGTCCGCGCGGGAGACGTTGCCGGTGGCCCCGGTCGCCGCCCACCGGGGCTGCTCCCAGTGCCCGACCTGGCGGACCAGCAGCTGTACCGCCTGTTCCAGTTCCGCTGCGCTCACCGTGCCGAGTCTACGGACCGGCCCGGGGCGCGACGGCGGGCGTCGCCGGGTTCAGCGGCGCAGGTAGCTGAGCAGCCGCAGCAGCTGCCAGTAGAGGAAGACCAAGCCGGTGAGCAGTCCGAACGCGCAGAGCCATGCGTACCGGCGGGGGCGACCGGCGCGGACCGAACGCTCGATGAGGTCGAAGTCGAGGATGAAACTGAAGGCGCCCGCGATGATCGCGATGATGGCGAAGCCGTACGCCCAGCCGCCGACCTCGCCGGTGAGGCTGTAGACGACCAGGCCCTGCCGGCCCGTGACCAGGTAGACCACCAGGTTCACCAGGCCGATCGCGACGATGCCGAGCAGGGTGCCGATGACCAGGCGCGCCAGCCGGGGCGTGGCCCGGATCAGCCGCGCCCGGTAGAGCAACGCCATGCCGAGGAAGACACCGAACGTCCCGGCCACCGCCATCGCGACGATGCCCGGGTAGACCAGCTCGAACGCCCGGCTCGCCACGCCGAGCAGGAGGCCCTCGATCACCGCGTACACGACCATGGGTACCGGGTTGGTGATGGCGCGCAGGGAGATGACCAGGGCCAGCACGATCGCCGCCAGGGCGGTGCCGGCGAGCGCGGCCGGCACCCAGACCGCCTGCGGCACGAAGATCCAGGAGATCAGCGCGGTGGCGCCGGTGAGCAGGAGCAGCCCGACGGTACGGACCACCACGTCGTCGACGGTCATCTCGTCCGCGACGCCGAACACCGGGCCCGAGAGCCGCGTGGTCTCGTCGACCCGGTTCAGTACCGGGTTGCTGCTGCGCACCGCGTCACCCCCTCGCCGCCGTACCCCTCGCAGTCACTGTGCACCGGCGGGTCCGACGGCGGCGGGAAAACCACCTCCCTGCCCCCGAAGAACGGGCGTTACCCGGTGCTCGGCAATCGCGAGCGCCGCCGCCCGCGGCGGATCAGCACCCAGGCAACCGCAGCGGTTCAGCACGTCCCGGCGGGACGGGGCCGAACACGACGGCGCCCGCCCCGCGGTGCGGGAACGGGCGCCGGTCGAACGCGGGCGGACGAGGGTCAGTCGTCGCCTTGGAAGTAGCTGAGCAGGCGCAGAAGCTCCAGGTAGAGCCAGACCAGGCTGACCAGGATGCCGAAGGCGGCGACCCAGGAGTAGCGCTGCGGCAGGCCCATCCGGACGCCGTCCTCGACCTCCTTGAAGCTGAGCACGAAGCTCAGCGCGGCGACCACGATGCAGATCAGGCTGAAACCGATGGCCAGCTTGCTGCCGTCCCGCAGGTGGGTGTTGACGCCGAAGAGCGCCAGCACCAGGTTGATCAGCATCACCGCGAAGAGGCCGGCCATCACGGCGACCAGGCCCTTGACGAACGCCGGGGTGGCCCGGATGACCCGCGCCTTGTAGAGCATCGCCATCACGAAGAAGACACCGAAGCTGGCGACCACGGCCTGGAGCACGATGCCGTCGTACGACCGCTCGAAGGCCTTGCTCACCATGCCGACGAAGATGCCCTCGACGACGGCGTAGGTGACCACCAGCGCCGGGTTCGCCATCCGGGAGAACGAGATGATCAGGCCCAGGACCAAGCCGACCACCGCGGCGCCGATCCAGGCCACGCCGACCAGCGCGTCGGGCACGAGCACCCAGGCGGCCGCGGCGGAGACACCGAGGATGCCGAGGAGGGTGACGGTCTTGACCACCACGTCGTCGATGGACATGGGCGTCACGGTGGGCGGTGCCGCCGGGTAACCCGCGGGGTATCCGGCCTGGCTCGGGTACTGCTGGGGAACGCCGGGCGCGCCGTACGGCCCGGGCGGAGCGTACCCGGCGGAGCGCTCGCGCTCGGCCGCCTGGCCGAGCCGGGCGAGCACCGGGTTCGAGGTCTTCACTGTCTGGCCTCCCTCAGGGGGTCGTCATGCACGTGAACGCGCACACACAAGAGTAAACCGCCAGGCCCATCCGTGGAGATCATCGATCGGAAGAGGGGGCGGGATGTGTCGGTGC
>NZ_SMKG01000061.1 GCF_004348525.1 Micromonospora sp. 15K316 | reverse complement strand
ACCCCGCCCTCCCCCTCCGGGGCCCGGCCGACGAGCACCGCCCGCTCCTCGCTGACCACGAACCGGCGACGGACGAGCCCACCGATCCGTACCGCGAGGACCTCGGTACGCGGCCGCGGGCCCACGTCCTGGAGCCGGGTGCCGTGCCGGGGGCAGGTCGGCACGCCGCCGCGCAGCGCGGGCGGCGCCTGCTCGGCGGGGCTGCGCTGCACCCGGGCCAGGTCGGCGAAGGAGCCGCCACCACCGCCGCCGAAGAGCGCACAGCCCGACTCCGGGCACCGCCACTGCCGGGTGAGCAGCTTCGCCCCGGCCGGGGAACGGCGGCCCGCCGCCGGTTTGTCGCCGCCCCCGACGTGCGCGACGAGGTTCGGCCCGCCGGCGCCCGGCACCGGGGCGAGAACCCGACCGGGTTCCTCCGCCACCCAGGGGAACCGCCCGCGCAGCCCGTCGAGGCGGGCCCGGGTGAGCACCGGAAGGCCGAGCAGGTCGGCCACCTCCAACATCCGGTCACCCGGGTTGTCGAGCACCTCGACCAGCCCGTCGTCGGCCCACCGGCGGACCACCATCCGCTCGTTCGAGGTGAGGTCGGCGTCGGAGAGCAGCGCCCGGTGCACCACGGCGTAAACCTGGACGCTGTCCTCCTCCAGCTGCCGGGAGAGGGCGTCGATCACCATGCCGAGCCGGAGCAGGCTGGCCGGGCGGCCACCGTCGATGTCCTGGTAGCGGATCACCTCGGCCAGGTCGAGGACGGCCCGGGCCAGCGACGGGTCGACGCAGACCCGACCCTCGATGGCGTCCAACACCTTGCTGATCTCGAATCTCATCGGGCGCTCCGAACGATCTCGTCGATGCGACGGGCCAGGCCGAAGTCACGCCGAGTGACCCCGCCGGCCGAGTGGGTGACGCACCGGAACGTCACGGTGCGCCACCGGATGTCGATGTCGGGGTGGTGGTCGAGCTGCTCGGCCGTCTCGGCGACCCGGTCCACCAGCGCGATGGCGGCCGGGAAGCTGGCCAGCTCGACGCTACGGCTGATCCCGGTCGGGTCGCCCGACCATCCGGCCAGCCCGCCCAGCTCCTGTTCCACCGCCTCCGCGGTGAGCACGTCTGCCATGGGGTGACCCTACCGGGGCGGGGAGCCCCGCCGGCCGCGCGTACCGGCGGGGTGTCGCGCCGGGACCACGCGGCCGGCCAGGCCGGTACCCGTCAGCCGCGCAGCGGACGCCCCACCTCGTGCAGGTGGGCGAGCGCCTGCCGGTACGAGTCGACGAGCCCGGTCTCGGCGTACGGGATGCCCTGTTCCGCGCAGTACGCCCGCACCAGCGGCTGGGCCCGGCGCAGGTTCGCCCGCGGCATGTTCGGGAAGAGGTGGTGCTCGATCTGGTAGTTGAGCCCGCCCAGCGCCACGTCGACGAAGCGACCGCCTCGCACGTTACGGGAGGTGAGCACCTGCTTACGCAGGAAGTCGAGTTCGTCCTCAGCGGTCGGCATCGGCATGCCCTTGTGGTTCGGGGCGAAGGCGCAGCCCATGTAGAGCCCCCAGAGCCCCTGGTGGACGGCCGCGAAGAGCAGCGCCTTACCGGGTGACATGGCCAGCAGCAGCGCGCCCAGGTAGCCGGCCGTGTGCACGCCCAGCAGCAGCGCCTCGACCCGCCGGTGCCGCATCGGCGTCCGGAACCGGCCGTCCGGCTCCCGCCCGGCGATCGCCCGGATGCTCGCCACGTGCAGGTTGAGCCCCTCCAGCAGCAGCATCGGGAAGAAGAGGTACGCCTGCCGCCGGGCGAGCCAGCGCCCAAAGCCCCGGGTGTCGCGCGCCTGCTCGTACGTCCAGACCAGGGCGCCGGCGCCGACGTCCGGATCCTCGTCCTCGTGGTTCGGGTTGGCGTGGTGCCGGTTGTGCTTGTCCACCCACCAGCCGTAGCTGAGCCCCACCGCGAGGTTGCCGGCGAGCAGCCCGACCGCCTCGCTCGGGCCGCGCCGGCGGAACATCTGCCGGTGTCCGGCGTCGTGACCGAGGAACGCCACCTGCGTGGTGGCCACCGCCATCACGACCGCGACGAGCACCTGCCACCAGGAGTCCCCCACCGCGAAGACCGCCACCCAGCCGGCCGCGAAGATGCCCAGGGTGAGCAGGATCCGCGCCACGTACCAGCCGGGACGGCGTTGCAGCAGGCCCGCCTGGTTGATCCGTCGAGACAACTGCGCGTAGTCACTCCCTCGCCGTACCGGCGGGTCCGCCACCGCTGTCAGCACCATGGCCGCTCCTGTTTCCTCGATGTACGGCCGGCCGTGCGGCTCGACCCCCTCCATCGAGTCTCCGGAGATCGGTAGCGTTGAGTAACCCTGTGAGCCCCCGAGTGGGGGTAGGGCCGTCCCTACCTCGACGCCCCGGAGCAGGGCGCCCGCTCAGGGGCGGGTGTGCTCGTAGACCCAGGCCGCGTACGCGGGGTCCCCGCTCTCCACCCGGCTCACCAGGATCTCCGGCACCTCGTACGGGTGGTTGGCGCGGATCCGGTCGACCAACGCGGCCACCCGGTCCGGGGCGGTCTTGAACTGCACCGACCACTCGCTGCTGGTCTCCACACCGGAGCGCCACCAGTACGTGCTGTCGACCTGCCCGCCCACCTGGGCGCAGGCCGCGAGCCGGCCGGTGACGGCGACCGCCGCCAGCACGTCGGCGACCGAACGGGCGTCCACCACGGTCGTCACCACGCTGATCTGGTCCACGACCGCACCCTACGTGGCGGGCTCACCGTCGCTCTCGACCACGCCGTCCCGATTCGCCGCGATCCACTCGTCGATCCGGGCCCACCAGTCGAAGAGCCAGTCGATGCGTTCCTGCCGGCCCGTCGGCACCTCCTCGGGCGGCACCGACCAGAACCGCATCACGATCCGCTTGTCCATCGGCAGTTCGCGCCAGACGTCGGCGACGGTCACCATACGGTCCAGACCGGTGTGCGCCACGAAGATCACCCCGGCCTCGGGAGCGGCGTCCAGCGCGGCCAGCAGTCCACCGGGTTGCGGGGCGAGCACGTGCCGCATCCGCTCGGCCCGCAGCGCCATCCGCTCCAGGCCCAGCGAGCGCAGGCGGGCGATGGCCCGCAACCGCCGCGTGGGGGTGAAGTTGCCACCCTCCGGGAAGATCACGAAGGCGTCGTCGTCGTCCAGGCCGGCGGCGAGGTGCCCGACCTGACGGATCACCGCCTCGGCCCGGTCGTGGTCCGGCGAGGGCGCGATGAAGCGGTTCGGCAGCCGGTTGAGCAGGACGTCGATCGCCGGATCCCACTGGAGGCTGTCCTTGAGCACGATCCGCGGCTCACGCTTGAACCAGTTCACCAGGGCGTGGATCAGGATGAACGAGTCGCCCGGCCCGGCGTGCCGGCAGAGCACCAGCTCGGGCCGGCCGGGCAGGGCGGTGTCCGGGTCGGCCCCGGTCACGTCGATCCGCAGCCGCAGCGTCCACCGCGCCTGCCAGAAGAGCACCCGCAGGAACCAGCCGGCGAGCACGTAGTGGGCCCGTTGGAAGGCCGGCGAGTGCACCCGGGCGCCGAAGCCGGCCCCCACCCAGAGCGCGAAGAGCGCGATCAGTGCCGCCGCGTCCCAGACCAGGTAGACGGTGCCGATCC
This sequence comes from Micromonospora sp. 15K316, assembly GCF_004348525.1. GTDB lineage: Bacteria > Actinomycetota > Actinomycetes > Mycobacteriales > Micromonosporaceae > Micromonospora. Next base: position 25,485 of record NZ_SMKG01000061.1, on the reverse strand, counting down.
AGAGCAGGCGCAGCGGGCGCAGGCGACCGGGCACAAGCGGGGAGAGCGCCGCCGCGAGCAGGGCCCAGACCGGCAGGGTGGTGACCACCGCGACGGCGAGCAGGACCACGGCGGGCCCCAGCAGCACCCGGCGCGTCCACCATGGCGGCAGCGGCATCAGCGCTCCAGGTTGGCCAGGTACCGCCGTGAGGCGGTGTACGCGCGGCTGATCCGCCGGCCCACGGCCGCCATGTCCCGGTACGCCCACGGCGTGTCGTCGCGGGGGTTCAGCCCGCCGGTCGGCAGCACGTGCACCTCGACTCCTTCGGGCAGCGCGGCCATCTCCCGGAAGAACCGGTGCCGGCGGGCGATCTCGAAGGCGACCTGGGCGATCTCCCAGGGGCGGCGGGGTGGGGAGAGCTCCCGTTCGATCCGGCCCACCTGGAGGACGAAGATCCGGGTCGCGCCGGCCGCGACGGCCTCACCGATCGGGATCGAGTTGACGATCCCACCGTCCACGTAGTGCGCGCCGTCGATCTCGGTGGGCGGCAGCAGTCCGGGCACCGAGGCGGAGGCGAGCACGGCCGGCACCACCGGCCCGCTGTCGAACCAGTGTTCGGCGGCCCGTTCGATGTGCGCCGCGCAGCACCGGAACGGCACCCGCAGGTCGGCGAAGGTGGTCTCGGTACCCAGCTCCGACTCCAGCAGCCGGCGCAGCGGGCGCGGCGAGTGCAGGTGCGTACGGGCGGCGAACCGGCGGAGCTGGCGCGCGACCGAGTCGCCGTACACCTCGCTCGCCTCGGGCGACGCCCAGAGCCGGACCAGCCGGTCGGTGACCGCCTCGGACGGGTCCGCGGCGACCAGGGCCCCGTTGACCGCCCCGATCGACGTGCCGAGCACCAGGTCCGGCCGGATTCCGGCGCGGAACAGCGCACGGAGCATGCCCACCTCGACCGCGCCGAGCACACCGCCGCCGCCGAGCACGAACGCCACCGGTCCCCCCGCCATGCCGTTCATCCTGGCACGACCGCGCCGTCCGGCTCGCGGCTGAGCGCGGGTGAGCCCGGCCACTACCGCCCGCTGCTGGCCTGGGCCGACCTGGGCGCCGTGCTCGACAGCGGCCGGGTCACCGATGGCCGGATCCGCCGCTGCGAGCAGGCCGTCATCGCCCGGCGCGACCGCCCGGGATCCAAGACCCCGGCTGGAACGACGTCCTCGACGCCTGCGGCCGTGCCTGGACGCCGGATGGGCAACGTAACGGGCAGCCGACCCCGGGAAGCAGCTCGACCTGTTCGCCAGCGCCGGCATCGAAAGCTGAGGCAGCCGCGATCAGGCCCCCGGCCCCGGTCACCCGACGCGGCGCTCCCACGACGTGGTTTCCCACCCGTGCGGGCGCGCCGGCTGGGTAGCCGCGGGCGTGGGCTCGATGATCAGGCGCGGCTCGATGATCAGGCGAGGTCGCGGCGTCTCGCGACGAGCAGGGCGACCCCCACCACGCTCGCGGTGTACAGGCACAGGAGGCCGAACGCGACCGGCAGCGCCGCGGTGCCGGCCCGTTGGGCGACTGCCGTGACGAGGCCGATCGGCAGGACGTCGCCGATACCGAAGGCCATCCCGAGGAGCATTTCGACGACCTGCCACCCGACGACGGCCCCCACGGCGATGCCCGGGTGGGGCACCAGCACACCGATGGCGGTACCGAACGCGGCGAGGACGCCGACCGCGGCCGCCACAGCTAGGACACGCAGGACGGCAACGCCCGCACCGTCGAGCGCGACGTCGCGCCCCATGGCGATCGGTACGACCACGGCTGTCGCCAGCAGCGTGGACAGCAGCCCGAGGACGGCCCCGACGCCCGCGAACGCCGACACCTTGGCGGCGAGCACAGGCACACGCTTCGGTACCGCCAGGTAGTCGAGTCCCACTGTCCGGCGGGCGAACTCGCCGCCGACCAGAGCCGCGGCGAAGGCGGCCACGACCACGCTCACCACGGCGAGTGAGACGTCCATGAAGTCGGCCACGGTCGTGTTGTGCTCCACCGGGTCCAGCGCGGCATCCATCAGGCTCACCACGGCCACGACCGGGAGGACGAGGAGCACCATCCAGGTGGACCGCACGGTGCGCAGCTTCATCAGCTCGGCCCGGGTCAGCGCGCTCATCGGATCGAATCCTTTCCAGTGGTGAGGCGGAAGTAGGCCTCTTCCAGCGAGGGCTCCTCGACGAGGAGGCGGTCCACCCCGATGCCGTGGTCGAAGGCGACCCGGCCGACGGAACGGGCGTCGTCGCCGGCGACGGTGACGACGCGCCCGGTGCACTCGAGGACTCGGTGCCCCTGCTCGCGCAGCAGGGCGGCGAGCCGATCCGGCTCCGGGACGCTGATCTGCACTGTCGGGCCGCCGGCGAGTTTTCTCAGGTCGGCCAGCGGCTGCTGGGCGATGAGCTGCCCGTGCCCGACGACGACGGCCTTGTCGATCATCAGCGCCAGCTCGGGCAGCCCATGGCTGGACACCAGCACGCCACGTCCCTGGGCGGCGAGGCCGCGCAGGAACTCGCGCAGCCAGCGGATGCCCTCGGGGTCGAGTCCGTTGGCGGGTTCGTCGAGCATCAGGATGGCGGGGTCGCCGAGCAGGGCCGCGGCCAGGGCGAGCCGCTGGCGCATGCCGAGCGAGTAGCCGCCCACTCGACGTGCGGCCGCCTGCCCGAGACCGACGCCGTCGATCACCTCCTCGACACGTCGCCTCGGAATCCCGGCCTGGCGGGCCAGGATCCGCAGGTGGTTACGGCCGCTGCGCCCCGGGTGCACGGCTCCGGTCTCGAGAACGGCGCCGACGGTGCCCAGCGGGTCGGCCAGTTCCCGGTACGGTCGTCCGGCGACGTGCACGCGGCCGGCGTCCGGGCGGACGTGCCCGACGAGGGAGCGCATGGTGGTCGTCTTGCCGGCGCCGTTGGGGCCGATGAAGCCGACCACGCTGCCGTACTCGACGGTGAAGCTCAGTCCGTCGACCGCCTTGAGCCTGCCGAACGTCTTCGTCAGCGCCTCGACCTCGATCGCGTACGCGCTCGTCACGAGTCTCCTCCTCCTGAATCACTCACCGGTACGGGACGATGCGGGGACGCGAGGGCGGGAGCGCGTGCGGCGTTCACCGGGCGGCCCCGCCGCTCGCCCTTCGGGCGCGCCCACGGAGTGCGGCCGCCGGGCTTGAAGACGGAGAGGACCACCGCGGTCCACAGCAGGACGGTGAACAGGCCCATCGCGCCGGTCAGCAGCAGCCCGGTGGTGCCGGTCTCGATCACGCCGTCCGCGCTGCGCGCCTCCAGCTCCTCGATCCAGGGGCCCTCGAAGGACGCGAGCAACGGCAGGGCGAGCGCGATGACCAGCTTGGCCAGCACCCACTTGTGCGTGACGAGACCCCACGGTGTGCCGAGCGAGACCACGACACCGGTGACGATCGTGGCGAAGGCGCTCGGGATCGCCAGGAGAAGGTCGAATCGGTGCAGCAACAGGTACGCCCCGTGCTGCATCTCGTGGCTGTCGGCGGACGCTCCGACGATCGCCAGTACCAACATGCCCGTCGCGACGCCCAGCCAGCCGACCCCGATGCCGACGTGCAGCGTCAGCCACACCTTGCGTGGCGTCCGCTTCAACCGCGGGAAGCGCGGCTTCAGGCTGACCACGATCGCGGACGACAGCGCCATACCCAACCACGGCAGGTCGTGGGCGAGCAGGAACAGGAACTGCGCGGGCACGAACAGCAGGTGGAAGACGATCAGCACCGTTCGGGCGGGGGCGGAGGTCGCGGCACGTCGCAGCGCGAACCAGCCGCCGAACGACAGCGCGGCGGCAAGCGCGTAGCCGCAGGCCGCCGCGATCGTGAAGAGCGGGTGTGGCGGATCGGGACGCAGCGCGGTCACGGTGCCCGCGGTGAGAGCGAAGGCACCGAAGACGAGCTGCAGTCGTCGCGGATCGAGACGCTTACTTCCCATGCGCCCAGCGTTGCCGCCGGCGGCCCCGGGGACATCGGCGGATCCGGGACGGTCGCTCATGAAGTCGGTGATGATCTGCGGCCGTCGCGTACAACTTTCCGCCGACGCCGGCGTCCGCCAGGCGGCCTTAGTGTGGAAGCACGATGAGGTCCCATCCCCTGCACCAGGTGGTGCGATGGTTCTGCCGCCGCCCCGTGATCGACGCGGCGGCCGCGGTCGCCATGGCGCTGTGCACGGCGACCGGCCAGTTCGGGGTGGACTTCTTCGGACCGACCCTCGCCGGTTTCGAGCCCCGCCTTCCCCCGGTGTGGCTCGGGCTCCCCGTCGGGCTCGCGGTCGGTGTGCTGACCTGGCGGCGGCGTCGTTCCCCCGTGATCCTGCTGGCCGGCACGCTGGCGGCGAACACCCTCGTGTCGGCCCAGGTGACCGTCATGCTCGCGCTGTACACGCTGGCCACCCGCACGGCAGCGTGGCCGAGGGTCACCGTCAGCATCCTGGTGTCGGTGGTCCTGGTCGGCGTCCCGATCTGGCGGTACGCCGGCGCCGACGGGGCGATACCGGTGACGGTTGCCGTGTGCGTCGCGCCGGCCCTTCTCGGGCTGTACGTCGGTACCCGACGCAAACTGGTCGAACGCATTCGCGAACGGGCCGAGCGACTCGAACGCGAACAGTTCGAGCGGGTGGCGCAGGCCCGCAGCGACGAGCGGGCCCAGATAGCCCGCGACATGCACGACGTGGTCACCCACCGGGTGTCGCTCATGGTGTTGCAGGCGACCGCTTTGGAGGCGGCCGGGGGCGAGGAGGCCGTGCGCATGGGCCGGCAGATCGGCGCGATCGGCCGTGAAGCCCTCGCTGAGCTGCGCTCCCTCGTCGAGGTCCTCCGCAGCGACGGCGACCTGCCGCTCGCTCCGCAGGCCGGCCTGGCCGACGTCGAGGCGCTGGTCGAGGAGTCCCGGAAACTCGGCGTACCGGTGACCCTGGAGGTTGAGAACGAAACGAACGCCCGCCCGTCGCTTCTTGTCGAGCACGCCGTGTACCGCGTCGTGCAGGAGGCCCTGACCAACGTGCACAAGCACGCCCCGGGCGCCCGTACCCGCGTCTGGATCCAGCAGTCGCGGCAGTCGCTGCGGGTTACGATCAGCAACGGCCGCGGACGGCCCGCCCAACGCGCGAGCCTGCCGGTCGGCGGCGGCCACGGGCTGCTCGGCCTCGGCGAACGCGTCCGCCTGATCGGGGGGACGCTCACCTCAGGCCCCACCCGCGACGGCGCGTTCGAGGTGGTCGCCGACATGCCGGTCGCACCCGGGAAGGACGATGACCGCACCGACTAGGACGCTGATCGTCGACGACGAGTGGATGGTACGCGCGACGCTGCGCACCATCCTCGAGGCGGCACCCGACATCACGGTGGTGGGCGAGGCGTCTGACGGCGCCGAGGCCGTCGAGCTTGCCCGGACGCTCGGGCCGGACGTCGTCCTCATGGACATCCGCATGCCGCGCACCGACGGGTTGACGGCGACCGAACGGATCGCACGGCTCGACCGGCCGCCGTACGTCGTCGTCCTCACGACGTTCGACCTCGACGAGTACGTGCACACCGCGCTCCGCAACGGCGCCGTCGGGTTCCTGCTCAAGGACGCGTCGGCCACCGACATGGTCGCCGCGGTGCGCAGCGCGGCACGCGGCGACGCCATGATCTCTCCTCGGGTCACCCGCAGGTTGCTGCAGAAGTTCGCCGGGCCGACCCCCGATCGGCGCCGCGACGCCGAACAGCGGCTCTCGGTGCTCACCGATAAGGAGCGCGAGGTGCTGGTGACCGTCGGCCGGGGCATGTCCAACGCCGAGATCGCGACCACGCTCTACATGAGTGAGGCAACGGCGAAGACGCATGTCAGCCGGATCCTGGCGAAGCTCGGCCTCGCCAACCGGGTCCAGGCGGCGATCCTCGCCCACCAAGCCGGGATGCTCGACTGAGTGCGCCAGGATCACTTCGCCGGCAGGCCGCGGGTGAAGGTGACGCCCCGGCCGACCCAGCGCTGAAGATCGGCATCCTCGGCGCATGCCGACGGCTCGACGGTGACCCAGCCGCGCATGATCCACCCGCGCATCTCCGTGGGCTGGGCGCCGTCCTCGGTCAAGAACTGCGCGGACTGCGCCGGGTCGACGCGGACCATCAAGCCTCCCGCGCCACGGATGACCACCGCCATGTTGCCGTTGAGCATCATCGCCAGGCCGCCGAACATCCGCCTCTCGTCGATGCCCGGCTCACCGCCGACCAGCTCACGCACCCGGCTGGCGAGATCCTCGTCATATGCCATGCCGGCATCCTGACACCGGCCTCTGACGGATCCCGTGACTCACGGTGCGGGGCGGGATCGCGCAACGTCGCCGAAGTAGTGGCCTCGACGGCCGCCGGCGACCACTACTTCCGGGATGTTGCGCGATCTTGACGTGTGTGGTGGGCCAGAGACCGCCTCACCGGCCCCGGCCTCACGTCCGAGGGTGAGCAGGCGCAACGTCGCGGATGACCGAGAGCACACCGGCGGGGCCGTCCTCGACGCGGATCCGGCGAGCCAGTTCGACGGCGCGGTCACGATAGGTCGGTCGGTCGAGGCAGTTCCGCAGCGCGCCGGCCAGGGCGTCGGCGGTCAGCTCGTGCAGTGGCAGCGGTTGCGGCGCCACGCCGAGGCGGTGCACCCGGTCCGCCCAGAAGGGCTGGTCGACCAGGACGGGCACCGGGACGACGGGTACGCCCGCGCGTAGGCCGGCCCCGGTGGTACCTGCGCCGGCGTGGTGGACCACGGCAGCCGTACGGGGAAACAGCCAGTCGTGCGGGACGTCACCGACAGTGAGAATGTCGTCACCGGCGGGACTGAGTTCCGCCCAGCCGGACTGGACGACGGCGCGCACGCCGGCGCGCTTGACGGCGGCCGCGACGACGTCGTGGAGCCGCTCGTGGGCCGGGGTCATGCTGCCGAAGCCGACGAACACCGGAGGCGGACCGCTCTCCAGGAAGTCGACCAGCTCGTCCGGCGGCTGCCAGTCCGGCGACCTGGCCGGCCACCAGTACCCGGTTACGTGCGCTGCCGCGGGCCAGTCCGCGGGTCGGGGCACGACCGCCGGGCTGAAGCCGTGGCAGATGGGCCAGTCGTCCGGCGGGCTCGCCTCCGTGGTGGCGGCGGGGAGACCGAGCCGGTCGCTCAGCCGTCGCAGCACGTCGGCGTAGAGGGAGCCGGTCCGGGCGAGCACCTCGCGGCCTGCGGCGATGTTGTCGGCGGGCGACAGGTCTCCGGTGGCCGGCCAGCCGGGTGGCGGGAACTCCCGAGTGGGGACCCCTGGCACGAGATAGACCCCGACACTCGGGATGCCGAGACCGTCGGCGACGAGCCGAGCCAGCGGGGCCGGGCCGAACGCCGTGAGCACGATGTCGGTGCCCGCGGTCGCGGCGGCGAGCACACCATCGCCCAGGTCGTCGAGGAACGCGGCGAAGACCGACTGCGCGGCCTCCGGCGAGGGCGCGGCGGTGCGGGCGCGCACGAGTTCGACCGGGTCTCCGGGGAGGGCCCGGTACTCCAGCCCGCACTCGCGTACGAGATCGGCGAACCGGGCGTGCGCGGCCAGCGCCACCTGGTGCCCTGCCTGCTGCAACCGCTGACCCAGGCCCGTGAACGGCGCCACATCTCCCCGCGAACCCGCTGTCACGATCAGAATCCGCATCCAGGCCCCGTCCGTAGCGCTGGTTCCTCAACCTACCCGTTCCAACGACCCCGCATCCGGTAGCGTCCACGGCCGCAGCTTCTCCGGTTGCGGACCCCACACACGGCTTACGCGGCAGGCATGGACCCGGCCCGCTCCGCGCGCAGCCCACGGGGGCTGTACGCCCGCCCTGGGCGGCCGCCGGTCGTGGCGCCTGACCTCAGCGACCTTCGCGGACCGACCAGCGGGACCGTCGAACTGCCCCACCGGCTGTTCTGGCAGCCTGACCGCCGCGTAGACCTCGACGTCCCAGCCTGCTCATTCGGATGTACGGACGGTCCTCGCAGAAGCCGTGAGGGCCGACGAGCTGCGCACCTGGGTACACGGTCCGACCCTTTCCCGGCTGTGGCCCCAGCTCTACCTACCCCGCGGCGTCCGGCACGCCTGGGAACAGCGCCACCCCGTGCTACGCGCCCGAGGTATCGCCCCCTGATGCCGCCGACGCCGGACCCGTTCCAGCACGACGTGGCGCGCATCGCGCTCACCGCGGCCAGCCGCCACGGCTTCGCCCTCGCCGGCGGCCAAGCCCGCATCGCCCACGGCATTGGAGCGCGACCCACCGAAGAGGTCGACCTGTTCACGAAGTCGACGACGGCGTCGCCGCCGCCGAGATGGTCCGCGCCGCCCTGCTCGACGCAGGCTTCCAGGTCGACACCATCGCCGACCCCAGCGAGCTGCACGAGGTCTTCTACGGCTTCGACCAGGACATGACCGAGTTCGAGGTCCACCGCGACGACCAAGCGGTGCGCTTACAGCTCGTACGCTTCGCCCGAACCAACAACCCCGTCGTGCTCGATATCGGGCCAGTGCGACACCTCGACGACGTCATCGGCACAAGGTCGCCGCCGATGATCACGCGCGCCCAACCCCGCGACTACATCGACGTTGCAGCAGCTCTCAACCGCTATACCCGGCACGGCCTGATCACTCTTGGACGCCGCGCCCACCCCGATCTCACCGACGACGAGATCCACAACGCGATCCGACGTCTCGATCGACTACCCGACACCGTCTTCGCGCTCTACCGCCTCAGCCCGACGCAGATTCAGACGTTGCGCGGCGTTCGCGGGCCGGGTTCGGTGAACCCTGCCGTCGGGGCCGGCCCAGGCGGCGAGCCGGGAACGGACCCCTGGAACGGTGCGCCGGGCAACGGCCGGGCGGGACGGGTCAACGGCCGCTGAGCCGGACCGGTTCCCGGGCCGGCCGCCAGGGGGCGGCCGCGACCTGCCGGTAGACCGCCTCGTAGCCCTGCGCCATCCGGCCGGTGGAGAAGTTCGCCGCCACGTGCCGCACGCAGTCGGCCGGATCGATCCACTCCACGGCGCGCAGGGCGGCCGGCAGTTCCTCCGGCCCCCCGCACACCATGCCGGTGACTCCGGTCGTGACCAGCTCCGGCACGGCCCCCCGGCCGAGCGCGACCACCGGCGTGCCGGTCGCCATCGCCTCCACCATCACCATGCCGAACGGCTCCTCCCACTGGATCGGCATGATCAGGCAGCGGGCGTCGAGCAGCATCCGCAGCGTCTCCGCCCGGTCGGCGTTGAGCACCACCTCGACGTCGTCGCCGAGCATCGGCGCGACCACCTCGTCGTAGTACCGGCGTTCGGCGGGCTCATTGCACTTCCCGGCCAGCAGCAGCGGCAGGCCGGCGGCGCGGCAGGCGCGGATCGCGATGTCCGGTCCCTTGTCCGGGCTGAACCGGGCCAGCCAGAGCACGGGGCCCGGCGCGGGCGCGGACTTGTGCGGGACGTCCCGCAGGTCCAGGCCGTTGTGCACGGTGCCGACCCAGGGCAGCCCGGCGTTCAGCCCACGCTGCGCGTGCGAGATGGCGACCAGCCGGACGCCGTGGTCAGTGTCGCTGAGCACACTGCCGTACTCGCCGACGGGGTTGCCGTGCACGGTCGCGACCGTCGGCACGCTGCGCCGGCCGGCCACCAGCGGGCCGATGGTGGTGTGGTCGTGGATGATGTCGAAGTCCGCGGGACCGATCAACTCTCGTACCCGGGCCAGGTGGGCCAACTCGGGCAGGGACTCGCCGAGCCGCGCGAACTGCAGCTGCGCCTCGGTGGAGACGAAGGACTGGGCGGCCGTGCCGTGCCACTCGCCGGCGCCGAAGAGCGTCACCGTGTGGCCCCGGCGCACGAGGGCGTCCACCAGGCCCGCGACGACCTGCTCCAGCCCGCCGTAGCCGGGTGGCGGCACGGAGAGCCACGGCGGCACCACCATCGCGATCCGCAGCGGCCGGGCGGCGTCCCGATCGCCCGTGAGATGGCTCCCGCCCACGCGTCCTCCCCGTCGCCTCCCGGTGCGCGGTGCCCGCGGTGCGCGCGGTACACCGGTTCACCGGCGGCCCGCTTTCCCGCGCACCCCGCGGATAAACCGGACAACCGGGACGCTCCATCCGCCCGTCCTCGGGCTTCTCACTCGCCGACGAGCAGTTGGCTCTCCACCTCCCGGACGCCCGGTGCCGACCAGGCCACCCGCTCGGCCTGGTCCCGTTCCCACCAGGACCGCACCACGCCGCTGATGACCAGGGTGTCCCCGTCCACCGCCACCGAGACCCGCTCACCGCCGAGAACACGCCCCAGGGCCCGCCGGACGTCGCGGAGCACCCGGTCGGTGTCCGTCGGCGCGGGCGGGCGCACCTCGACGAGGTTGGTGACGCCGCGTACGCCCCGCAGCCGGCGCAGCTCGCGCTCGGCGCTCCGGCGCTGCCAGCCGAACTCCACCTCGCCCCGGAGCATCACCCACCCGTTGGACACGGTCACATCCAGTCGTTCGGCCGGGACGAAGCTGTCCCACTCCAGCGCCCGGGCGACGGCGACGGCGATCTCCGGATCGGTGGCGCCGGGGCTGCCGGGAAGGCGTACCTCGATGTCGTCGGCGACCGCGCGCACCCCGCGTACGCGCTGCGCGCTGCGGGTGGCGGCCCACCGCCGGGCCGAGCTGTCGACCCAGCCCGTCAGGGTGACCACGGCCTGCTCGACGCTCACCCCGATCTCGTTCGATTGCACCTCAGCGGCCCAGGCCAGCTCGGCCAGGACGTCCTGCTGAATCCGCTGGTCCTCGCGGGCGACGGCTGCGCTGCTCATCGCGTCCCTCCCCTCGCCGGTGGTGCCGACACTGCCCCCGGTACGGGTGACGGCGGTTCACCCGGTGCGGGTGAACCGCCGTCGCCAGCGGAGGTGGCGGCGGGTGACGGAGCCAACCCCCTTGTCTCCGTCACCCGCCGCCTGGAGGAGGAGGCAGGTTCAGTGCCCGGTCAGGACGTCTCGGCGAGCGTCACGGTCGCCGTGGCCTCGGCGCCGTTGCGCTTGTACTGCACCTCGACCCGATCGCCCACCTTGCCGGCCTGGACGGCGCCGACGAGGTCGTCCGAGTCGTTGATCGGCTTGTCACCGAACCGGGTGATGACGTCGCCGCGCTGGAGGCCGGCCTTCTCGGCCGCGCTGCCCGGGGTGACGGCGGCGACCAGCGCGCCGCCGCCCTCGGCCATGTTCACGCTGACCCCGAGCGACGGGTGGCTCACCTTCTCGCGGCGCTGGAGCTTCCCGGCGACGTCCTTCGCCTTGTTGCTCGGGATGGCGAAGCCCACGCCGATGTTGCCGGTGCTCTGCCCGGAGGTGGCGATCGCGGTGTTGATGCCGATCACCTCACCGCGGGTGTTGACCAGCGCGCCGCCGGAGTTGCCGGGGTTGATCGGGGCGTCGGTCTGGAGCAGCCCGGAGATCGAGGAGGCGGTCTGGCGCGGGTCCTGCTGCTGGCCGTCGCCGGCCTGGATGGTGCGGTCGCGGGCGCTCAGGATGCCGGCGGTGACGGAGCCCTGCAGCCCCAGCGGGCTGCCCAGGGCGAGCACCTGGTCGCCGACCTGCATGCCGTCGCTGTCGCCGAACTTGGCCGCCTTCAGGTTGCTCACCCCGTTGGCCTTCACCACCGCGAGGTCGGTCTTCGGGTCGGTACCGATGATCTCGGCCTCGGCGTTGGTGCCGTCGGCGAAGATCACCCGTACGGTGTCGCCGCTGGCCGAGGCGACCACGTGGTTGTTGCTGAGCACGTAGCCGTCGGCGGTCAGGATCACGCCGGAGCCCTCGCCGTTCTCGGTGGCGATGGAGACCACGCTGTCCTGCACCGCGGCGGCGATCTTCGGCAGGTCCGCGCTGTTGATCACCGGCGCGGCGGAGTACGTACGGGTGACACCGCCACCGTCGCCGTCCAGGGCGAGCGCGAGCGCACCGCCGCCGACCCCGGAGCCGAGCATCAACGCGAGCACGAGCAGGCCGCCGCCGGCGAACTTGGCGATCCGGCCCATCCGCGGCCCGCTGGGCTGGGCGTCGGGTTGGGTGTTCACCGCCCACGGCGGCAGGGACTGGCCCGGCTGCTGCCCGTACGGCTGCGCCGCGGCGCCCGGCTGGCCCCCGCCCGTCCAGCCGGACTGCTGGCTCGGGTACCACTGACCGCCGGGGTAGCCGGCGTTCGGCTGCGCCGGGTACCCGTGCTGACCCGGGACGTGCTGACCCGGGACGTGCTGGCCCGGCTGCCCGGGAACGTGGTGGCCCGGCACCTGCTGGCCGGCGTAGGTCGGAACGCCGGCGTACGGCTGGTAGCCGGCCCCGGCGGGAGTCCCGGCCGGCGTCGCCACCGGCGCGGTCACCTCGGCGTCCCGGCCGGTGCCGGGCGTCACGGCCACCGGTGCGGTCACGTCGGCGTCCGGCGTCGCCACCGGCACGGTCGGGTCGGCGTCCGGGCCGGGGCCGGGCGTCGACGCCACCGGCGCGGTCACGTCGGCATCCCGGCCGGGGCCGGTTGCGGTGTCCTCGACGCCGGCGGGCCCCGCGGGGGCGGAGGCGGCCGGAGCCGCAGGCTGGTCGGTGGTCGGGGAGTCGGACTGCGCGCGCTCCACGCGCGGCAGCTCGGCGGTGGGTTGCGACGGCTCGGCGGCGGTCGGCCGGTGCTGCGGGTCGGACTCGTACTCGGTCATGACCTAACCTTCTCCCTCGGCTCTGCGATCAAGCTGGAATCGACCTGGAAGTTGCCTGAAAATCAGTCGCCGTCCCGGTCGGCCTCCGGCACCAGCGGCAGCCGGACCCGGAACGTGGCCCCACCCCCCGGGGTCTCAGCGACCTCCACGTTCCCCCGGTGGGCGCTGACCAGCGCCGCCACGATGGCCAGGCCGAGCCCGGTGCCGGTGTGGCCCCCGGCCCGGCGGGTGCGGGCCGCGTCCACCCGGTAGAACCGCTCGAAGACCCGCTCCGCCTGCTCCGGCGTCAACCCGGGGCCGGTGTCGGCCACCTCCACCACGGCCTGGTCCCCGCGCTCGGCACGCAGCCGCAGCGTCACGGAGGCGTCCGGCGGGGTGTGGCTCAGCGCGTTGGTCATCAGGTTGCCGATGATCTGCCGCAGCCGGGCGTCGTCGCCGAGCACCACCAGCGGGCCGGAGCCGGGCTCGATCTCCAGCTCGATGCGCCGGTCCGGGGCGACCGCCCGGGCGGCCTGGACCGCGTCACCGGCGAGCACCGGCAGCTCCACCGGCGCCAGGGAGATCGGCCGCTCCCGGTCCAGCCGGGCGAGCAGCAGCAGATCCTCCACGAGCAGACCCATCCGGGCCGCCTCGTCCTCGATCCGGCGCAGCAGCCCGGCCGTCTGCTCCGGGTCGCGGGCCGCTCCCTGCCGGTACAGCTCGGCGAAGCCGCGGATGGTGGTCAACGGCGTACGCAGCTCGTGCGAGGCGTCCGCGACGAACTGCCGCATCCGCTCCTCGGAGCGTCGCGCCCGCGACTCGGAGGCCTGCGCGGCGACCGCGGCGTCCCGGGCTGCCGCCTCGGCATAGCGGGCGGCGCTCTCCGAGGCGGCTCGGGCCGTGAAGGCGGCCTCGATCTGGCTCAGCATCGCGTTCAGCGCCCGGGAGAGCCGCCCCAGCTCCGAGGTGGGGTACTCCTGCCCCTGCTCCGGATCGGGCACCCGTTGGCTGAGATCACCCCCGGCGATGGCGGCCGCCGTCCGCTCGATCTCGACCAGCGGCTTGAGGCTGGTCCGGACGATCGCCGCCCCGACCGAGGCGAGCAGGATCAGCACCGATCCACCGACCAGCAGGTCGATCCAGACCAGCTGCTTGACCGCCCGGTCCACCTCGTCGAGCGGCTGCCCGACGGCCAGCACCTGGTTCCCGTCCTGCGCCGCGTAGTACACCCGCCACCGCATCCGGCCGTCGGCGGAGCGGACGGTGAAGGGCTCTCCCTCGAGGGCGGCGAACCCCTCGACATCGGACGGGAACCGGGGCAGCTGCTGAGGGTCGAGCGAGATCTCGTCGTAACTGGGCCGGGTGACACCGCCGGGACCGGCCAGCACCACCACGTAGTCGCTGGGCAGCGTGGCGGTGACCTGTCGGGTCTTCAGATCCGGGATGAGCGCTCCGAGCGTCTGGCTCGCGCCACGCAGCTGCCCGTCGACCTGTCCCACCAGGTAGTTGCGCAGGAAGTAGGTGGTCAGCGAGCTGATCACGAGCAGGGCCAGCGCGACCAGCGTGAGGACCGCGGTGACCAGCTTCACCCGAAGCGGTACGCTGCGCAGCCGTCCCTTCGCCTGATCGACCGCGTTCACGCCGCCGGCTTGCGCAGCACGTAGCCCACGCCGCGGAGCGTGTGGATCAGCCGGGGTTGGCTGGTGTCGACCTTGCGCCTCAGGTAGGAGATGTACGACTCGACGATGTTGTCGTCGCCGCGGAAGTCGTAGTTCCACACGTGGTCGAGGATCTGCGCCTTCGACAGCACGCGGTTGGCGTTCAACATCAGGTAGCGCAGCAGCTTGAACTCGGTCGGCGAGAGCTGCACCCGCTGGCCGGCCCGGTAGACCTCGTGGGTCTCCTCGTCGAGCTCCAGATCGGCGAAGGTGAGCCGGGAGGGCGGCTGCTCCCCGCTGGTCGTCCGGCGCAGGACCGCGCGGATCCGGGCGGTCAACTCCTCCAGGCTGAACGGCTTGGTGACGTAGTCGTCCCCGCCGAGGGTCAGCCCGCGGATCTTGTCGTCGGTCGCGTCCCGCGCGGTCAGGAAGACCACGGGCGTGCGCGTGCCGGACTCCCGGAGCATCCGGATGACCTCGAAGCCGTCCAGGTCGGGAAGCATCACGTCGAGCACGACCAGGTCGGGCCGGTGGTCCTTGGCGGCGGTCAGCGCCGTGCTGCCGCTGGTCGCGGTGGCCACGTCGAAGCCCGCGAAGCGCAGGCTCGCGGAGAGCAGTTCGAGGATGTTGGGGTCGTCCTCGACGACGAGCAGTCGCGCCTCGGTCTGGGTAGCGGGCATGTGCCCCATCATCCGCGAAGTGACTGCGCCCGCGCTGGACGGTTCCTGCAAAGAACCTGTGAGCCGGGCGGCGGACTGCCGGCGGGCCGGTGGGTCAGCGCAGCAGCCGGCGCAGCCCGTCCAGCGCGCCGTCGAGCAGCCGGATCGCGGTGCGCAGCTGGGAGTCGCTGAACCGGCGGACGCGGACCAGCCGCCCCACCTCGGCGGTGAACTCGGCCAGCCGCTGGTCGAACTCGGCCAGCACGGCGGGACCGGGCTCGCGGGGACCGGCGGCGGACGGTGGGGGGCCGGGCGTGAACGAGGGCGGCTCCCACCGGGCGCGCCGGCCCTGTCGCGTCTGCCGCGTCGCCTCGCGCAGCTCCCGCTTGAGGTCGCGGGCGGAGCCGCGTACCTCGTCGCGGATCTCACCGGCGAGCGCGGAGAGGTCCTCCACCGAGGCGGCGATGTCCGACTCCAGGGCGGCCAGCTCGTCGGCGCGCTGCCGCAGCTCGGCACGGCCGGTCTCGGTGATCTCGTACGTCTTCCGACCACCGGCGGCGGTGTGGGTGACCAGCCCCTCCGCCTCCAGCCGCTGGAGCCGGGGGTAGATGGTGCCGGCGCTGGGGGCGTAGAGGCCGAGGAAGCGGTCCTCGAGCAACCGGATCAGCTCGTAGCCGTGCTTCGGGCCACCGTCGAGGAGCCGGAGCAGGTAGAGCCGCAGCCGCCCGTGACTGAAGACGGCCGTCACGGCAGCTCATCCTCCTCGTCGTCGTCCACCGGGCGGGCGAGCAGCGCGATGCTGCCGGACGTGGCGGACGCCCAGAGCTTACCGTCGCCGGCGCCGAGCACTCCCTCGCTGTTGGCCACCGCGCCGACCGTCGACTCCCGCATCACCTGGGGGAAGCCGCAGGTGATCCGGCCGGACGTGGTGTGCAGGCGTACGGCGAGGTCGCTGTCCTCACGGACGCGGACGGTGATGCTGCCGGAGATGGTGTGCAGCCGGATCTCGCTGCTGCGGGGGTTGTCCAGGTCTGCGGTGATCGCCCCGGAGACCGTCTGCGCCCGGACCTGGGCGGCCGCGCTGTCGGCCAGGATGACCTCGCCGGAGACCGTCTCCAGGTGCAGGTCACCGCCGACGCCGAGCGCCTCGACCGGCCCGGAGACGATCTTCGCCACGGTGCTGCCGCGCAGTCCCATCAGGGTGATCTGGCCGGAGGTCACGTCGGCCCGGGTGTGCCGGCGCAGCCCGGAGGCGACCAGCGAGCCGTCCACCAGCCGCAGCTCGGCCCGGACGTCGGCGGGCACCGCGATCGAGACGTCCACCCGGGCCCGGTGGCCGAACGGCCCGATCCACCGGAGGACGTCCCGCCAGTGCCAGTGCCGCTCCTGCCGGACGGAGAGTCGCCCCTCGTGCTGCTCGACCAGGATCGGCCGGCGGCCCACCCGGGTGATGTCGACACGGGCCGGCCCGTCCGTGGCCACCACGTTGAGCCGGCCGCTGAACAGGCGTACGTCCAGCCGCTCGACCGGCCCGTCCAGGCTCAGCCGCTGCGGACTGTCGACCGTCCAACCGGCCATGGCGCCCTCCCCCTTCGAGGACGCGCCGACAGCGCGCCCGACGGGAGGAACCGTAACGCGATACATCGCGACAACACAAGTGTCGCGAGTCGCTCATGCCGCCAGGTCGAGCCCCCCGGCGGCGGGCCGGCTCGGGCGCACCGGCCGGCCGGTCGAGGGCAGCGCCACCGGGACCGGGGCGTCCGCCCGACGGGACCGCACGGCACCGACCGGCACCAGGTGCACGGCGGACTCCGCGGCCCGGGCGAGCACCCGGCGGTCCGCGTCCCGGCTCGGGTGCAGCGCGGCGGCGACCGTCACCGTGACCTCGATCCCTCGGCCCGCGATCACCCGCCGTACCGAGCGCAGCAGGGTCTCCTCGCCCAGGAAGGCGGCGGCCGTGGTGCTCTCCCCCGTCGCCGCGCAGCGGTAGGCGATCCGCAGCGGAACCACCGGGGCGCCGGCGTCGATCGCCGCCTGGAACATCGCCGGGCGGAAACCACCGCCGGGGCGGCAGTCGACCGCGCCCTCCCCCGCGCACCAGGTCGTGCCCTCCGGGAAGACCGCGACCGCACGACCGGCGCGCAGCGCGTCGGCGGCCCGGCGCACCGCCGCCGGGAGCGCGCGGGGCCGGGACCGGTCCACGAAGACGGTGCCCGCCGCGGCGGCCAGCAGGCCGATCAGCGGCCAGGAGCGGAGCTCACGCTTCGCCACCATCCGGGTCGGGGCGACGGCCAGCACGACCAGGATGTCCAGCCAGGACATGTGGTTCGCCGCCACCAGCGCCCGCCGCCGGGGCGGCCGGCCGCGCACCACCAGCCGCACCCCGAACGCTCGGGCCGTCCTCCGCGCCCAGGCACGCACCGCCGCCTGCCCGTCCCGGGCCGGGAGCACCGGCAGCACCACGGCCAGTCCGGTACCGAGCAGCAGCATCCCGACCCCGGCGAGCAGACGTGCCACCTGCCGGGGCACCGGCACGGCCGGGGTCTCCCCCGGAGCCGGCAGGCACTCGTCGTCGCAGCCGGACCTCGGGCGCCACAGGTCGAACGGCACGGCGGTCACTGCTCCACCCCGCCGAGGAAGTGCCGCAGGTAGCGCGGGTTCATCCGGTCCAGGGAGAGGAGCACGTAGAAGTCGGCGACGCCGAAGTCCGGGTCGTACGACGGCTCACCGCAGATCCACGCGCCGAGTCGCAGGTAACCGCGCAGCAGCGGCGGCACCAGGCTCGCGCCGTCCGACCCACCGGTCGCGGCGGCCGGCGCGGCCGGCGCCTCGGCGAACCACGGACGCCGTGGACGCACCCGCAGCGGCGGCGGCGCCAGGTGCCGGGCCTGCGCCCGCGCCCACACCTCCGCCACCGCCCGGCCGCCGTCGGCCACCGGCACCGAGGCGCAGCCACCCAGCCAGCGGGATCCGCGCAGGTGCAGGTAACGGGCGATGCCGGCCCACATCAGGTTGATCACGGCGCCGCCGCGGTGGTCCGGGTGCACACAGGAGCGCCCCGCCTCGACCAGCTCGTCCCGCAGCGGGGCGAGCGTGGTCACGTCGAACTCGTCCTCGGCGTACCGGCGGTCGGTCCGGCCCGGCGGCAGCAGCCGGTACGTGCCGACCACCGCCCCGGTGCTGTCCTGCCGCACGATCAGGTGGTCGCAGTACCTGTCGAACGGGTCCACGTCCAGCCCGGCGGCGCCCGGGCGCAGGGTGGCGCCGAGTTCGGTGGCGAACACCTCGTGACGCAGGCGTTGCGCGGCCGCGACCTGACTCGGGTCGTCGGCGATCAGCAGGGTGTAACCACTGGTCGTGAGGGGTGTCCCAGCGGTCGGCAGGGGGGTCCCCGCGGCGTGCAGAACGGCCATGGGATCTGTGTAGGTGTCCCGGGTTGCCACTCCGGGGGGCGAGGAGTGTCGATCCGGTGAACGACGGCCGGCCACCGGTGTGCGACCTGCGTACCGGGCGTGCGAGGCTGCCCGACGGGGTTCGGCGACGGCGCCGGACCACCCGCCCCCACGGAGGTCGGCCGATGCGCATCGAATCCCGCTACAACGGGCCGCCCGGCTCGGGCAACGGCGGCTGGAGCGCCGGAGTCTTCGCCGCCGAGGCGGGGCCGGGACCGGTCGAGGTGACCCTGCGCCGGCCGCCGCCACTGGAGACGACGCTGGCCCTCGTCGACGGCGAGGTCCGCGACCCGGCCGGACAGGTGGTCGCCGAGGTACGCCCCGGCGCGCCCGTCGACGCGGTGGTGCCGCCGGTGGACCGGGCCACCGCCGTCGACGCGGCCACCCGGTACCCGGGACTGGTGGAGCACCCCTTTCCCGGCTGCTACGTCTGCGGGCCGGAGCGGACGGACGGGCTGCGGATCTTCCCCGGCCGGCTGGCGGACGGCCGGACGGCGGCGCCGTTTCGCGCCCCGGAGCAGGTCACCGGCGCGACGGCCTGGGCGGCTCTGGACTGCCCCGGCGGCTGGTCGGTGATCGCCCCCGGCCGCCCGTACGTCCTGGGGCGGATGGCCGCCCGGGTGATCAGGCTGCCCGAGCCGGGCGACGAGTGCGTGGTGACCGGCGTGACCGTCGCGGTCGAGGGGCGCAAGGCACGGGTGCACACCAGCCTGTACGGGCCGGACGGCGCCCTGCTCGCCGCCGCCCGGGCCACCTGGATCGCCCTGCCGTCCGGCACGGGCGGAGCCTGATCGGGCCGGGGCCGGGGCCGGGCCGGTAGTCCTCGGGGATGACCGGACTCCTGCGTGAGGCGGAGGCGAGGGTACGGACCGCGCCTGATTGACCTTGTCGCATGCTCCGGTCACGCTGTGCAGCGGCGTACCTCGACGCCACCGCACGGGAGGAGAACGATGTCTGACGGGCAGCGAAGCCCCACCAGTGGTCAGATCGTGGTGTCCGGCCTGACGAAGCAGTACCGCAACGTCCGGGCGGTCAACAACCTGTCCTTCACGGTCGAGCCGGGTCGGGTGACCGGCTTCCTCGGCCCGAACGGCGCGGGTAAGACCACCACCCTGCGCATGCTGCTGAACCTGGTCACCCCGACCGGCGGCACGGCGACCATCGGCGGCCAGCGGTACGCCGACCTCACCGAGCCGCTGCGACACGTGGGCGCCGTGCTGGAGGCCTCGAGCGCGCACAAGGGCCGGACCGGGCTGAATCACCTGCGGGTGCTCTGCGCGGCGGCGGGGCTGCCGAGGCAGCGCGCCGACGAGGCGCTGGCCCTGGTCGGGCTGACCCCGGCCGCGAAGCGGAAGTTCAAGGGCTACTCGCTCGGCATGAAGCAGCGGCTGGGCATCGCCGCCGCGATGCTCGGCGACCCCCGGGTGCTGATCCTCGACGAGCCGGCCAACGGGTTGGACCCGGAGGGCATCCGGTGGATGCGTGGGTTCCTCAAGGGCCTGGCCCAGGAGGGGCGCACCATCCTGGTCTCCAGCCACCTGCTGTCGGAGATGCAGCTGCTCGCCGACGACGTGGTGATCATCGCGGCGGGGCAGCTGGTCCGCCAGGGCACCGTCGACCAGGTGATCGGGTCGATGACGCAGGGCGTGCGGGTGCGCGTGCGCACGCCGCAGGCCGAGGCGCTCGCCGCGGCGTTGAAGGACCAGAACGCCACTGTGGACGCCGACGGGCAGGGCACGCTGCTGGTCGCCGGGGTCGACGCGGCGACGGTCGGCCGGGCCGCCCTCACGGCCGGCGTCGAGCTGCACGAACTCACCACGGAACGGCCCGACCTCGAAGGGGTCTTCCTGGAGTTGACGGCCGGAAAGGCGGGCATCCGATGAACCTGGTCAGGGCCGAGCTCCTGAAGATCCGTACCACCAGCACGTGGTGGTGGCTGGCGATCGGCGCCTTCGTCTCGATCGTCCTGGCGTTCGCGTTCAACGCGTGGATCGCGAGCACGGTGCTCGGGGGCGACGCCGAGACCGTCGGGATGAGCGGGGAGCAGTCGACGCCGGCGGCACAGGCGGCGAACATCTACACCTCGGGCCAGTACCTCGGGCTGATGTTCGTGATGCTCATCGGCATCCTGATGGTCACCAACGAGTTCTTCCACCAGACCGCGACCACGACCTTCCTGGCGACTCCGCGGCGCACGTCGGTGATCGTCGGCAAGCTCGTCGCGGCCAGCCTGCTGGGCTTCGCCTTCTGGCTGGCGACCACGGTGATCGACCTGGTGGCCGGGGGGATCTTCCTGACCCTCGGCGACCACGGCACGCAGCTCGGCGAGTGGGCGGTCCAGCGGGCCCTGCTGTTCAACCTGCTCGCGTACGCGATCTGGACCATCCTCGGCGTGGGTATCGGCACGCTGATCACCAACCAGCTCGGCGCCGTGATCACCGCGGCGGTGCTCTACCTGGTCGGCACCCAGGTGGTCGGTCTGCTCTTCCTCCTGCTGTCGAACCTGCTCGACTCGCAGGCGGTGCTGAAGTGGCAGGTGATCTGGCCCGCCGTCGCGTCCCAGGTGATGATCACCGAGGGGCAGTCCGAGTTCGTCCCCGCCTGGTGGGTCGGTGCGCTGGTGCTGGTCGGCTACGCGCTCGCCAGCGGCGTCGCCGGCATCCTGATCACGCGGCGGCGCGACATCTCCTGATCCTGCGGGTGTCCGACCTTCCCGGGCGGTCCCGGATCCGGTGGCGAACGACCACCGGATCCGGGGTCCCCGGGCCCGGCGCGGTCCGCCGTCACCTGGGCGGATAGCCATAGCAGGAGTCAATGGGACACGCAGCGCTTCGTGAACTTCTGGCATCTTCTGTGAAACGGACCACGCGGCGGAGGCGGAAATGCCGCAGGGATCTGTACGGCGTAGCCTTTAGGGTCCCGGCAGCCCGTGGTACAGGGGGGCCACCGGGCGTCGCGTGACACACAAACCCGCGTGAAAGAGGCGATTACCGGCCGTGTCGACCCAGCAGACTTCGCAGGAGAACCCACTGGCGGGTTTCGGCCCGAACGAGTGGATCGTCGAAGAGATGTACCAGCGGTATCTCGCCGATCCCAAGAGTGTCGACTCGGCCTGGCACGACTTCTTCGCCGACTACCGCCCCGGCCCCGGCGCGGGCACCCCGCGCCCGGACGCCAAGCCGGCGCCCGCCGCCGCGCCCGAGCCCGCCGAGCAGCAGGAGCCGGTGGCCACGGTCGCCCAGCCCGCCAAGGCCGCGCCGAGCCCCGCCCCGGCCGCCGAGACCAAGCCGAGCCCGGCAGCGCCCGCCAAGGCCGCCCCGGCCAGGCCGGCCGAGAAGCCGGCGGCCAAGGCGGCCACGTCCGCCCCGACCGCGACCGGCCCGCAGACCACCCCGCTGCGCGGCGTCGCCGCGAAGATCGTCCAGAACATGGACGCCTCGCTCAGCGTGCCGACCGCGACCAGCGTGCGCGCCGTCCCGGCGAAGCTGCTGGTCGACAACCGCATCGTGATCAACAACCACCTCGCCCGTGGCCGCGGTGGCAAGGTCAGTTTCACCCACCTCATCGGGTACGCGCTGGTCCGCGCGATGGCCCAGCACCCGGAGATGAACAACTCCTACGCCGTGGTCGACGGCAAGCCGGCCCTGGTCCGTCCCGAGCACGTCAACCTCGGCATCGCCATCGACCTCACCCGGCCCGACGGCAGCCGCAACCTGGTGGTCCCCTCCATCAAGGGCTGCGAGCAGATGGACTTCCGGCAGTTCTGGCAGGCCTACGAGGACGTGGTCCGGCGGGCCCGCCGCAACGAGCTGACCATGGAGGACTACGGCGGCACCACGATCTCGCTGACCAACCCGGGCGGCATCGGCACCGTCCACTCGATGCCGCGGCTCATGCAGGGGCAGAGCGCGATCATCGGCGTCGGCGCGATGGAGTACCCGGCGCCCTACCAGGGCATGTCCGAGGCCACCCTCGCCGAGATGGCGGTCAGCAAGGTCATCACGCTGACCAGCACCTACGACCACCGGGTCATCCAGGGCGCGCAGTCCGGCGAGTTCCTCAAGGCCATGCACGAGCTGGTCCTCGGCGAGCACGGCTTCTACGACGAGATCTTCACCTCGCTGCGCATCCCGTACGAGCCGGTGCGCTGGGTGCGGGACGTCGCGGTGGACAGCGAGGGCCAGATCAACAAGACGGCCCGGGTGCACGAGCTGATCCACGCCTACCGGGTGCGCGGCCACCTGATGGCCGACACCGACCCGCTCGAGTTCAAGATGCGCAAGCACCCCGACCTGGACGTGCTCCAGCACGGGCTGACCCTGTGGGACCTGGACCGCACCTTCCCGGTCAACGGCTTCGCCGGCAAGCAGCGGATGAAGCTGCGCGAGATCCTCGGTGTGCTGCGCGACTCGTACTGCCGCCGGGTCGGCATCGAGTACATGCACATCCAGGACCCGGAGGAGCGGCGCTGGCTCCAGGAGCGGGTGGAGCGCAAGTACGAGAAGCCCGCCTCCGACGAGCAGAAGCACGTGCTGAACCGGCTCAACGCCGCCGAGGCGTTCGAGACGTTCCTGCAGACCAAGTACGTCGGCCAGAAGCGCTTCTCGCTGGAGGGCGGCGAGTCCCTGATCCCGCTGCTGGGCGAGGTGCTGGAGGCCTCCGCCGAGGGGGGCCTCGACGAGGTCGTCATCGGCATGGCGCACCGGGGCCGGCTCAACGTGCTGGCCAACATCGTCGGCAAGCCGTACGAGAAGATCTTCTCGGAGTTCGAGGGGCACCTCGACCCGCGTTCGACGCAGGGCTCCGGCGACGTGAAGTACCACCTCGGGCAGAACGGGAAGTTCACCACCCCGGACGGGGCGAGTTCGGTCAAGGTCTCGGTGGTGGCCAACCCGTCGCACCTGGAGGCCGTCGACCCGGTGCTGGAGGGCATCGTCCGGGCCAAGCAGGACCGGATCGACCTGAAGCTGGAGGGCTACACCGTGCTGCCGCTGGCGGTGCACGGTGACGCGGCGTTCGCCGGTCAGGGCGTGGTCGCCGAGACCCTGAACCTGTCCCAGCTGCGCGGGTACCGCACCGGCGGCACCGTGCACGTCGTGGTCAACAACCAGGTCGGCTTCACCACCGCGCCCGAGTACTCCCGGTCCAGCCTCTACAGCACCGACGTGGCTCGGATGATCCAGGCGCCGATCTTCCACGTCAGCGGCGACGACCCCGAGGCGGTGGTCCGGGTCGCCCGGCTCGCCTTCGAGTACCGGCAGGCGTTCAACAAGGACGTCGTGATCGACATGGTCTGCTACCGCCGGCGCGGCCACAACGAGGGCGACGACCCCTCGATGACCAACCCGCAGATGTACAAGATCATTGACTCGAAGCGCTCGGTCCGGAAGCTCTACACCGAGGAGCTGATCGGCCGCGGCGACATCACCGTGGAGGACGCGGAGGAGCTGCTCCGCGACTACCAGGCGCAGCTCGAGCGGGTCTTCAAGGCCACCCGGGACGCCGCCACCAAGCCGCGGCAGCTCAGCCGGCCCCGCCGCGAGGAGGAGCCGGAGCCGCAGGTGGACACCGCCATCGACGCCTCGCTCGTCCGGGCCGTCGGCGACGCGCACGTCAACCTGCCGGACGGCTTCACCCCGCACAAGCGGATCCAGCAGCTGCTCGACCGGCGGGCCAAGATGTCCGTCGAGGGCAACATCGACTGGGGCTTCGGCGAGATCATCGCGTTCGGCTCCCTGCTGCACGACGGGGTGACCGTGCGGCTGGCCGGGCAGGACTCCCGCCGCGGCACGTTCGTCCAGCGGCACGCCTCGATCGTGGACGCGCGCACCGGCGAGGACTACCTCCCCCTGAAGTCGCTGACCGGCGAGGGCGAGCGGTCCCGGTTCTTCGTGCACGACTCGCTGCTCAGCGAGTACGCGGCGATGGGCTTCGAGTACGGCTACTCGGTGGAGAACGTCAACGCGCTGGTCTGCTGGGAGGCCCAGTTCGGTGACTTCGTCAACGGTGCCCAGTCGGTCATCGACGAGTTCGTCTCGTCGGGTGAGGTCAAGTGGGGCCAGCGCTCCGCGCTGACCCTGCTGCTGCCGCACGGCCACGAGGGCCAGGGCCCCGACCACACCTCCGGCCGTCCCGAGCGCTTCCTGCAGCTCTGCGCCGAGGACAACATGCGCGTCGCCATCCCGACCACCCCGGCGAACTACTTCCACCTGCTGCGCCGCCAGGCGCTGTCGTCGAAGCGCAAGCCGCTGGTGGTGTTCACGCCGAAGTCGCTGCTGCGGCACAAGCTCTGCGTCTCCGGCGTCGAGGAGTTCACCACCGGCACCTTCCAGCCGGTGCTGGCCGACTCGGCCGCCCCCGCACCGGAGTCGGTGAAGCGGGTGCTGCTCTGCTCGGGCAAGGTCTACTACGACCTTTTCCAGGCCCGGCAGGAGCGCGGCGTCACCGACACCGCGATCATCCGGATCGAGCAGCTCTACCCGATGCCGGTGGAGGAGATCCGAGCCGCGCTCGCGCAGTACCCGAACGCCGAGGACTTCGCGTGGGTGCAGGAGGAGCCGGCCAACCAGGGCGCCTGGTCGTTCGTCGCGCTCAACCTGCTCGAGCACCTCGCGGACGTGCGGCTGCGCCGGATCTCCCGGCCCGCGGCCGCCGCTCCCTCGGTCGGCTCGGCGAAGATGCACGACGTCGAGCAGAACGCTCTGATCGAGGCGGCTCTCCCCCGCCCGTGACCTGATCGCACCGTCGCCAGCCGGGGCAGGACCGTCGTGGACGGCCCTGCCCCGGCTGCGTCGGTGGAACCCGCCCGGCACGCAGTCGGGCCAGAAGAAGGACGTAGGCATGTACTTCACCGACCGAGGCATCGAGGAGCTCGTCGAGCGCCGAGGCGACGAGCAGATCAGCGTCGAGTGGCTCGCCGAGCGGCTGCGCGACTTCGTCGATCTGAACCCGGAGTTCGAGACCCCCGTCGAACGTTTCGCCACCTGGTTGGCCCGCCTCGACGACGAGGACGAGGACTGACCCACCCCGTCGCCCCCCGA
>NZ_SMKG01000060.1 GCF_004348525.1 Micromonospora sp. 15K316 | reverse complement strand
CCCCCACGGATCGCACGGACCCCGCCCCCGGTTGGTTCATCGCCCTGACGCGCCGACGGGACCGTTCGCGGTCGGTCCGCCCCTGCCGTTGCGCGTCCGGGTCGATGCGCTCCGCGGCCCGCAGCCGCACCGAGGCGGCGCGCGGGTTCGCGGCGACCTCGAGCTCCCCGGGCAGCTCGGCGCCCCGGCTCAGCAGCCGGAACGTCGGGCCGGTCCCGGGCAGCTCGACCGGGAGGTCGATCGGGCCCGTGCTGCGGACCCGATCGGCGAGCGCCGCCTTGGTGAGCCGGTCCTCCAGCGAGTGGTAGGACAGGACCACCATGCGACCGCCCACGTTGAGCGCGTCGAGTGCGGCCGGCAGCGCCGTCTCCAGCGCCGCCAGCTCCCTGTTTACCTCGATCCTCAAAGCCTGAAACGTTCTCTTTGCCGGGTGTCCCCCGGTTCGTCTGGCTGGTGCCGGAATGGCGTCCCGGATCAGCTCGGCGAGCCGTGCCGACGAGGTGATCCGGGCGCGTTCCCGTTCCCGGAGGATCGCCGAGGCGATCCGCCCGGCGAACTTCTCCTCGCCGTACACCCGCAGCACCCGCGCCAGCTCCGGATGCCCATAGGTGTTGACCACCTCCTCGGCGGTCACCCCACGGGTCTGGTCCATCCGCATGTCCAGCGGGGCGTCCTGCGCGTAGGCGAACCCGCGGTCGGGCGCGTCCAGTTGCAGCGACGAGACCCCCAGGTCGAACAGGATCCCGTCGACACCCGGGTAACCGAGCCGGTCGAGCACGTCGGGCAACTCGTCGTAGACCGCGTGCTCGAGGTGGACCCGGTCGGCGAAGCGCGCCAGCCGTACGCGGGCGTGCGCGAGCGCCTCCGTGTCCCGGTCGAGCCCGATCAGGATCGTCTGCGGATGCGCCTCGAGCACCGCCTCGGCGTGCCCGCCCAGCCCCAGCGTGGCGTCGACGTGGACCGTCCGGTCGCCCCGACCCAGTGCGGGGGCCAGCAGCTCGAGACACCGCTCGAGCAGCACCGGCACGTGCGTGCCGCGTAACTCCCCCATGTCGACCCCCACCGCTGGTTACCGTTCTTCCTTCTCGCGCCCGCGTCGGCCGGCGCCTGCCGCCGTACCGCCAGATCCCCATCCGCTCCCGCCCGTCGCGAGGCCGCGGCCCCCCGAGAGATCGTGCGCCTGGCACCGGGGAAGGGGTGCCAGGAACTCGAAAGCGGCTGGAGATCTCGCAGTACGCCGGGCGCCGTCCGCCCTACAGACCGCCGGGCAGCACCCCCTCCTCGATGTCGGCGAACTCGTCCTCGCTCTCGGCGAGATAGCTCTCCCAGGCGGCCTTGTCCCAGATCTCCACCCGCGTGCTCGCGCCGATCACGACCAGGTCCCGGTCGAGCGCCGCGTATCCCCGCAGGTGGGACGGGATGGTGACCCGACCCTGCTTGTCCGGCACCTCGTCATGCGCGCTGGCGAAGAAGACCCGGCTGTAGGCCCGGGCCGCCTTGCTCGTCATCGGTTGGGCGCGCAACTGCTCCGCGATCCGCTGGAACTCCGGCATCGGGAACACGTAGAGGCAGCGCTCCTGCCCTTTGGTGATCACGACACCCCCCGCCAGCTCATCCCGGAACTTCGCCGGAAGGATCAACCGGCCTTTGTCGTCCAGGCGCGGAGTGTGGGTGCCGAGAAACACGGCCCAACCCCCTCGCCCCTGCGCGGCGTTCGCGGCGCCGCTGACCCCCCGGGCCGGTGGGCCCTCCCGGCCTCACCATTGGGCCCCACTCTACTCCACTTCCCTCCACCTGCAACCAGAAATGCCCGCGTGGCGCGGCCGATCCGCGCCTAAAACCGCACGTCAAAACGGGTGGAGCGGAGTGGGGGGCCGGAGCCGTCCGCCGACCGCGTCCGCTTTCCGACATTGATCGACTCCGTCCGGCGGAGGCGGAATCGGCCGCCCGCTACAGCGCCCCGGCCGAACGGTTCGGCGTCGGTGGCGATCTGGCGAGACCGATGGTCCGGTAACCTCGCTCGCGTGACGGACGCGAAGATGCCCCTGCGGGCGAAGGTGGCCAGCTCCGTGTCCCGGACCGCCGCGGCGCTGTCGCGCGCCGCGGGCCGGGGTGACGGCTCGGTGATCGGCGGATGGATCGGGCTCAAGATCGACCCAGACCTGCTCGCGCACCTCGCCGCCGGCCGGGCGATCGCACTGGTCTCCGGCACCAACGGCAAGACGACCACCACCCGGCTGGCCGCCGCGGCGGTAGGCGTCCTCGGCAAGGTCGCCACCAACTCCTTCGGCGCCAACATGCCCACCGGCCACACCTCCGCGCTGGCCAAGGCGGGCAGCACCCCCTACGCCGTGCTCGAGGTGGACGAGCACTACCTGGCCCAGGTGCTGGAGGCGACCGAGCCGCACGTGGTGGCGCTGCTCAACCTCTCCCGCGACCAGCTCGACCGCGCCAAGGAGGTCGCCATGATGGCGCAGCTCTGGCGCGCCGCCCTGGTCCGCCATCAGGACATCCGGGTGGTGGCCAACGCCGACGACCCGATGGTCGTCTGGGCCGCCACCCCGCCGCCCAACCACGACCACCGGATCAACCCGCCCCAGGTGACCTGGTTCAGCGCGGGACAGCGCTGGCACGACGACTCGTGGGTCTGCCCCGAGTGCGGCTCCACCATCCAGCGCTCCGGTGACCAGTGGTGGTGCACCGGCTGCCCGCTACGCCGCCCCCAGCCGCAGTGGACCGTCGAGGACGACGGCGTGCTGGACCCGACCGGCGCCTGGCACAAGGTCTCCCTCCAGCTGCCCGGCAAGGTGAACGTCGGCAACGCGGCGACCGCCCTGGCGGTGGCGGCGGAGTTCGGCGTACGCCCCGTCGACGCGGTCTCCCGGCTCTCCAGCGTCACCTCGATCGCCGGCCGCTACGCGCAGGTCGAGCGGGACGGTCGCCTCATCCGGCTGCTGCTGGCCAAGAACCCGGCCAGCTGGCTGGAGGCGTTCGACATGGCCGACGTGGCGCCCACCCTGCTGTCGATCAACGCGCGGGACCCCGACGGGCTGGACACCTCCTGGCTCTTCGACGTCGACTTCTCCCCGCTGCGCGGCCGGCAGGTGCTGATCACCGGCGACCGGGCGTACGACCTGGCCGTGCGGCTCGACGTCAACGAGGTGCCGTTCCAGCACGTACGGAGCTTCGACGAGGCGGTCCGCGCGGTGCCCCCGGGGCGCCTCGAGGTCATCGCCAACTACACCGCGTTCCAGGACATCCGAGCGGAGTTGGACCGTGTCAACTGAGAGCCTGCGCATCGTCTGGGTCTACCCCGACCTGCTCTCCACCTACGGCGACCGGGGCAACGCCCTGATCCTCGCCCGGCGGGCGCGCCAGCGCGGCCTGCCGGTCGAGGTGCTGGAGGTCCGCTCCGACCAGCGGCTGCCCGCCACCGCCGACATCTACCTCGTCGGCGGCGGCGAGGACGGCCCGCAGGCGCTGGGCGCGCAACGGCTGATCGCCGACGGCTCGCTGCACCGCGCCGTCGCGCAGGGCTCGGTCGTGTTCGGCGTCTGCGCCGGCTACCAGCTGCTCGGCAACTCGTTCTTCGCCAAAGGCACCAAGTGCGCGGGGCTGGAGCTGCTCGACATCACCTCCGACCGGGGCGAGACGCGGGCCGTCGGCGAGCTGGCCGGCGACATCGACGCCCGGCTGGGGGTGCCGCCGCTGAGCGGCTTCGAGAACCACGGCGGCCGTACCCACCTCGGGCCGAGCGTCTCCCCGCTGGCCCGGGTCACCGCCGGCGTCGGCAACGACGGCGCCAGCGAGGGCGCGTGGCGCGGCAAGCTGCTCGGGACGTACTCGCACGGGCCGGCGCTGGCCCGCAACCCGGCCCTCGCCGACCTGCTGCTGCGCTGGGCCACCGGCATCCACCAGCTGCCGCCGCTGGACGACACCTGGCCCGACCGGCTCCGGTCCGAGCGCCGCGCCGCGGTGGCCGCCGCCCGCGCATGACGCCCGCCGTCCGGCGGCTGCTGCGGCAGCCGTCGGCCGTCCGGTTCGCGCTGCTGCTGTTCGTGATCGCGGCCTGCGCCGTGCTGCTGCTCGTGGTGCCCCGGCCGGATCCGTCCGAGCTGCCCGGGCTGGCCGACCGGCTCGGCGGCTTCGCGCCGGTCGCGGCGGTCCTCGGCGGTGCGCTGCTGCTGGTCGCCCTCGTCCCGCGCACCTTCATCACCCTGGCCTCGGGTGCGATCTTCGGTCCGTTCGAGGGCGCCGGGTACGCGCTGACCGCGGCGCTGGTGGCCGCCGCCGTCGGGTTCACGGTCGGCCGGCTGCTGGGGCGGGAGTTCGTCGCCGCCCGGGTCCGTGGCCGACTGGCCCGGCTCGATGGTTGGTTCGCCCGGCAGAGCGTGCTCGGGGTGATCACCGTCCGGCTGCTGCCGATCGCCGGGTTCGGGCTGGTCAGTTACGGCTACGGCACCACGGCGGCGCGGCTGCTGCCGTTCCTCGCCGGCAGCGTGATCGCCGCGGTGCCGAGCGCGTTCGGCTACGCCGCGGTCGGCGCCGCGGTCACCTCGCCGGGCGATGTCCAGTGGTTCGCCGTGGCCCCCGCCGGCCTCGGTCTGCTCGCCGGCGCGGTACTGGTCCGGCGGCTCTGGCGGGCGGAGCGGCGTCGGCGGACCGCGGCGGGTCCACCCGATGACAGGTAGCACGGACTCGGCCGGCGGCCCGGCTCACGTCGAGGCGGCCCAGCCGCTTCCCGGCGGCTTCATCGCCGAGGTGGTCCGCGTCGGCGACAGCGTCCGGCGTACGGCGCCGGAGGGCGACGACTTCGTGGCCGCGCTGCTCGCGTATCTCGCGCGGACCGGCACGGAGCTCGCGCCCCGGCACCTCGGCACCGACGAGCACGGTCGGCAGATGCTCAGCTACGTCGACGGCCGGGTGCCGTGGCGGGACCGCGAGGATCCGGCGTACTTCGCCGACCCGGCGCTGATCGCGCTGGCGGGGCTGATCCGGCGGCTGCACGACGCCTGCGCCGGCAGCCCGCTGGCCGGGGCCGCCGAGACGGTCTGCCACGGCGACCTGTCGCCGAAGAACACCGTCTACCGGGACACCCCGGACGGGCCACTGCCGATCGTCTTCCTCGACTGGGACCGGGCCGGCCCGGGGCGCCGGATCGAGGACGTCGCCTTCGCCTGCTG
This sequence comes from Micromonospora sp. 15K316, assembly GCF_004348525.1. Classification (GTDB taxonomy): domain Bacteria; phylum Actinomycetota; class Actinomycetes; order Mycobacteriales; family Micromonosporaceae; genus Micromonospora. The sequence goes on along the minus strand of NZ_SMKG01000060.1, from coordinate 24,104 downwards.
GCACTGGGCGGAGCTCGGCGACGAGGCCGACCCGACGGAACTGGCCCGCCGCTGCGCGCTGCTCTGCGACGCCTACGAGATGCCGGCCGAAGGGCTGCTCCCCCGGGCCGAACTGGTAGGCGTCATACTCGACCAGGTCGAGGGCACCTGGCGGGGCATCGCCGCCGGCGCCGAACGGGACGAGCCCGGCATGCGGCGGTTGCGCGCCGCCGGGGTGGTCGAGACCGTACGCGGCTGGCACGACTGGTTACGCCGGCACCGCCCGACGGTCGAGGCCGCGCTCGACCTGGCCTGATCGGTTCGACTCGCCTCGCTCGTGTTGTGGAAGCCCGGCTCGGACCATCGCCCCGCGAAGCCTTTCGAGCTGATGTCGGCAACGACTCGAACGCCCGACGCCAACTCCGACTCACCCGGCGATCGAACTGACCCGTTCGGATCGGTTGACCCGCCCGGTTCGGGTCAGCCCGCCCGGGTCGGGTTGATCCACTCGACATCCAGGAAATCGGGGCGATAACCCGCCGTTGAAACCGCGACTTCAATGAAGTCGAGTTGACGATGCCGGCGGCTGGCCGCGTGAGTCGTCGGTGACGTCAGTTCCATAGGCGCGGCGACCGGGTACGGCCACCGGCCTCGACGGCGGTGCCGCAAACCCCGCGCGGCGCACCGGCCGACCGGCACGAACCCGCCGTGGGCGCGCCCGACAAGGGCGCGCCCACGAGCCGGTTCAGGCGACGACCGAGACCATCCGGCCCTTCACCACGATGACCTTGCGCGGCTCCTTGCCGGCCAGGCTGGCGGCCACCGCCTCCAGGGCGGCGGCGCGGACCGTCTCCTCCGGTGCGTCGGCCGGGACCTCGACCCGGCCGCGGACCTTCCCGTTGATCTGCACCGGGTAGGTCACCGTCTCGGCCACCAGCAACGCCGGGTCGGCGACCGGGAAGTCCGCGTACGCCAGCGAGGCGTCGTGCCCCAGCCGCCGCCACAGCTCCTCGGCCACGTGCGGGGCGAACGGCGCCAGCATCAGCACCAGCGGCTCGGCCACCTCACGAGGCGTGGCCGACAGCCGGGTCAGCGCGTTGGTCAGCTCGATCAGCTTGGCGATCGCGGTGTTGAACCGGATCCCCTCCATGTCGGCGCGGACCCCGTCGACCACCTTGTGCAGCAGCCGCCGGGTGGCCTCGTCGGCCGGCTCCTCGGTGATCCGCAGCGCGCCGGTCTGCTCGTCGACGACGGCCCGCCAGACCCGCTGCAGGAACCGGTAGGAGCCGACGACCGCCCGGGTCTCCCACGGGCGGGACACCTCCAGCGGACCCATCGACATCTCGTAGACCCGGAACGTGTCCGCGCCGTACGCCTCGCACATCTCGTCCGGCGTGACGACGTTCTTCAGCGACTTGCCCATCTTGCCGTACTCGCGGTTGACCGAGGCGTCGCCCAGGTAGTAGCCGCCGTCGCGCTCGACGACCTCCTCGGCCTGCACGTAGCTGCCCCGGGAGTCGGTGTACGCGTACGCCTGGATCATGCCCTGGTTGAACAGCCGGCGGAACGGCTCGAAGCTGGAGACGTGGCCCAGGTCGTACAGCACCTTGTGCCAGAACCGGGCGTACAGCAGGTGCAGTACGGCGTGCTCGGCGCCACCCACGTACAGGTCGGTGCCCCCGCAGTCGCCCTCGCCGCGCGGGCCCATCCAGTACCGCTCGTTCTCCGCGTCCACGAACCGGTCGGCGTTGGTCGGATCCAGGTAGCGCAGCTCGTACCAGCAGGAGCCGGCCCACTGCGGCATCACGTTGGTCTCCCGGGTGTACCGCTTCGGGCCGTCCCCCAGGTCCAGCTCGACCTCGACCCAGTCGCGGGCCCGCGACAGCGGCGTCTCCGGGTTGCTCTGGGCGTCCTCCGGGTCGAAGGTGCGCGGCGAGAAGTCGTCCACCTCGGGCAGCTCGACCGGCAGCATCTCCTCCGGCAGCGCGATCGCGGCGCCGGTCTCGTCGTACACGATCGGGAACGGCTCACCCCAGTAGCGCTGCCGGCTGAACAGCCAGTCGCGCAGCCGGTAGGTGACCGTGCCCCGGCCGTGCCCGTTCGCCTCCAGCCACTCGATGATCCGGGCCTTGGCCTCGGCGACCGCCAGGCCGTTCAGGTCCAGGCCGCGCTCGGGCGCGGCGCTGTTGATCGCCGGACCGTCCCCGGTGTACGCCTTGCCGTCGAAGCCCTCGGCGGGCTGCACCGTCCGGACGATCGGCAGGTCGAAGACCTCGGCGAAGGCCCAGTCCCGCTCGTCCTGAGCGGGCACCGCCATGATCGCCCCGGTGCCGTAGCCGGCCAGCACGTAGTCCGCGATGAAGATCGGGACCTGCGCGCCGTTGACGGGGTTGGTGGCGTACGCCCCGACGAAGACGCCTGTCTTCTCCTTCGTGTCGGCCTGCCGCTCGACGTCCGTCTTGGCCGCGGCGGCCTTGCGGTACGCCTCGACGGCGGCCCGCGGGTTGGCGTGCCCGCCGGTCCAGGACTCCTTGGTCCCCTCCGGCCAGGCCGCCGGGACCAGCGCGTCGACCAGCTCGTGCTCCGGCGCCAGCACCATGTAGGTGGCCCCGAAGACCGTGTCCGGCCGGGTCGTGAAAACAGTGACGCGGGCTTCGCCCGCGGCATCGGAATCACTTGTCGAGGTGGGAAAGAAGATGTTCGCGCCCTGGGACCGGCCGATCCAGTTGCGCTGCATCAGCTTGATCGCCTCGGGCCAGTCCAGCGTCTCCAGGTCGTCCAGCAGCCGATCGCCGTACGCGGTGATCCGCATCATCCACTGCTTCAGGTTCCGCTTGAAGACCGGGAAGTTGCCCCGCTCCGAGCGGCCGTCCGCGGTGACCTCCTCGTTGGCCAGCACCGTGCCCAGGCCCGGGCACCAGTTCACCGGCGCCTCCGAGACGTACGCCAGCCGGTGGTCGTCGACGATGCTCCGGCGCTCGGCCACGGACAGCTCGGCCCAGGGGCGGCCGTCCGGCGTCGGCCGGTTGCCGCCCTCGAACTCCGCGACCAGCTCGGCGATCGGCCGGGCCCTCTTCGCGTCCTGGTCGTACCAGGAGTTGAAGATCTGCAGGAAGATCCACTGGGTCCAGCGGTAGAAGTCGACGTCGATCGTGGCGACCGACCGGCGCTCGTCGTGGGCCAGCCCCAGGCGGCGCAGCTGCGCCTTGTACCGCTCGATGTTCGCCACGGTGGTGGTACGCGGGTGGGTGCCGGTCTGCACCGCGTACTGCTCGGCGGGCAGGCCGAAGGCGTCGAAGCCCATCGCGTGCAGCACGTTCCGGCCGGCCATCCGCTGGTAGCGGGCGAAGCAGTCGGTGCCGATGTAGCCCAGCGGGTGGCCGACGTGCAGGCCCGCCCCGGACGGGTAGGGGAACATGTCCAGCACGTAGAGCTTCTCCGCGCCGGCCCGGGGGTGGCCGGGGTCGGCCAGCGGCCCGGTCGGGTTGGGCGCGTGGAAGGTCCCCTCCCGCTCCCAGATGTCCTGCCAACGGTGCTCGATCTCGTCGGCCAGGGCCGCGGTGTACCGGAACGGGGGGATGTCGCCCGCCGGTGCGGCTGCCTCACTCATCGCGTCTCCTCGCGTCGCTCGGCGCGGTCGTCTCGTGCGGTCTGCTGATGCTCACCGCCCGCCCGCCCACCGGCTGGCGGGCGACGGGCACAAAAAAGCCCCTCACGCAGGAGGGGCCGCCGTGCTGTCGCGCGTTCAGCGCATCAGCACGGCTCGCTAAGAAGCAGGAAGACTCCGGCCATGACGGCAGTGTACCCCCAGCTCCGGTGGGGCCGGTGGCCCGCCACCACGCCTCGCCGACGCCGGCCACCGGGCGCGCGGACCCCGCCTCGACGGCCGTACGGTCCCCCGACCTGACGAATATTCGGGGCGTAACCGGCGGTCTGACCGCGGGGGTCGGCGATCACGACAAACATGGTTAGCCTGAGAGGCCAGTGAGATTTGTGCGGCAGACGAGGCTCGGCGTCGCGAACCCAACGACGGGTCCAGGTGCTCTTAACAGAGCTGCCGTTCCGGCGACGAGGAGGAGGCCCGTGACACAACAGACCTGGGACGAGGTCGGCGGCCTGCTGCCGCACGACGAGTTCCGTGCCGCGAGCGAGGCCATCGTGGCCAACATCGAGCAGGTCATCGAGGGCAAGACCGCCACCGTACGCCTCGCCCTGGCGGTACTGCTCGCCGAGGGGCACCTCCTCATCGAGGACGTCCCCGGCGTCGGCAAGACCAAGCTCGCCAAGGCCCTGGCCCGTTCCATCGACTGCTCGGTGCGCCGGATCCAGTTCACCCCCGACCTGCTCCCCAGCGACGTCACCGGGGTCAGCGTCTACAACCAGGAGACGCACGACTTCGAGTTCCGTCCCGGCGCCGTCTTCGCCAACCTGGTGGTCGGCGACGAGATCAACCGGGCCTCGCCGAAGACCCAGTCGGCGCTGCTGGAGTGCATGGAGGAGCGGCAGGTCACCGTCGACGGCGTGACCTACCAGTTGCAGACGCCGTTCATGGTGATCGCGACCCAGAACCCGATCGAGATGGAGGGCACCTACCCGCTGCCCGAGGCGCAGCGCGACCGGTTCACCGCCCGGATCGCGATGGGCTACCCGGACGTCGGCGCGGAGCTGGCGATGCTCGACGGCCACGGCGCCACCGACCCGCTCGACCAGCTGCGCCCGGTCTCCGACGCGGCCACCGTCCGGCGGCTGATCGCCACGGTCCGCCAGGTGCACGTCGCCGACGCCGTCAAGCAGTACGCGATCGACCTGGTCACCGCCACCCGCGAGGCTCCCGACCTGCGGCTGGGCGCCTCCCCCCGGGCCACCCTCCAGCTGCTGCGCACCGCCCGCGCGGTGGCCGCCCTCGAGGGGCGCGACTACGTCCTCCCCGACGACCTCCAGGCGCTGGCCGTGCCCGTGCTCGCGCACCGGATCATCCCCACCGCCGACGCTCAGCTGGCCCGGCGTACCACCGACGCGATCGTCTCCGACCTGGTGCACCGGCTGCCCCTGCCGAACGACCGCAAGCGCTCCCCCTACGACACCCGCCCCGCCGGCGGCAACGGCCGCGGGCCGTACGAGCCGCGGAGGCCGTGACGTGCGTGAAGGGCTGCGCGGGCTGACCACCCGGGGCCGCTCGTTCCTGGCCGCCGCGGTGGCCGCGGCCGTCTCGGCCGGGATCCTCGGTGAGAAGGACCTGCTCCGGGTGGCCGTGCTGCTCGCCGTCCTGCCCCTACTGGCCGCCGCCTACGTCGGTCGCAGTCGCTACAAGCTGGCCTGCAACCGGTCGCTCGACCCGCACCGGGTGCCGGTCGGGGCGAGCTCTCGGGTGGTGCTGCGGCTGCAGAACATGTCCCGCCTGCCCACCGGCACCCTGCTGCTGGAGGACCGGCTCCCCTACGCGCTGGGCAGCCGGCCCCGGGTGGTGCTGGAGCGGCTCGGCGCGCACCAGGCGAGTTCGGTGGCGTACACGGTCCGGGCCGACGTCCGCGGCCGCTACGAGGTGGGGCCGCTGGTGGTGCGCCTGACCGACCCGTTCGGGCTCTGCGAGCTCAGCCGCGCCTTCCCCAGCATCGACCACCTGACGGTGATCCCGCAGGTCACGCCCCTGCCGTCGGTCCGGCTGCCCGGAGAGTACGCCGGCAGCGGCGACAGCCGCGCCCGCTCGGTGGCGGTGCACGGCGAGGACGACGCCGCGACCCGGGAGTACCGGATGGGCGACGACCTGCGCCGGGTGCACTGGAAGTCGACGGCGCGCACCGGCGAGCTGATGGTGCGCCGCGAGGAGCAGCCCTGGGAGAGCCGGGCGACAGTGGTGCTGGACACCCGCGCGTACGGCCACCGCGGCGACGGTCCGACGGCGAGCTTCGAGTGGGCGGTCTCCGCGACCGCGAGCATCGCCGTGCACCTGCGCCAGGCCGGCTACAAGCTGCGCCTGGTCACCGGGGCCGGCGCGGACGTGGACGCCACCGAGGGGGGCGGCGACGGCCTCCTGCTCGACCAGCTCGCCGAGGTGCGCCTCGACCAGCGGACCGAGGTGACCGAGCTGGTGCAGCGGGTCCGCCAGCGCTCCGACGGCGGCCTGATCATCGGCGTTTTCGGATCCCTGAGCACCGCCGAGGCGGAGCTGCTCGCCGGGCTGCGCGCCAACGGCGCGACCTGCGTCGGCTTCCTGGTCAACAGCTCCACCTGGTTGAACCTGCCCGACAAGGCGCGCGCCGAGGCCGAACAGACGCACGAGGCGGCGGCGCTGTCGCTGCTGCGCAGCGGCTGGCGGGTGATCGGCGTCGACCACGGCACCCGCCTGCCGGCGATCTGGCCGCAGGCGGGCCGCGGCTCGCAGGGGTTCGCGCTGCGCGCCGCGCTGGCCGAGACGGTGGCCGGCGGGGTGCGATGAGCGGGCGGGTTCGATCCGCCCGGCGCGACGAAGCAGTGGCATGAGGGGAGGGACCGGGTCATGACCCGCCATCGGAATCTCGGCCTGGTGGCCGCCGGTGCGACGCTGCTCGCCGCGGCGCCGCTGTCGGCCATCTTCGAGCACTGGACGTGGCTGATCGAGTCGGCCATCGCGGTCGGCGTGGTGGCCGGGGCCGCCGCGCTGGCCCGGGCGCTGCGGGCCCCCCTCTGGGGTCAGGTGCTCGGCATGCTGGCGGGGCTCACCCTGGCGCTCACCTGGCTCTTCCCGGCCGGGAGCGAGATCCTCGCGGTCCTGCCCACGCCGGCCACCTTCGCGCACTTCAGCGAGCTGCTGGGCGGCTCGGTGCGGGACATGCGCTCCTACGGCGTGGAGGTGCCCGACACCCCGCCACTGCTGTTTATCACGGTGCTCGGCGTGGGAGCGGTGGCCGTCGTGGTCGACCTGCTCACCGTCGGGCTGCGCCGCCCGGCCCTGGCGGGCTTGCCGATGCTCGCCATCTACTCGGTCCCCGTCGCCGTCTACGTGGACAACGTGCCGCCGGTCCCGTTCGTGATCGGCGCCGTCGGCTACCTCTGGCTGCTCGGCGCCGACAACGTCGACCGGGTACGCCGCTTCGGCCGCCGGTTCACCGGTGACGGTCGGGACGTCGACGTCTGGGAGGCTTCTCCGCTGGCCGCCGCCGGCCGGCGGCTCGCGGTGCTCGGCGTGGCGGTGGCGGTGCTCCTGCCACTGGTCCCCGTGCCGGGAATGAACGGCAGCCTGCTCGACTCGCTCAGCTCCGGCAACGGGAGCGGCAACGGCACCGGCCGCCCCGGCCAGGGCGGCGCCCCCGGAAAGATCGACCTCTTCGCCGCGCTCAGCGGCCAGCTGAACGAGTCCGAGGTGGCCGACCTGGTCAAGGTCACCACCAACGAGCCGAGCCCGTTCTACCTGCGCTTCGGGGTGGCCGACGAGCTGAAGTCGAGTGGCTTCGAGGTGACCAACCCGACCGGACGGCCGGTCACCCGCGACCTGCCCAACCCGACCGTCCGGGACGTGGGCGGCGTCGAGCGACGGCAGTACGAGGCGACCGTCGAGGTCACCCGGGACCTCGACATGCCGCTGCTGCCGGTCTACTCCGAGCCGATCCGCACGGAGGACCTGAACTCGAGTTGGCTCTACGACGACGACCGGCAGATCGTCTTCTCCAACCGGGAGAACTCGCGCGGCAAGCGCTACTCGTTCGACTACGTCCGGTCGACGTACAGTCCGGCGGCGCTGCGGGCGGCGCGGAAGCTGCCGGCCGACCACCCGCTGGTACGGCGGCAGCAGACCAAGACGCCGCCGGTGCCGCAGGTGACGGAGCTGGTGAACCGTCTCGTCCAGGGCAAGGCGACCGAGTACGACAAGGTCCGGGCGATCTACGACTACTTCTCCTCCGACAACGGCTTCAGCTACCAGTTGCGCACCGAGGGCGGCACCAGCGGCGAGGACATCGTCGACTTCCTCACCAACAAGGTCGGCTTCTGCCAGCAGTACGCGGCCGCGATGGGGTGGTTGGTCCGGGCGGCCGGCATCCCGGCCCGGGTCGCGTTCGGCTTCACCAGCGGCAGCAACCGCAACGGCAACACGTACACCCTCACCAACCGCAACCTGCACGCCTGGACCGAGGTCTACTTCGACGGGATCGGCTGGGTGCCGTTCGACGCCACCCCGGCGTACGGCGTCCCCGGCTCCACCCGGTCGACCTGGGCTCCGGACACCGACGCGCCGGATCCCCTCCCGGATCAGCCGGGCGCGCCGAACACCGGAACGGATCCCGAGGAGTCCCCGGGCGCGGTGGGCTCGGAGCGGGAGGACCAGGACACCGACGCCGGCCTCGCCCTCGGCGAGGAGACCCCCACCGAGCAGGCGCCCGTCTGGCCCTGGTGGGCCGCGGGTTCGCTGTTGCTCCTGCTGGTGCTCGCGCTGCCGGCGCTGCGCCGTCTCGCGTTGCGCCGCCGTCGCGGTCGCCGGGCGCCGGCGGCGGTCGCCGCCACCGAACCGGACGTGGGCGTCGGCCCGGCGGCCGGCCGGCGGATGGTGGTGGTCGGCGCCGACGCCGACCAGGCGCGGGCCGACGCGCACGCGGTCTGGGACGAGCTGCTGGACACGCTGGTGGACTACCGGGTGCCGGTGGACCGGACGGAGACCCCGCGGGCGACCGCCGACCGGCTGATCGGGGGCGTGCTCAGCGGTCACGCCGAATCCGTCGACGCGATGCGGTTGCTCGGCCGCGCCGAGGAGCGGGCCCGCTACGCGCGGGATCCGCTCACGGGTGAGCCGTTGGCGCCGGCGCTGCGCGCGGTCCGGGGCACCCTCGCCGCGGCCGCCGGCCGGCGTACCCGGTTGCTCGCGGCGGTGCTACCGCCCTCGGTGCTGCAGCGCTGGCGGCTCACCGTGGCGGACGCCTCGGGGCGGATGGTCGCGGTGACCGGTCAGGCCCGGCACCGCCTGCTGCGGTGGAACCCGCGCCGCCTGCTCGCCGACCGCGCGGCCCGCTGACCGGTCGGCGGCGCGTGGGGTGACCCGGCCGCTCAGTGCCGCGCCCGGCTCGACGCGCGGCCCGGCGACCGGTCGGCAGCACGTCAGGTGACCCGACCACATCATTGTCGCGCCCGGCTCCGCGCGGCCTGACCGGTCGCCGCCGCAGGGCGGCCCGGCGGAATGGCCGGCCCGGCGCCGCGCGGCACCTCACGCGCTGGTCATTGCCTTGATCCACTCGAGTTCAGTGAAGTCGGGGTGTCCCCGTCACGGAACACCCCGACTTCATGGAAGCCGAGTCGATCAAAGCCCGGCGCAGCCGCCAAAGTCTCGGCGCGCCCGGCCACGGTCACGCCGCAGCTCTCCGACGAAAGTCAGCGGCCGGTCAGCGGTGCCCCTCCGGGCGCTGACGCCACCGGTCCTCCATCCGGTCGAGGAACGAGGAGCGCCGACCGGAGCGCCCGCGAGTGCGGCGCCGGCTGGTCGTCCCACCCACCACGTGGAGATCGGGTGACTGCGCCCGGCGATGCGACTGCACCGCGTACGCAGCCGAGGCCAACATGACGACGAAACCCGCCACAGCCAGCGGCGGAGTCTTGATCACCGCGCCATAGACCAGTAGGGCCAGGCCAGCGATGATGACGCCGGCAGCGACGAGCAGGCGACGCCGCGTGTGGAAACGCGGATCGCTGGCGCGCACGGCCGAGGCGAATTTGGGGTCCTCGGCAAGCGACCGCTCGATCTGCTCGAACAGCCGCTGCTCGTGCTCCGAGAGCGGCACGGCACTCCTCCCCGGTCACGTTGGTCGGCCCGTTCGGACCGACAGACCGTGGCAGCCAACCGGCTGCTTACCCGCAAGTCTACGAGGGGGGTCGCGCGTCGGAAAGCGGGACGACCTATGGCCGGGCCGGATTTTCGTTCCGACGAGGATCACGGTTGCCGAGCAGACTGGCCGGACCTATGACGGACCGCCCGAAACGGGCAGCGGCCGCGTCCGCGGCGGCTTCCGCTTCCCGCCAGCCCCGCTCGGGAGCGCCGAGGGCGAGCTGCCGGGGTGTCTCCTGCGCCACGGCGAGCCCTTCGGCCCGTACGCCGACGAGCCGGACCGGCTCGGCCGGCGCGAGCGCGGCCCAGAGCGCCCAGACCGTGTCGAACATCTCCCGGGCCGTGTCGGTGGCGACCGGCAGGGTGCGGGAGCGGGTGATCGTGCGGAAATCGGCCAGCCGCACCTTGAGCGAGATCGTCCGGCCGACCTGACCCGCCCGGCGCAGCCGGCCACCCACCTTGTCGGCGAGCGCGAGCAGGGCGCGGCGGATCTCCAGCGGGTCGGTCACGTCGACGTCGAAGGTGACCTCCGCCCCGATCGACTTCTCCACGTGCTCGGGACTCACCGCACGCGGATCACGCCCCTGCGCCAGGGCGTGCAGGTGGCCGGCGGACGCCTCACCGAGGGCCTTGCGCAGCATGCCGTACGGCGCCTCGGCCAGGTCGCCGATGGTGGCCAGACCGAGCCGGCGCAACGCCTGGGCGGAGCGCTCACCCACCCCCCAGAGCGCGTCGACCGGCAGCGGATGGAGGAACTCGAGCACCCGCGCCGCCGGCACGACCAGCACGCCGTCGGGCTTGGCCCGGGTCGAGCCGAGCTTCGCCACGAACTTGCTCGGCGCCACCCCGACGGAGCAGGTCAGCTCCTGCTCCCGAGCCACCCGTTCCCGGATGCCGCGGGCGATCTCGGCCGGCGAGCCGAAGAGCCGCCGGGCGCCGGACACGTCGAGGAACGCCTCGTCGAGGGAGAGCGGCTCGACCAGCGGGGTGACGTCCCGGAAGATCTGCATCACCGCCCGGGAAGCCTCGCTGTAGGCGGTGAAGTCCGGCGGCAGGTAGACCGCGTGCGGGCAGAGCGCCCGGGCCCGCATCATCGGCATGGCGCTGCGGACGCCGTAGGGGCGGGCCTCGTAGCTGGCCGAGCTGACCACGCCACGTGGGCCGAGGCCGCCGACCACCACCGGCCGGCCCCGCAGCTCGGGGCGGCGGCGCACCTCGACCGAGGCGAAGAAGGCGTCCATGTCGACGTGCAGGATCGGGCTGCCGGAGTCGTCCGCGTCCGGACCGAAGCGCGGATCACCGCCCCGTGGCAACGACTGACTGCGGCCCATGTGCGCAGGTTATCCGGGGGGGTACGACGGGACCCGGTCAGCCCCGCACCACCAGCAGCGGGATGGTCATCTCGGCCGCCGTGTCCGACCCGTGGTACGCCACCAGCCGCGACGCGAGCGGGCTCTCCGAGCGGGTGGCCAGGACGGCGTACGTGTCGTTGCAGATCACCACGACGTCGCCGATGCGGGCCAGGTGCTCGGCCGGGACCGGCCCGAACCAGCCGGCCGCGACCGCCTCGTCACGGGTGCACACCCGGGCCGCGTCGCCGAGCACCGCCGACCAGGCGGCCACCACGTCGTCGGCCGCACCGGGCGTCACGTGCAGGTAGCGCACCCGGGCCTCCCCGGCGACCACCTGGATCCCCGCGCGCAGCCGGGGGTCGGTGTCCAGGTCGAACCGGTGCCCGGCGGGCACGTCGAGCTGGCCGTGGTCGGCGGTCACCAGCAGCGCGGCGTCCGCCGGCAGGCCGTCCACCAGGCGGGCGATCAGGGCGTCCACCTCCGTCGCGGCGACCCGCCACGGCGCCGAGTCGACGCCGGTGAGGTGGCCGTGCCGGTCCAGGTCGGGGTGGTAGCCGGAGACCAGGGTCGGCCCGGTCCCGGCGGCCAGCGCGGCCAGCATGGTCCCGGCGAGCGCGTCGACGCCGGCCGCCCCCCGGAAGTCCCCGCCCCGGTTGGCGGCCACGGTCAACCCGCTGCCGCCGAACTCGGCGCGGCTCACCACGGTCACCGCGACGCCGGCCGCGCGGGCCCGCTCCAGCTGGGTCGGGACCGGTTGCCAGCGCAGCGGGTCCGGGTCGGCGGCCCACTCGATGTGGCTGAGCACCCGCTCCGTACCGGGCACCCGGACGGTGAAGCCGAGCACGCCGTGCGCCCCGGGCGCCGCACCGGTGCCCAGCGTCACCAGGCTGGTGGGGGTGGTCGACGGGAAGCCGGAGGTGAGCGGCCGACCGGCCGTCGCGGCGAGCCCGGCCAGCGTCGGGGCGTACGGGGCGGCGGTGGGGATCTGGTACCAGCCGAGCCCGTCGACGAGGAGCACGGCGATCCGGCGCACCCCGGCCAGCCGCTCGGAGAGGCCCAGCCGGTCGACGGCGCCCGGCACCCCGAGCACGGCGAGCGCGCTGGGGAGCACGTCGGCGAGGCTGCCGTCGCCGTAGCGGGGCGCGACCGGGGAGAGCGGCTCGGGCAGGTCGGGTTCCGGCGGGCCGGGCGCCCGCGAGGTGGCCGGCCCGGTCATGCCGGCCGGCGGGCGAAGAGGTGCAGCTGGGCGGCGAGATCCCGGTACGGCGCCCGGCCGGCGAGCGACCGCTCCAGCTCGACCAGGGCACCCGGCTGACCGTCGGCCACCGCCGCCGGCAGCAGGTCGGCGAGGACACGTACGCCGTGGATCTCCTCGACCACCAGCCCGGCGGTGCGCAGCAGGGCCGCCGCGCCGTCGACGTCGTACCGCCGCCGCAGGGTGTCCCGGGCCCCGGCGGTGCCGGCGGGATCCGTGGCCAGGGTGTCCGCGACGTCCAGGTGGCCGTTCATGGCGCGGGCGAGCACCGCGGCGGCCCGACCGGCGACCAGTACGCTCGCCGCGCCGCCGGGCCGCAGCGCGGTGGCCAGCGCGGCCACCACCGAGACCGGGTCGTCGACCACCTCGAGCACGGCGTGGCAGAGCACCAGGTCGACGTCGGCGGGTTCGACGAGACCGGCCAGCGCGTCGCCGTCGCCCTGCACGGCGCGGACCCGGTCCGCCACGCCCGCCTCGGCGGCCCGCCGGGTCAGCGCGGCGAGCGCGTCGGGGCTCGCGTCGACCACTGTGACGCGGTGCCCGGCCTGGGCGAGCGGGACGGCGAATCCGCCGGTGCCGCCGCCGACGTCGAGCACGGTCAGTTCCTCGCCGCCCCGCCGTTCGAGCTCGGCACGGAGCACCGACCAGATCACGGCGGTACGGGGGGTCAGCGGCGGCCCGGTGAACCGGCCTCGGGTCTGCTCCACCCGGTCGAGCCTAGTCAGGTTCCGGCGTGTCGGCCGGAGGCCCCTCCGCCGGCGGATCCGTCGATGGGCTCCGCCGGCGCCGTCAGCCCTTGCGACCGCCGGTGGCGATGCCCTCGATGAAGTGGCGCTGGGCGAGGAAGAACAGAATGATCATCGGTACGGTGGCTACCACGCTCCCGGCGAGCACCACCTCCCACTGCTGCTCGCCGCCGTAGCCGAAGCGGTCCAGCACCACCTTGAGGCCGCGGGGCAGGGTGTAGAGGTGCTCGTCGCGCAGGTAGATGAGGGGCTTGAGCAGGTCCGTCCAGCTCGCCTTGAACTCGAAGACGAACGCCACCAGCAGCGCCGGGCGGATCAGCGGGAACGCGAGTCTCCAGAACAGCTGCGGGTAGCTGGCCCCGTCCACCCGGGCGGCCTCGAAGTACTCGCGCGGTAGCGAGAGCAGGAACTGCCGCAGCAGGAAGATGTAGAAGGCCGAGCCGAACAGGTTCCCCGCCCAGAGCGGCACCTGGGTGTCGGTGAGCCGCAGCTCCGACCAGATCAGGTACGTGGGGATCATGGTGACCGCGAACGGCAGCATCATGGTGGCCAGTACCAGCCCGAAGAGCAGGTTGCGTCCCGGGAAGCGGAAGTACGCGAAACCGAACGCCACCCACGCGCTGGAGATGGTGACCGCGGCCGCGGCGGCCACCCCGACCACCAGGCTGTTGAACAGCCAGGTGACCAGCGGCACCACGCCCCAGACCGCGGTGTAGTTCTCCGGGGCGAACGGCAGCGGCAGGAACCCGGGCGCGAAGACGTACGCGCGGGGGCGCAGCGACGCGCTGATCAGCCAGACGAACGGCAGCAGGAAGGTCACCGCGGCCCCGGCCAGGGCGGCCACGAAGAGCACCCGCTGCCAGCGTGGCCGCCGCGCCTCCTCGGCCGCCGGACGGCGGAGCGCCGCCCGGGCCGGCTCGACGCCGGACACCGGTGCGACGGCGCTCCGCTCGACGGCTGAGGTCACGACTCCCCTCCCGCCGCCGGGTCGCGCTCGACACGCGAGCGCCGGGCGTTGGCCACGGGACCGTCCGTCACCTCGTACTCGCGCGGCTCCAGGTGGTGCTCCGGCACCCAGCCGGCGGTCAGGCGGGTACGACGCGAGTTGGCCACTCCGTTGTGACCGTTGTTCCCCGTCACTGCTCTTCTCCTTCGTAGTACACGAACCTGTTGCTGAGTTTCACCTGCACCAGGGTTATCACCAAGATGATCAGGAACAGCAGCCAGGCCATCGCGGAGGCGTAACCCATGTGCAGGAACTGGAACGCCTCCTGGAACAAATGGATGACGTAGAACGTTGCCGCGTCGCTGTTGAACGTGTTCTGCGTCTCCCGGTTGCCGAAGTACATGGTGTAGACCTCGGTGAACATCTGCAGCGACGCGATCGTGTTGACGATCAGCGTGAAGAAGAGCGCACCGGAGATCATCGGCAGCGTCACGTGCCGGAACCGGGCCCAGCCGCCCGCGCCGTCGATGCTCGCCGCCTCGTACAGGTCGCGCGGCACGTTCTGCAACGCGGCGAGGTAGATGATCACGGTGGAGCCGAGGCTCCAGAGACTCATCAGGACGATCCCCGGCATCACCCAGTTCGGGTCGGTGGTCCAGCTCGGGCCGTCGACACCGATCAGGGCGAGGCCGCGGTTGATCAGACCGTCCTGGGTGTTGAGCAGGAGCAGGAAGAGGATGCCGACGGCCACCGCCGGGGTCATCACCGGCAGGTAGAAGACGGTCCGGAAGAACCCCTGCAACCGGCCGACCCGCTTCAGCAGCAGCGCCAGGCCGAGGGAGAGCAGCATCACCAGGGGTACGTGCAGGGCCGTGTAGTAGACCGTGTTGCCGAGGCTGCGGGCGACCTGCGGGTCGGACATCAACTGCCGGTAGTTGTCCAGTCCGGTGTACTCCGGCGGGTTGATGACGTCGTACTCGGTGAGGCTGAGCCAGGCGCTGGCGATCATCGGGCCGGCCTGGAACACCAGGAACCCGACGATCCACGGCGCCAGGAAGAGCAGCGCCCAGCGCGCCTCCCGCCGGGCCAGCGACGGACGTCGTCGTCGCCTGCCCGGGGTGGGGGTGCGGACGGTGGTGGTCGTCATGGCCGGCCTACTTCACGGCCTTGTCCAGCGCGGCGGTCGCCTCCTGCTGGGCCCGGGCCAGCGCCTCGGCCGGCTGCGCCTGGCCGGCGAGCACCCGGTTCACCGCGTCGTACCAGGCCTTGTCGAACTCCGCCCCGGCCGGTGAGGCCGGCATGGCGAACGCGATGTCCTGCACCTTGCGGACCGTCTCCACCGCGTCGTCGAACCGCTTGTTGCCGGTCGGCCGGTACAGCTCGTCGAAGATCTTGCGATCCGCCGCGAGGTTGCCCGTCCAGACGCCGGTGAACGGCTGGCCGGCGGCCTTGCGGGCGTCGGCGCGGGCCTTGGCGGCGGCGAACCACGTGTCGGTGGCGGTCATCTGCTTGACGAAGGCGCAGGCGGCGTCCGGGTTCTTCGCCCCCTTGGTGATCACCCAGGCCTGCCCGCTGGACATGGTCAGCGGCTTGCCCTGCCGGTCGACGAACGGCTTGACCGCCAGCTCGGCCTTCGGGCTGTTCTTGGCCGCCTGGTTGAGGAACCACTCCTCCATCGGCCAGGCGACGATCTGGTTCTTCGTCAGCGGGTTCTGCGCGCCGAAGAAGTCGAAGGTGTCCCGGAACGACTTGAACCTGCCGAACCCGCCCTGGTCCTGGATGAGTTTCAGCCCGGTGCTCAGCGCCTCGACCACCTTCGGGTCGTCGAGCTTCGCGGTCCGCCCGTCCGGGCTGATCAGATCGGCGCCGTTCGCCTTGGCCCACATCGGCAGGAACTCGGGGATCTTCGGGTCGATGCCGATCCGGGTGAGCTTGCCGCCGGGCACCTTGGCCAGCTTCGCGTTGAGCCGAGGCAGCCCGGACCAGTCCGCCAGGTTCACCTCGTCGGCGGTCATCCCGGCCTGCTTGAGCAGACCCTCGTTCAGGTAGAGCACGCGGACCTGGGAGAACTCGGGGATGCCGTAGACGGTGCCGTCCAGGGTGACCTGGTCGCGTGCGGCCTGCCGGTACTGCCCCATGTCGATGCCCTGCTCGTCGAGGCAGTCGGTGAGCGGCTGGATCGAGCCCCGCGTGGCGTACGTCCCGATGAGCTTGCGATCCATGTAGACCAGATCCGGCGGGTTGCCCGACGCCACCGCGGAGAGGAACTGCTGCTCGTCGAAGGCGCCCTCGGTGATCTTCAGGTCGACGTCCGGGTGGTCCCGCTTGAAGGCGTCCACCCGGCTGGTGGCGATCTCGTCGGAGAGGCCGAACCCCATCGTGCTGAGCGTGCCCGAGGTGGCGGTCCCACCGGCGTCGTCCCCGCCGCCGACTCCCCCGCAGCCACCGGCGGCCAGGGCGAGCACCCCGGCGAGCGCAGCCGCACCCAGTTTCCGTGACATTGCTTCCTCCCCCAGGCCGCGCGGATCTCCCACCCGCGCCGACCTGCACTTCTCCGGTAGCGCGACTTTTCAAACCCGGGCCGGGGCGACGCGCTCCGCTCCGGGGCTGTGTCCCGGGTCTCGCGCGGCCGGCCCGGCGTCCGGACCGCAACCGGCGAGGGCCAGGCTCGTCGGGTGCTCGTCCTGCTCAGTGCGTTCGGCATCGTGCTGCTCGGGGCGTTCGCCCAGGCGGTCAGCGGCTTCGGGTACGCCCTGCTGACCGTCCCGCTGCTCGCCGTCGCCATCGACCCGCGCAGCGCGGTCGTGGTGTCGGCGCTGACCAGCATCGGGCTGACCCTCACCGCGGCCGTCCGGGAGCGCGCGTACGCCCGCTGGCGCACGGCCGCGATGCTCACCGCCACCGCGCTGCTCGGGGTGCCGGGCGGCCTGCTGGTGCTCGCGTACGCCCCGCCGCGGCTGCTCAGCGCGCTGATCGCGGTGGTGGTGCTCGGCTGCGTCGTGCTGGTGGCCAGCGGCGCCCGGATGCGCACCGGCCGGGTCGGGCTCGGCGCGGTCGGGGTACTCGTCGGCGTGCTCACCGCCGCCACCGGCACCAACGGCCCGCCGCTGGTCGCCGCGTTCCACTCCCTCGGCTACGACCCGCGTACCTTCCGCGCGACGGTGTCGGCGACGTTCGCCGGAACCGGCCTGATCGGGCTGGCGGGCTTCCTGCTCACCGGGCAGGTGGACACCCACGTGGGGCGGATCGCCCTCGCCGCCCTCCCCGCCGTCCCCCTGGGCTGGTGGCTGGGCAACCGACTCTTCCACCGGCTCGATCCGCGGCTGTTCCGGCGGATCGTGCTGGTCGGGCTGCTCGGCAGCGCCGGCACGGCACTCATCGGCCTGGCCGGCTGACGCACGGGCCGGGTTCGGCCCGTCGCCGGATCAACCCGCGAGGGTTCCTGTCCGCGTCGCCCGACCCGCGGGGCCGGGTCCACATCGCCCGACCCACGGGGCCAGGTCCACGTCACCCGACCCACGGGGCCAGGTCCACGCCCGAACCCGCGGGGTCCCCGTCCGTGTCGCCCGACCTGCGGGAGGCCGGCGGGCCATTGGGTCAACGGGTCAGCGGAAGTCGCGGGAGGCCGGGCTGACCGGCGGCTGGATCGCCTCCAACCGGTCGGCGACCAGGTTCATCACCCCCTCGTACCGTTCCAGCCGGCCCCGCACCACCAGCCCGGTGCTGGTCCGGGCCACCCGCCGGTAGCGCTGCCACAACCCCGGCGAGCAGGTCACGTTGAGCATGCCGGTCTCGTCCTCCAGGTTGAGGAAGGTGACCCCGCCGGCGGTCGCCGGCCGCTGCCGGTGGGTGACGATGCCACCGACCCGGATCCGCTGGCCGGGCTCCACCCGGCCGAGCCGGGCGATCGGCACCGCGCCCAGCTCGTCGAGGCGCGGGCGGATGAACGTGGCCGGATGGTTCTCCGGTGACAGGCCGGTGGCCCAGACGTCCGCGACCAGCCGGTCGACCGCCTCCATGCCGGGCAGGGTGGGCGCGGCCGCGCCGGTCACCGTGCCGGGCAACCGGCCCGGCCGATCCTGCGCCGCCGCACCGGCGGCCCAGAGCGCCTGCCGCCGGGTGAGCCCGAAGCAGGCGAAGGCGTCCGCGGTGGCCAGCGCCTCCAGCTGCGCGGCGGTGAGACCGACCCGCCGGGCCACGTCCGGCATGTCACGGTACGGCCCGTTCGCGACCCGCTCGGCCTCGATCCGCTCCGCCACCCCGTCGCCGAGGGTACGCACACCGGCCAGGCCGAGCCGGACCGCCGGACCGCCCAGCCCCCAGGCGTGCGGCGGCTCCCCCGGCGCGCTGCCCCACCGGGTGTCGGGCGTGGACTCCAGCACCGCCAGGGCGCCGCTGGCGTTGATGTCCGGCCGGCGCACCTGCACGCCGTGCCGGCGGGCGTCGTCCACCAGGGTCTGCGGTGAGTAGAAGCCCATCGGCTGGGCGTTGAGCAGCGCCGCCAGGAACGGGCCCGGGTGGTAGCGCTTGAGCCAGGAGCTGGCGTAGACCAGGTAGGCGAAGCTCATCGCGTGGCTCTCCGGGAAGCCGTAACTGGCGAACGCGGTGAGCTTCCGGTAGACGTCGTCGGCCAGTTCCCCGGTGATGCCCCGCTCCGCCATGCCGGCGTAGAGCCGGTCGGCGATCTGCGCCATCCGCTCGACCGACCGCTTGGCCCCCATGGCCCGGCGCAGCTGGTCCGCCCCGGCCGCGTCGAAGCCGGCCAGGTCGATGGCGAGCTGCATCAGCTGTTCCTGGAAGAGCGGCACGCCGAGGGTCTTCTCCAGCGCGTTGCGCATCAGCGGGTGCGCGTACTCCACCGGCTCCTGGCCGTTCTTGCGCCGGATGTACGGGTGCACCGAGCCGCCCTGGATCGGGCCGGGCCGGATCAGCGCCACCTCGACCACCAGGTCGTAGAACTCGCGGGGCTTGAGCCGGGGCAGGGTGGCCATCTGCGCCCGGCTCTCCACCTGGAACACCCCCACCGAGTCGGCCCGGCAGAGCATGTCGTAGACCTCCGGGTCGTCCAGCGTCATGTCGCCGAGGTCCAGGCTCATCCCGATCATGTCGTAGCCGTAGTGCAGCGCGGAGAGCATGCCGAGGCCGAGCAGGTCGAACTTGACCAGGCCGACGGAGGCGCAGTCGTCCTTGTCCCACTGGAGCACGCTGCGGCCGGGCATCCGCCCCCACTCCACCGGGCAGACCTCGATGACCGGCCGGTCGCAGATCACCATCCCGCCGGAGTGGATGCCCAGGTGCCGGGGGAACGTCTGCAGCTCGTTGGCGTACTCGACCACCTGCTCGGGGATGTCCGCCACGTCGGCCGTGGCGACCGCGCCCCACCTGTCGATCTGCTTGCTCCAGGCGTCCTGCTGCCCCGGGGAGAAGCCGAACGCCTTGGCCACGTCCCGCACCGCCGAGCGCGGTCGGTACGAGATGACGTTCGCCACCTGGGCGGTGTGCTCCCGGCCGTAGCGGGCGTAGACGTGCTGGATCACCTCCTCCCGCCGGTCGGACTCGATGTCCACGTCGATGTCGGGCGGGCCGTCCCGCTCCGGCGCGAGGAACCGTTCGAAGAGCAGCCGGTGCCGCACCGCGTCGACGTTGGTGATCCGCAGCGCGTAGCAGACCGCCGAGTTCGCCGCCGAGCCCCGCCCCTGGCAGTAGATGTCCTGCTCCCGGCAGAACGTGACGATGTCGTAGACCACCAGGAAGTAGCCGGGGAACCCCAACGTCTCGATCATGTCCAGCTCGTGGTCGAGCTGCGCGTACGCCGCCGGATGCGCCTCCGGGGGGCCGTAGCGCTCCCGCGCCCCCTCGTAGGTCAGCCTCCGCAGCCAGCTCATCTCGGTGTGCCCCGACGGAACCGGGTACGCCGGCAGCTGCGGCGCGACGAGCTGGAGGTCGAAAGCGAGTTCGGCGCCGAACTCGGCGGCCCGGGCCACCGCACCCGGATACGCGGCGAACCGGTCCGCCATCTCCGCGCCGCTGCGCAGGTGGGCGGTGGCGGCGGCGGGCAGCCAGCCGTCGATCTCGTCCAGGCTGCGCCGGGCGCGTACGGCGGCGACCGTGGTGGCCAGCCGACGCCGTCCCGGGGTCGCGTAGTGCACGTTGTTGGCGGCCACCGTGGGCAGGCCGGCCGCGGCCGCCAGCTCCGCGAGCGCGTCGTTGCGGTCGGCGTCGACGGGGTGCCCGTGGTCGGTGAGCTCCACCGCGACCGTCTCCGCGCCGAAGAGCGCGGTCAACCGGTCCAGCTCGCGGGCCGCCGCCTCGACCCCCTCGGTGAGCAGCGCCGCCGGAACGTGCCCCTTGCGGCAGCCGGTGAGCACCAGCACGTGGTCGCGCAGCTCCTCGGCGACCTCCTCCAGCTCGCCGTAGACCGGGCGGCCCTTCTCCCCGCCGCGCAGCTGGGCCCGGGAGATGGTCGAGGCGAGCCGGGCGTACCCCTCGTGGCCGTGGGCCAGCACCAGCAGGTGCCGCCCGAGCGGATCCGGTTCGCCGTTCTGCGGGCCGGGCAGGCCGAGCGAGAGCTCGGCGCCGAAGACGGTGGGCAGGCCCAGCGTCCGGGCCGCCTCGGCGAAGCGCACCACGCCGTAGAAGCCGTCGTGGTCGGTGACGGCGAGCGCCGTGAGCCCCAACCGGGCCGCCTCCTCGGCCAGCTCCTCCGGATGGCTCGCCCCGTCGAGGAAGCTGAAGTTGGTGTGGGCGTGCAGCTCCGCGTACGGCACCGCGCCCTCGGCACGGGTGATGGCGGGTGGGTGGTACTGCTCCCGCTTCCGGCTCCAGGCGGGGCTGTCCCCGCCGTCGGCGTCCACCGCGAGCGGGTCGACCACGTGCAGGTGCCGCTCGTCGCGGGAGCGCCCCCGGCCGGACCCACCGGCGGAGGCGGGCCGCCCGGAGAGCACCCGCTCCAGCTCGGACCAGGGCATCTTGGGGTTGTGGAAGCTCATCCGGCCACACCCGCCCGCGGCCGCCGCCCGGCTACCGGACCGCCGCGCTCAGTCATAGATCGCCTCCACCAGCCACCGCCCGGCCTCGACCACGAGCAGCAGGGCGGTGCCGTTGGCGAGCCCGACCTGGAACCGGGCGCGCCGGTGGGCCTCGGCCGGCGCCCACCAGCGCTCGTCGACCGGCCACGGGCCGGCCCACCCGGTGATCTCCATCGGACGGGCGGCGTCGAGGGTCAACCGGGCGGGCGGTGCGCTCAGCCGCAGCCGCGCGCTGACCACCACCGGCTCACCGTCGGCGTCGTGCACGACCGCGGCGAGCGGGGTGGGCAGCACCACGGCCGGCGCCGGCGGCGGCAGCCGGCCGGGCCACGGCGGCTCCCCCGGTCGTGCCGACTCGCCGGGACGCGGCGGCCCACCGGGGCGGGCGGGCAGCCGTTCGTCCCCCCACGGCACCAGGCGCACCTGGTCGGCCGGGGAGCGCCCGCCGCCGAGCACCGCGGTGAACACCGCCTCCGGACCGAGGATGCCCTGCACCCGGCTCAACGCCCGATGTGCCCGCTCCCGCTCCTCACCGGTCTCCCCCCACAGCCCGGGTTGCAGGCCGGCCTGGGCGATCACCCCGTCGGGGATCAGCCGCAGCCGGATGATCCCGGCCGTCGGGCGGGCCCGGCCGGCCCCACCGCGGCCGTTGCTGCCGGTGAGCCACCCGTCGAGCTGCCAGCGGACCCGGTCGGCGATGGCCGCGGCGGTGAGCAGCCCGTCGTGGCGCCAGACCCGGTGCAACTCCTGGCCGTGCGCGGTGACCGCCTCGATACCGAGCCGGGTACAGGCCAGCCCGTGCCCGGCGAGCCGGTCGTGCAGCTGCTCGGCCAGCGCCCGGCCGGCGAACGCTGCCGCGTCCACCCGGTCGACCGGCTCGTCGTACTCGGCGGTCACCGTCAGGTCGGCCGGCGGCCGGCGGACGGCGAGCGGGCGGTGGTCCCGCCCGGCGGCCAGCCGGTGGGTGAGCGCGCCGTCGAACCCGAACCGCGCCAGCACGTCGCCGGCGGGCAGCGCGGCGAAGTCGCCGAGGGTGCGCACGCCGAGCCGGCGCAGCAGGTCGGCCAGGGCCGGCCGGCCCAGCGCCTCGACCGGCAGACCGGCGAGGAAGGCCGGGGTGCCGCCCGGCGGTACGACCCGCCCGGTGCGGGCGGCCAGGCCGGCGGCGAAGACCCCGTCGGCGATCCCGACCTGGGCCTCCACCGCGCAGGTCTGGGCGACGTGCTCGATGATCTGTTCGGCGGCCGCCTCCTCGCCGCCGAGGTAGCGGCTCGGCCCCCGGGCGGCCACCGCGCAGGCCCCGGGCCGGACCACCTCCACGCCGGCGACCAGCTCCTCCACCGCGGCGACCACCGGCTCGAACGCCCGGGCGTCGCGCCCGGGGTCGTACTCGACGACGGTCAGCTGGGGGCAACGGCCCTGCGCCTCCCGTTTGCGCAGGCCCCGCCGCACCCCCTCGACCCGGGCCCGCTCCGAGCAGGCGACCACCCGGTTGGCGTGCAGGACGGCGACCGGGCCGGTGGCGGGCACCCCGTCGACGACCTCGGCGGCGAGCACCGGCCAGTCCGGGCACCAGAGCAGCAGGGTGCGTACCGGCGCGTCGGTCATGCCGGCCCGACCAGGGTGAGCGCGCCGCGCCGGGAGACCCCGGCGACGGTACGGCCGGGCGGGGCCACCGGGCGGGACCGACCGGCGGTCGGGCCGCCGACGGCGGAGGCCACGGCGCGGGGGATCACCCGGGTCAGCTCGTCATCCGGCAGCCAGACCTTGATCTCCTTGGGCCGGGCCGCCGCCCCGCGCCCACGCGCCGAGACGGTGACCTCCCGGCGGCGCAGCCGGCCCCGGCCCGGCCCGAGCCCCTCCCAGGCGCCCCGGACCACCTGCAACGTCACGTCCGCGCCCTCCCACCGGCCGTACGGGACGAGCACGCTGCCCCGCTGCCGGGCCCGGGCGGCCAGCCGGTTGGCGACCGAGGCGGAGACCGCGGCGGGCACCGCGGTGACCACGACGTCCACCCCGTCGATCAGCGCGGCGATGACGGTGGCCCATTCGGGGCCCGGGTTCGGCACCAGGGCGAGCCGGTCCAGGGCGATCCCCAGTTCGGCGGCCGCGCCCGCCCCGAACGTCGGCACCCCCACCACGGCGCACCACGAGCCGGCCCGGGACGCCTCGGCGAGCAGCGCGAGCACCAACGAGGCGCCGCCGTTGTGCCGCGGTTGACCGGCGGCGACCGCGATCGTGCTGCCGCGTCGCAGCCCTCGGCTGGGCAGCAGGCCGGTCAGCTCGGGGGCCACCGGCAGCACCCGGTGGCCGCCGGCCGGGTCCGGTGCGCTGGCCGGACGGACCAGCCCGGCCAGCGCGGCGGAACCGACCACCATGTGGCCCGCCATCGGACCAACCCCCCGTCGTGTCGCTGTTGGATCAGGTGTTGCTTGTCAGGCCCGGGTCGGCCGCGCCGGGCCCCGGACCGCGCGGTCGGCGCTGATCCGGTCGTCGGTCACGCGATGGGCAGGACGCCCCGGAGCTCCGCGCCGACCTCGCCGCTCATGCCGGCCGCCCGGCTCCCCCCGCCGGACGGCCGGCGCCTCCGTCCGGCGTGACCCGGACAGTCCGGGGCCGCCGGCCAGGTAGGGCACGGCGGCGGACCGCACCCGGGCCGGAGCAGGGCACCGGGCGGCCAGGGGCGGCAGAGGCCGCGCTGGTCACCGCCGGTGCTGGTCACCGCCGGCGGACCGGTACGCCGCTCACGCGCCGTGGGTCAGGCGGCGAGGCCGTCGAGTGCCGGCTGGTGGGCCACACCGAGCGCGGTCTCCACCACCGAGACGAACTGCTCGGCCGCGCGGAGCAGGTCGTCGGCTTCCCGGGCGCTGACCACCCGGGGTATTCCGGCCTCGGCGGCGGCCCGTTTACCGGCACCGGCCGCGAAGTAACGGGCCCACTCGTCGAGCTCGGGGGCGACGGCGCGGAGCAGGACCCAGACGCTGGTGATCTGGTTACGGCGGGTGGGGGTGGGC
>NZ_SMKG01000005.1 GCF_004348525.1 Micromonospora sp. 15K316 | reverse complement strand
ATGTATATAAGAGACAGGCGTACTGCCGCAGTGGCAACGCCGCGGGGTGGGGTCCGCGCTGATGCACGCGGTGCTCGGTGCGGCGGACGCCCGCGACGAGGGCCTGGTGGTGCTCCTCGGCCACCCCGGGTACTACCCACGCTTCGGCTTCCGTCCCGCGGTCGAACAGGGCGTGACCCCACCGGTGCCCGAGTGGGGTCCGCGCTACTTCATGGCCCGTCCACTCAGCGGTTGGGACACATCGATCCGAGGCGAGTTCGCGTACGCGGAGCCGTTCCGCCGGATCTGATCTACCGCTGGGTGAGCGGAGTGTTGCATTCTGGTTGCCATGGGAGAGGTACTACCGATGCCCAGCCTCGGTGACCTGTTCGCCGACACGCGAGGCGAGGACCGGTCGATGCGGGTCCGCTACCACCCCGAGCGGGAGGCGGTGGTGCTATCCCTGTGGGGCGGCGGTGTCTGCCGGGCGTCGTTCCGGATGCCCCGAGGCGACCTGCCGCGGCTGCTGTCGCTGCTGACCGGGATGGCGTCGGCCGGCGCGCCGGCCGACGCCGGACCGCCGGACCGCACCGACCCGAGAGCCCCGGTGGTGGCCGGCGCCACCGTGCCGCCCGGCGACGTCGCGCGGCACGGCCACGCGACCGGGCCGGCGCAGCGTGGCCGGCTGCCCATCGTGCCCGCGCCGCGCGTCGCCTGACCGCCGGGGTCGCCTGACCGCCGGACGTCGCCGGCGGCGCGGTGGACGCCGAGCGCCGCGCACCGCCGAGCTGTGCCGCGCGGGCCCGGCGACGCGCGCCGTCCACGCCCTGCCCGCCTTCGCCGGACTTTCGCGGATCTCCACCCGCGCGACCTCAGAAGAGGAGAAAATACGTCAAACAGGACGGCCGGCGACCGGGAGCGGAGGGCAGATGAGCCAGGACCCTCACCACCCCCCGCCCGACCCCGGCACCGTCCGGCTGACCCTCAGCGTGAACGGCGCGGAACACGAGCTACGGCTCGACAGCCGCGTCACCCTGCTCGACGCGCTGCGCGACGAACTCGGGTTGTACGGCACCAAGAAGGGCTGCGACCAGGGCGCCTGCGGCGCGTGCACAGTACTCGTCGACGACAGACGGGTGCTGTCCTGCCTGACCCTCGCCGCGCAGTGCGAGGGGCGGCAGGTGTCCACCATCGAAGGACTGTCGGCGGACGGGCGACTGCATCCGCTCCAGGAGGCGTTCCTACGCCACGACGGGTTCCAGTGCGGCTACTGCACGCCGGGGCAGATCATGTCGGCGGTCGCTCTGCTGCGCGAGGGGCGGACCGGGACCGACGACGAGATACGCGAGTTCATGAGCGGCAACATCTGCCGCTGCGGGGCGTACCCGAACATCGTCGCCGCGATCCGCGAGGTCGCCGGAGAGGGAGCGCGGTGACCGTGCGAGCCTTCGAGTACGTCCGGGCGGACGACGTCGGCGCGGCCGTGGCAATGGTGAGCGCCGACCCGGCCGCCCAGTACCTCGCCGGCGGGACCACGCAGGTCGACCTGATGCTCAAGGACGGCATCCTCGAACCCGAGCGGGTCGTCGACATCACCCGGTTGCCGCTGCGCGGGATCACCGCCGACGACCGGACCCTCCGGGTCGGCGCGCTGACCACTATGGAGGAGCTGGCCGCCGACCCCACCGTCGCCGGACGGCTGCCCTTCGTCCGGGCCGCCCTGCTGGCCGGCGCGTCGACCCAGCTGCGCAACATGGCCACCATCGGCGGGAACCTGCTGCAACGCACCCGCTGCCGGTACTTCCGGGACCCGACGGTGCCGGACTGCAACAAGCGCACCCCGTCGACCGGCTGCGCCGCCATCACGGGAGCCGGCGCCCGCATGCACGCCATCCTCGGCGCCGGCGAGACCTGCATCGCGCTGCACGCCTCCGACCTGTGCGTGCCGCTGGTGGCGCTCGACACCGTGGTGCGGGTACGCGGGATCGAGGGCGAACGGCGGATACCGCTTACCGAGTTCTACGTCCTCCCCGGCGACCGCCCGGACATCGAGACCGTGCTGCGGCACGGTGACCTCGTCACCGGGATCGAGATCCCGTTGCCGCCGGCGGCCACCCGCTCCGGCTACCTGAAGGTACGCGACCGGGCCTCCTACGAGTTCGCCCTCGTCTCGGTCGCCGCCGCCCTGACCGTCCAGGGCGGTACCGTCACCGAGGCCCGGCTCGGCCTCGGCGGGGTCGGGACGATCCCGTGGCGGGCGCGCGCGGCCGAGCAGATCCTGACCGGCGCACCGGCGACGGTGCAGACCTACCGCGCGGCGGCGGAGGCGGAGCTTCGCGACCCCTTCACCGTGCCGGGGACCGCGTTCAAACCCGAGCTCGCCCGCCGGACGATCGTGCGCGCCCTGGCAGAGCTGGGAGGCGGCGAGGCATGACCATGACCCGACCCGTGATCGTCGGCGCCGGAGTGGACCGGGTCGACGGGCCGCTCAAGGTCGCGGGCGCCGCCCCGTACTCCTCGGACATCGACCTGCCCGGCATGGCGCACGTCGCGCTGGTCCGCAGCACGATCGCCGCCGGGCGCGTCACCCGGCTCGACACCGGCGCGGCCGAGCAGCTGCCCGGTGTGCTGGCCGTCCTCACCCATCACAACGCGCCCCGTCTCGCCACCGGACCGGCGACCAACCTGGGACCGACGCCGCCGCCACCGCTGCAGGACGACCGGGTCCGGCACCACGGGCAGTACCTGGCGGTGGTGGTCGCCGAGAAGCCGTACCAGGCGAGCGCCGCGGCGCGCGCCGTCACCGTCGAGTACGAGCGTGAAGAGCCCGTCCTGCGGATCGAGGACCCGGCCGGGGAGGTGCGGACCGACCCGTTCGGGATGGACTCGGCGCGGGGCGACTCCGCCGGCGCGCTGGCCGCGGCCGAGGTCGTGCACGAGGCCACGTACGTCACCGCGGAGAACACCAACAACCCGCTCGGGCTCTTCGCGACGGTGGCGCAGTGGAGCGGCGGCCGGCTCACCGTGCACGACGCCACCCAGTGGACCTCGAACACCTGTCAGACCCTCGCGCAGATGTTCGGCGTGCCCGAGTCGGCGGTGCGCGTCCACGCGAAGTACGTGGGCGGGGCGTTCGGTTCCGGACTCCGGGTGTGGCCGCACGTCGTCCTCGCGGTGATGGCGGCGCGTACGGTCGGTCGGCCCGTGAAGCTGGTGCTCTCCCGTCCGGAGATGTTCACCGGTGTCGGGCACCGGCCGAACACGGTGCAGAGCCTGCGGCTCGGCGCCGCCCGCGACGGCCGGCTCGTGGCGATCGAGCACGAGGCGCTCCAGACGGTCGCCATGGACGACGAGAACATGGAGCCGGTCGCCTCGGCCAGCGCCAGCGCGTACGCCTGCCCGAACGTGACCACCCGCGACCGCCAGCGGCGGCTCAACATCCCCTGCCCCGGGTCGATGCGGGCCCCGGGCGAGGCGCAGGCCAACTTCGCCCTGGAGTCGGCCCTCGACGAGCTCTCCTACCTGCTCGACATGGACCCGCTCGACCTGCGGCTGCGCAACTACGCGGAGGTTCAGCCCCAGTTCGGTCTGCCCTGGTCCAGCAAGGCGCTGCGGGAGTGCTACCAGGTGGGCGCGGAGCGGTTCGGCTGGTCCCGCCGCGACCGGCGGATCGGGGCGATGCGCGACGGCCGGTGGCTCGTCGGCTACGGCGTGGCCGGGGTGAGCTACCTGTGGTGGCAGGTGCACTGCGAGGCGCGTGCGACGGTCGGCCGTGACGGCACGGCCTACGTCCGCAGCGCCGCCACGGACATCGGCACC
The DNA here is from genome assembly GCF_004348525.1 of Micromonospora sp. 15K316. Taxonomy (GTDB): domain Bacteria; phylum Actinomycetota; class Actinomycetes; order Mycobacteriales; family Micromonosporaceae; genus Micromonospora. Next base: position 92,329 of record NZ_SMKG01000005.1, on the reverse strand, counting down.
GGCACCTACACCGTGATGCGGCAGCTCTCGGCCGAGCTGCTCGGGCTGGAGCTGGACCAGGTCCGCTTCGATCTCGGCGACTCGGACATGCCCTGGTCGCCGCAGGCCGGCGGGTCCGGGCTGACCGGGGCGTTGGGGAACGCCGTGCACGCCGCCTGCCGGGAACTCATCCGGGCGTTCCTGAGGACCGTCGTGAACGATTCGGCGTCACCGCTGCGGGGCTGCACCATCGACGACGTCACGGTGAGCGGCGGACGGATCCACCACCGGGCCGACGGCAAGCTCGGCGAGAGCTTCGTGGCCATCCTGGCCCGACACGGGCTAGACGAGCTGACCGCCGACGGAGTCAGCGACCCGCCGGACCCCCAGGAGGTCGGCTTGGCCCCGGCCGGCGCGTTCGCGGCGAAGTTCGTCGAGGTGCACGTCGACCCGGAGCTCGGTCTGCTGCGGGTGCCGCGGGTCGTCTCCGTCGTCGACGGCGGCCGGATCCTCAACGAGAAGCTGGCGCGCAGCCAGATCATCGGCGCGACGGTCGGCGGGATCGGCCAGGCGATCCTCGAGGAGACCGTCACCGACCCGCGGACCGGTCGCATCGCGAACGCCAACCTCGGCGACTACCTGGTGGCGGTCAACGCGGACATCGGCGAGATCGACGTCACGTTCGTGGGCGAGCCGGATCGGCTGACGCCGGTCGGTACCAAGGGCGTCGGCGAGGTCGGCCTGCCGGGCACGGCCGCGGCGATCGCGAACGCCGTCCACCACGCGACGGGCAAGCGGATCCGTTCCCTGCCCATCACCATCGACGAGCTGCTCGACTAGGTGTTCTGCCCGGTACGGACGATCACCGCGCCGTCGCCGCTCGTCGTCGCACCCGGTGGCATGAACGGTGCGGTCGAGAAGCAGGTCCGGGAACTCCACGCGGCATCCGGAGCCTCGAACAAGCGCCTCGTCATCGAGAAGGGCGGGTACCAGGGAACGGATCTGCTCCGGCGATCCGACGACCGGACGGCGTTGGAGGCGGAGACCCTGGCCTTCGAAGGTTGTCTGCGCGGGTAGGACCGCGGTTCGATCGCCGCCGTCGCAGAGTCACGTGACCGTGAGGGTGGATGACCGGGTGTGCGCGGGTCATTCGGCGCTCTCAAGGTCCACCAGGGCGCGATGGCGGCGGGCCGCCGTGGTAGGTCCCCATCGTTGCGTCGTCCGGTCCGACGGCACGATCGCCTGGTGGCGCAGGGCTGGCGGGACGAGGGTGGAACGGCGAATGGATCGCCTCGTTCGACAGGCCTGGATGCGTGGTCATCTCGCCGCTGCGGTTGGCCGCCAACTGATCCGTTCATAGCAGACCAGGGCGATCATGATGATGGCGACCAGGGCGAGGGCAGCGAGGGCGGGAAGGTGTCGGGCGACGGGTAGCAGCGCGAGCATGGTGCCGGCCGCGAGGATCGGGGCGGGTGGGGTGTGCCGGACGGTGAGTCGAAGGAACAGGACCCGGCCAATGAGGTAGAGAGCGGGGCCGCCGAACAGCGTCGTGGTCGAAGTCCAGTCCAACGGGTTCCCAGCGGGCTCTCGGAGCGGGTGGTCGGCCACGTGGGCGACGACCACCTCGATGCCGATGGCCAGGTAGATGATCCCGGCGATGAGCAGGAAGTGAGCCAAGCTGTAGGCGACGCTACCGGTCGAAGTCCGGCTCGCAACGGGGATCCGCGCCAGGGCTTTCGCGGCAGGTGCGGCAGTGTTTTCGAAGTACAGCCACCACAGGGCCAGCGCCGTGATCAGGGCGAGCAGCGCGGCGGCCAGGACCGGCCAACGAGTGACGGCCGATCCGGCGCCGACGCCCACCGAGATCAGAGACTCGCCCAGAGCAATGATCACTATCAGGCCGTGCCGCTCGGCGAAATGGCTGGAGCTGGGCAAGGGGGCGCGTCCGGCAGACACCGCGATGAGTAGGCCGCCGATGCAGTCGATGAGGAACGCCGCGGCCCACAGCAGCGTCTGCGTGGCGCCGCCGAACACCGCGCCGAGCAGCAGCGCGATCAAGCCCACCGAGACCGGGATGACCCGGAGGCGCAGCGACGCGCGTAGCCGCGCGTTACCGGCCGATATGTGCCAGACGAGGGCCAGATATACCGCCCGGATGAGGATGTAGACGAGGGCCAGAGTCATGGGCGCGGCCAGTGACTGGGTGTCGTGCCGCCACGCCTCGGGCAGAACTAGGGCGGCCACGAACATGGCGGCCATCACAACGGAGTTTCCGGCGCGGACCAGGCCGACGTCGGCGCGGACCTGGTTGGTCAACCAGGTGTAGTTGGTGAACGGCCACCACAGCAGCAGCAGGAGCACAAGGCTGTGCGCCAGCCCGAGTGGCATCGGCGCCTGTGCCGTGAACGTCGCCACCCGGATGAAGGCGAACACGAAAACCAGGTCGAAGAACACTTCGAACGGCGTGGTCCGATGAGTTTCCTCGGTCGGCACCGGCGGCCCGGCGCGGAAAAGGTGCCTCACATGCTTATTTTGTCGCCCAACATACGATGAGTCCGGATTCAAGCCTTATCCGGCGACCGTCGCCGGCCGCTCCGACGACGACCTGCGACGGCCGACGCGGTGCCGGGGCTGGCTCGTCGACGACCTGCTCCTGCACGTGCTCTGCGACGTGCAGCGGGCCCTGGTGGCGCTGGCCAGCCCGGCCGACGGTCCGGCCGACGTGGACCAGGTGAGCTACTGGCGGGCGAGCCCGTGGAGCGGCGGCGACGCCGAGGCGCGGCACGCCCGCTGGATCCGCCGGTCCGCCGCCGCCTTCGACCGCCCCGCCGGCCTGGTCGAGGTCTGGTGCGACACCGCACCGGCCGCCGCCCGCGCCGCCGCCGCGGCCGACCCGTCGGGGTACGTCACCACCCAGGGTCTCGTGCTGCGCGTACCCGACCTCCTCGCCACCCTGACGACCGAGGCGGTCGTCCACCACCTCGACCTGGTGCTGGAGCTTCCGGACGCGCCGCTGCCGGGCCCGCGCGCCGTGCGCGTCGCCACCGGCACGATGGACGGCCTGCTCGACGACGCGGTACGTCCGGCGAGGTGGGACGAGCACGAATTCCTGCTGAAGGCGGCCGGCCGCCTTCCGCTCAGCGAGCGGGACCGGTCGGAGCTGGCCGAGGTCGCGTCCCGCTTCCCCCTGCTCGGCTGACCCGGGCGGGACCGCCGCTCAGACGATCGCCATGTCGACGAAGCGCGACAGGTGCAGCTGGGCCGCGACGGTCACCGTGTCGGTCGGCCCGTTCCGGTGCTTCGCGACGATGAAGTCGGCCTCGCCCGCCCGCGGCGACTCCTTGTCGTAGTAGTCGTCGCGGTGCAGCAGGATGACGACGTCCGCATCCTGCTCGATCGAGCCGGACTCACGAAGGTCGGAGAGCTGTGGTCGCTTGTCCGTACGCTGCTCCGGGCCACGGTTGAGCTGGCTGACCGCGATCACCGGGCACTCGACCTCCTTGGCCAGCAGCTTGAGGCCACGGGACAGGTCCGCCACCTCCTGCTGCCGGCTCTCGGTGCGTTTCGGCGAGGTCATCAGCTGGAGATAGTCGACGACGATCAGCTTGAGGTCGTGCCGCTGCTTGAGCCGGCGAGCCTTGGCCCGGATCTCCATGAGGTTCATGCTCGGCGTGTCGTCGACGAAGAGCGGGGCCTCACTGATCTCGCCCATGCAGCGGGCGAGCTTGGTCCAGTCGTCGTCGGAGAGCTGGCCGCTGCGGAGCACGTGCAGCGGTACGCGCGCCTCGGCCGAGAGCAGGCGCATGACGATCTCGACCTTGCTCATCTCCAGCGAGAAGATGGCGGACGCCTGGTTGGCGCGGATGGCCGCATTCCGGGCGAAGTCCATACTCGCCGTCGACTTGCCCAGACCGGGCCGCCCGGCAACGATGATCAATTGGCCGCCGTGCAGGCCGTTGAGCAGCCGGTCCAGGTCGGTGAAGCCGGTGGGCACACCGGTCATCACCCCGCCCTGCGCGCCGACCGCCTCGATCTCGTCCAGGGTCGGCTGCAGCATGTCGGCCAGGACGGCGAAGTCCTCGGTGACCCGGCGTTCGGTGACGTCGTAGACCGCCTGCTGGGCGAGGTCGACGATGTCGTCGACCTCCCGGCTGCCACCCTGGGCGGTGCCGTAGCCGAGCTGCACGATCTTGGTGCCGGCCTCGACCAGCCGGCGCAGGACCGCCCGCTCGCTCACGATCCGGGCGTAGTAGGCGGCGTTCGCCGCCGTCGGCACGGCCGCCATGCAGGTGTGCAGGTAGGGGGCGCCGCCGATCCGGGCGAGATCGCCCGAGTCTGCCAGCGCGGCCGCCACGGTGATGCCGTCGGCCGGCTCGCCCCGGCCGTAGATGTCGAGGATGGCGTCGAAGATGGTGGCGTGCACGGGCCGGTAGAAGTCGTTGCTCTTGAGGATCTCGACGACGTCGGCGATGGCGTCCTTGGAGAGCAGCATGCCGCCGATGACGCACTGCTCGGCCGCGATGTCCTGGGGCGGGGTGCGTTCGAACTGGCCGCTCTGCTGGGCGGGCACCTGCGGTGGCCCTCCGGCGCGCGACTCCGCCCGCATGTCGTCGGTGACCGACACGGTCCCCCCTCCGCTGCGTCGGATCCTCGCCCCCGCGCTTTCCGTCCGGGTGCGACACTCCCTGCCGACCGGGCCGGGCGATCGGGGGTCATCGCGCGGACGGGTCGGGGGCCAACCATACGGAACCCGAGGTCAGCGACTCAACACCGGCGGTGGACGAGCCTCGGGACAACCTGTGGACGCCGGTGGGCAGAGATGTGCGCAGGGTGTGCACAGGCTGTGGACAAGCGTTGGGGAATTCACCGGGCCACCCGCTGTGAGCTGGGCTTTTGCGATCCCCAGGCTGTGGATGACAAGTTTTCGGTCGGATCGGGCCCTCCTCCGTCCCGTACTATCTCCACCGGACGGCTACACCTGCGCAGCGCCTTGCGCCGACGGTTGAGAAGGGTCACGCTCCGGCCGTGAGTTACCGGGACTGGGGACGCGGGGAGAGCAGCCCGCGCGCGCGTGAGCCGATCGCCTCGTGGGACGACGCCGTCGCGCCCGACCCAGTCGACCCCTACCGTTCCGACGCGCGGTCGCGCACGCCGAGCCGTCGCCGCCCCCGTGACCGAGGGCAGGACGAGCCCGTCGACGCCTACCTGCCGGGCTGGGCTGTCGATTCCGGGATCCGCCGGGCCGACGGCGGCGGGCGGCACGCCGCGCCGGACGACGACGAGGCGCTCCGGCCGAACCCCGGCGGCGGTCGGCGCGCCGCCGACCCGACCGGCGGCTGGCGGGAGGGGTCGTCGACGGCCACCGGCCCGGTGTCGGAACACACCGCGGAGTGGACGTTCGACCGCCCGCAGGAGCAGGGGTACGTGGGCAGCCGGCGGGCCGACCCGGCGGAGGACGCGCCGACCTCCGGCTCGGTCGTGGCGCGCCGACCTCGTCGGTCCTCCGCCGGGCGGCCCCAGGTCATCTGGTCCGGGGGCGAGGAGCCGTCGGAGGAGCCCGCCGCCCCGCCGAAGCGGGAGCGGCCCCCCCGGCGGGCGCGGTGGGCTACGGAGGAGCCCGGACCCGCGGCCGACCCGTGGGAGCGGGCGGACGAGGCCGATCCGACGTACCCGCCGGCGGTGGATCCGTGGGACGCCTCCGGGCCGCACGCCGCGCCGAAGGCCGTCGAGGTGGACCCGTGGGACGCCTCGGGGGTGCACGTCTGGCCGACGGTGGGCGGCGCCGACCGGTGGAACGACACCGGCCAGTGGGAACGGTCGGAGGTCGCCGGCCGCTGGGAGGAGCCCGACCACACCGGCGAGTGGAACCGGGACGCCGACGGGTGGAGCCGGGCGATGCCGCCTCGGTCCCGACCGGCCGCCGTGGGGGAAGCGGGCCGGTCCGGGGAGGACGAGGGTTTCTGGGCGGGGACGCGGCTGGCGGGGGACGATCCGCGCTGGATGGATCCGACGACGTCCGCGCCGCGCTCACCCGCGGTGACGTATCCGACGCCGCGCCCGCGGAGCGCGCCGGGCGCGTACGGGCCGAGCCGGCGGCGCAGCGATCCCATCGGCGCGCCCCGGGGCACGGGCCGTACGCCGACGCGCCGGCGGGTCGATCCGATCGCGTCGTCGGGCACCTGGGCGCGGCGACTCGAGGACGACCTGCTCGACCCGGATCCCGGGGGGACGATCCGGTCGCTGCTCTACACCGCGGCCTGCTACCTGATTCCGGCCGCGCTGGTCCTCGCGTGGCTGCTGACGCTCGACGCGCGGCCACCGGCGGGCTGCGTCACCGACATCACCGGTGGTGGCTGCGACTCCGCCCGGGCCCACGCGCTCGGCTCACTGCTCGCCGGCGCACCCCGTTTCGGGGTGGCGCTGGCGAGCAGCCTCGTGGTCGCGGCTCTGCTGCGCAAGGTCGGTACGACGTGGCGCGCCACGACGATCGCGCTCGCGGCGGCGGTGGTCGGTGGCGGCCTCTCGACGGTCTTGATCAGCGTCGTGACGGGTCAGCCGATCGGCTGACCGGCCGGGCTCGATCCCCAGCGGGGTACGCGCCCGCCGGACCGTGCAGCCGCTCCCGGACTGTCCCGTGTCGCCGCGGCGTTCGTCGCGATGACGGGCCGTGGCCCGCCGGGTACGCGCCCACCGGACCCGCCAACGCTTCGAAAAGGGCCAGGGCCCGCACCGATCGCTCGGTGCGGGCCCTGGCCTGGTGCGTGGCGCTTCAGGACGCGACGACGTTCAGGTTGAACGACGCCGTGACCTCCGGGTGCAGCTTGATCCGCACCGGGTAGGCGCCGGTCGACTTGATGTGGCCGGGCATCTCCAGGCGACGCCGGTCGAGGACCGGGCCACCGGCGGCCTTGACCGCGTCGACGATCTCGGCCGGGGTGACCGAGCCGAAGAGCCGTCCGCCGTCACCGGCACGGGCCTTGAGGCTCACCTTCAGGCCTTCGAGCTGGCCCTTCACCTCGTTGGCGTGGCCGAGGTCGCGGATCTCCCGGGCCGAACGGGCCCGCTTGATCAGGGTGACCTGCTTCTCCGCGCCCTTGGTCCAGGCGATCGCGAAGCCCTGCGGCAGCAGGTAGTTACGGCCGAAGCCGTTCTTCACCTCGACGATGTCGCCAGGGGCACCGAGGCCGGAAACCTCCTGGGTAAGGATGATCTTCATTTCGGCGCCTCCTCTCAGCGGGTGGTGGCCGTGTACGGCAGGAGCGCCATCTCACGGGCGTTCTTGACCGCACGGGCGATCTGCCGCTGCTGCTGCGAGGTCACGCCGGTCACCCGCCGAGCGCGGATCTTGCCGCGGTCGGAGATGAACTTCCGCAGCAGCGCGGTGTCCTTGTAGTCGATGTAGGTGATCCCGTCCTTGTCGAGCGGGTTCACCTTCTTCTTCGGCTTGCGAAGTGCCGCAGCCTTGGCCATTGCTCTTGCTCCTGGTTTGCGATCACGGGCGCTCGGCGCCATTAGAACGGGGGCTCCTCGTCAAAAGATCCGCCGCCCGAACCGGAACGCGAGGGGGCGGGCGCGGCCGAAGCCCAGGGGTCGTCGAAGTTGCCTCCACCGCCACCCTGGCCACCGCCACCACCGCCGCCGAAGCCGCCGCCGCTGCCGCCGGAGCGGGCCATCTTCTGCACCTTCGCCGTGGCGTAGCGCAGCGACGGGCCGATCTCGTCGACCTCGAGCTCGATGACGGTGCGCTTCTCGCCCTCGCGGGTCTCGTAGGACCGCTGCCGCAGCCGGCCCGACACGATCACCCGGGCGCCCCGCTGGAGCGACTCGGCGACGTGCTCGGCGGCCTGGCGCCAGACGGTGCAAGCGAGGAACAGCGGCTCGCCGTCCTTCCACTCGCCGGACGCCCGATCCATGAACCGGGGCGTCGAGGCGACGCGGAACTTGGCGACCGCCGCCCCGGAGGGGGTGAACCGCAACTCGGGGTCATCGGTCAGGTTGCCGATGACCGTGATGGTGGTGTCTCCTGCCATGACCATCTCCTCGCGCACTCATCGTCTCGTCGTACAGGCTCCCAGAGCCGTACGACAGCGTGGATGAGGCTGATCCGGGCGAACCGGGTTGGATGCGCTCAGCGCATTTCCGGCCGGATGACCTTGGTGCGCAGCACGGACTCGTTGAGTCGCAGCTGACGGTCCAGCTCGGCCACCGCCGCAGGCGTCGCCTGCAGGTCGATGACGGCGTAGATGCCCTCGGCCTTCTTGTTGATCTCGTACGCGAGGCGCCGGCGGCCCCACACGTCGGTCTTCTCCACCGAGCCACCCGCGGTCCGGATCACGTTCAGGTACGTGTCGAGCGACGGGGCGACGGTGCGCTCCTCGAGGCTGGGGTCGAGGATCACCATGATCTCGTAATGACGCAAGACGTGCTCACCTCCTGTGGGCTAAGCGGCCACGGTCCTTCCGTGGCAGGAGGTCGTGCGTCGTGGACCGCGCCGGAGTCGGGGGGACCCGCCCGGACGCGGACAACCGGACCAGGATACCCGGTCTGGACGATCATGCCCGGGGTGGCCGTCCGGCGGTCGAGCCCGCGAGTCGTCACCGGCCCGCACCCGGCTCGACGACGGACCGGACCGTGCCGCGAGCGCCCGGCCGGCCACCCGCGCGGTGAGCACCCGAAGCGGACGGCGACGGGGGCCCGCGCCGAGCACCTGGCCGGCAGCGGACCCCCGTCGAAGAGGCCGCGGGACGTCCCGTCCGCATTCCTTGGGTGGGACCTGGGGAGGAACGACCACACCGATGAGGTTGGACCGGAGACGCCCCGCGGAGCTTTATCGTGTTGTTACCTGACGATACAACGGCTCTCGTCACTTGTTGGGGGGATTGGCATAATTTCCCCGAATCTTCCGGTGCCTCCCTCCCTGCGGGGCACACCCTCGCCACGCCGGGCCGCGCGGCGAGGGAGCCCCGGATCAGGGACGACGGACGGTCGCGGTCCCGCTCCGACAGCGGCGACGCCGGCGAGTCAGGCGGCGGGATCACGAACCTCCCTCCCACCTCATCAACGACCGCCGGACGCACGGGTGACGACGTGCGACAGCTACTCGCTCCGCCGTGATTCCACCCGTCGGAGCCTCGACGTAGGCTCGCCTTCATGCGTATCGGAGCCCACGTCGATTCGACCGACCCGCTCGCGGAGGCGTCCGCCCGAGAGGCCGACGCCGTGCAGTTCTTCCTCTCCGACCCCCAGGGATGGAAGGCCCCCAAGTCCCGAGAGGACGCCGAGCAGCTACGCGGCGCCGAGGTCGACGTCTACGTGCACGCGCCGTACGTCATCAACGTGGCGACCCTCAACAACCGGATCCGGATCCCCAGCCGCAAGCTGCTGCTCGCCCACGCCACCGCCGCCGCCACCGTCGGCGCGAAGGGGCTCGTCGTGCACGGCGGGCACGTCAACGCCGGCGACGACCTGGCGGTCGGCTTCGACAACTGGCGCAAGACCTTCGCGTACGCCGCCGACTCGGGCGGGTTCCAGGTGCCGGTGCTGATCGAGAACACGGCCGGCGGCGAGAACGCGTGCGCGCGGCGGCTCGACGCGCTGGCCCGGCTCTGGGACGCCGTCGGCGACTACGAGGTGGGCTTCTGCCTGGACACCTGCCACGCCCACGCCGGCGGTGAAGAGCTGCTGGGCCTGGTCGACCGGGTCAAGGCGATCACCGGGCGGATCGACCTGGTGCACGCCAACAACTCCAAGGGTGGCTTCGGCTCCGGGCAGGACCGGCACGACAACCTCGGGGGTGGCACCATCGACCCCGACCTCGTGGTGGCGGTGATCCGGGCGGCCGGGGCGCCGGTGGTCGTCGAGACCCCCGGCGGGGTGGCCGGCCAGGCGGACGACATCGCCTTCCTTCGTGAGCAGCTCGGGACGGAGCGCCCTGCGGCATGACGACCGGACAGTCGGAGACCGGTGGCGCGCCCGCGCCGACCGGCGACAGCCAACGATCCACCAGCGGCTCGGCGCCGCACCCGGCGGTCGACGACGGGGGGACGAACCGCCGAGCGGACTCAACCGGCAGCGATGACCAGACCGTCGACGGAACCGACCGGGTCGGCGCGATGAGCGTCGGCCTCCCGGAGCCCGCCGTGAGCAACGGCAACGGATCAACCGGCGGAACCGGCAGGGCGGCCGGTGACGAGACCGGCACGAGCGGCGCGGCCGGCGCCGGGACGAGCGGACCGGGCAGCACTGCCGGCGGCGACAGGACGGAAACGGACTCCGGCGCCGGTGGCGGACCGGACGACCAGCCGGCCGGGAAGGTCGCCCTCGTAGGCGCGAAGCAGCAGGCGGGCGCGGACACGGCGGACGCGGGCCAGGAGGCCGACCCGGACCAGAAGGCGAGCGCGGACAAGGCCGGCGCGGGCCAAAAGGCCGACCCGGACCAGAAGGCGAGCGCGGACAAGGCCGGCGGCGAGGCTGAGGAGGCCAAGGACCCGTGGACGGCCTTCGGCCCCGCTCCCGAACCGACCCTGAGTCGCCCCCGCCGGGTGGGCCGCGCGGTCGGCCGGTTCCTGATCCACGAGTGGACCCTGGCGGCGCTCGGGTCGCTCGTCCTCGCGGTGCTGATGACGTGGCCGACGCTGCGCTACCCGCGCTACACGATGCCGCAGGACACCTGGGACCCGAGCCTGCAGGCCTGGCAGATGGCCTGGTCCGGGCACATCCTGCTGGCCAACCCGGCCCAGCTCTGGCAGTCCAACAGCTTCTTCCCGGAACTGTGGAGCTTCGCGTTCTCCGACACGCTCCTCGGCTACGCCCCGGCGGGCATGATCGGTACGGGCCCCGAGGCCGCCGTCCTCCGCTACAACATCATGTTCGTGCTGGCGCACGCGCTCGCCACGTTCGGGGCGTACGCGCTGGCGCGGCAGCTCGGCTCGGGGCGCATGGGCGCGGCGGTGGCCGGGGTGGCCTTCGCGTACGCCCCGTGGCTGCTGTCCCAGGCCGGGCACCTGCACGTGCTCTCCAACGGCGGCATCCCGCTGGCGCTCGCCATGCTGGCCCGTGGGCACGGCTGGTCGCTGCGGCACGGGTACCGGCCCGAGCTGCGGCACGACGGTTGGGTCTACGCCGGTTGGCTCGTGGCTGCCTGGCAACTGAGTCTCGGCTTCGGCATCGGCCTGCCGTTCGCGTACTTCCTCGGTGGTGCGGTGATCGTCGCGGCCATCACCTGGTACGTCCGGCGGACCTGGTTCTGGGCGGTCCGGCGGCCGTTCGGGATCCGGCTGCTCGTCGCCGACCTGGTCGGCGGTGCGCTCTTCGCCGGTGTCGGCGTGCTGATGGCGATCCCCTACTTCAAGGTGACCGAGCTGCACCCCCACGCGGAACGGTCGATCGGCGACATCGGCCTCTTCTCCCCGCCCGCCTCCGGGTTCGTGACCGCGCCGGCCGAGTCGCGGATCTGGGGTGGGCTGCACGAGGGTGCGCGGGCGGCGCTGCCCTGGCACCCGGAGATGACGCTGCTGCCCGGGTTCGTGCTCTACGCCCTGGCCGCGGGCGGACTCTTCTTCTCGGTCTGGAAGCTGCGGCACCGCCTGGCGCTGCTCGCCGGGGTGCTGGTCACGATGGTGCTCGCCATGGGCACCCGCTTCTTCGGCGGCACCTGGACCTACATACCGCTCTTCGAGCACCTGCCCGGCTGGAACGGCCTGCGTACGCCGGGTCGACTGATGCTCTGGGTGACGCTGCTGCTCTGCCTGCTGGCGGCGGGTGCGGTCACGGCCTTCACCGACCGGGTGTACGAGCTCGCCCGGCAGCGGATCCCCTCCTGGCCGGGCCCGTGGTTGCGGCTGGCCGCCGTGCTGCCGTTGCTGCTGGTGGCGGTCGAGGGGCTGAACACCACGCCGCACCCGGTGGCTCCGGTTCAGCCGGCCGCGATGCGCCTGGTCGACGGTCCGATGCTCGTCCTGCCGAGCAACCAGAGCCTCGACCAGCACGTGATGCTCTGGTCCACCACGCACTTCCAGGACGTCGTGAACGGCGGCAGTGGCTTCACCCCCCGCCAGCTGGACGACGTCCGGCGGGTGACCCAGACGTTCCCCGACCAGACCAGCGTCGACTACCTGCGCACGCTGGGCGTACGCAACGTGGTGCTGCTGCGCGACCAGCTCCCCGGCACACCGTGGGAGATGACCGTCGACAGCCCCGTGGACCTCCTCGGCATCACCCGCGAGGAGATGGGCGACGCGGTGGTCTACCGGCTCTTTCCGGAGGAGCCGGGCGCCGCACCCCAGCCGCAACCGACCCAGTCGGACCAGGCCGGACTACCCACCAACCTGCCGACCGGGCTGCCCACGAACCTGCCCACCGGGCTCCCCACGAACCTGCCCACCGGGCTCCCCACGAACCTGCCCACGGGGCTACCGACCGGGCTCCCCACGCAGTGATGGTGCGGTGATCCGGTCGTGGTGACACGGTGCCGGGTGAGGTGAATCTTCCCGCGAGCGCTCGGGATCGTCGCAGAAGACGACAGGCGCGGACGCCGTCGCGTTCGTGCCGGGCGGCCTCTGACGGATGACCCGCCGGGGGTACGCGAGCCGCGCGCCCCCGGCGGCGTCCCGACGCGGGTCAGCCGGCCACCGGTAGCGGTTCGGCCGGCAGCGTGTCGCGCCGCCGCCACCGGTCCAACCACGGGGCGTCGGGGGCTCCGTCGAGCACCCCGCCGTCCGGATCGTCGGCGTAGGTGGCCCGGACCGCGTCACGCTCCGGGCGCAGGATGTCGCGCACGATCAGCCCGCAGAGCACCACCACGGTGACCAGCCGCAGGGTGGCGGCGAAGACGAACACGCCCTCCGGGAAGACCGCCCGCCCGGTGGAGGCACCGAGCAGCTCGCCGTAGAACGCCGCGAAGTAGCAGACCTCGGCGAGCTGCCAGGCCAGGAAGGCTCCCCAGCGGGGCCGGGCGAGCACGGCGAGCGGCAGCAGCCAGAGCACGAACTGCTGGGACCAGACCTTGCTGAAGATCAGGAAGGCGGCGACCACCAGGAACGCGAGCGCGGCCAACCGCGGACGGCGCGGCGCCAACAGGGCCAGCGCGGCGACCCCGAGGCAGGCCAGCCCGAAGAGGGCGTACGAGAGCAGGTTGAGGGTGGGGATGTTGGCGTTCAACCAGTCGAACGGGCCCTGGCCGTCGACCTTCCCGTCGAGGTAGCGGCCGATGTACCAGAGGGTCCCCCAGTCGATGGCCCGGGTGCTGTTCAGCTCGAAGAAGCGGTCCCAGTTCTCCCAGTACGGCACGGCGGCCGGCAGGTTCACCGCGACCGCCGCCACCACGGCGGCGCTGACTGCGCTGAGCGCGGCACGTAGCCGGTTCGCGCGGGCGGCTAGCACCAGGATCGGGCCGAGCAGGAAGAGCGGCCAGAGCTTCGCCGCGCCGGCGAGCCCGAGCAGCGCGCCGGCCAGCACCGGCCTTCGCCTCGCCCAGGCCAGCAGACCGAACGCGGCGAGACCGATCGCGAGCAGGTCCCAGTTCACCGTGGCGGTGAGCAGCAGCGCCGGCGCCAGCGCGAAGAGCGCGGCGTCCCAGGGTCGTCGGCGGCGCAGTGCCAGGATCACCGCGACCGTGGCCACGGCGAGTGCGCCGAGCACCAGCGCGTTGAGGTTGTAGAACCACTGACCCTGGTTGATGCCGGGGTCGTCCTGGCCGAGGGCGTGCACCGGCAGCCCGAGCGCGCCCATGAAGTACCCGGTCAGCACCGGGTACTCGACCGGGTGGTCGCGGTAGGGCACCTTCCCCTCGTTCAGCCCCTCGGCGTAGTAGAGGGCGAGCACGTCGGTGTAGCAGAAGCGGGTGTACTGCACGTTGTTCTGCCAGGCGCCGTCCTGGCACGGGGACTTCTGCACCCAGTGCAGCGCCAGGGTGAGGCAGGCGAGGGCCAGGACGATCCGGGCCGCCGTCCAGAAGCGCCGTTCCCGGCCGGCGGGGCGGTCGAGGGCCACGGCGTGGTCGCCCAGCGGGCCGCCGATAAGCCCGGAGACCCCACGGACGAACCCGTCGGAGCGGGACGGGTGGTCGCTGGTGCCGGCATCGCCGAGGCCGGGCGTCGACTGGGTGCTCATAAGGAGGCATCCTGCCGTATGCCCCACCTGCGCTGTAGTTCATCCGGCGTCGGGACGCCGCTCGCGCGCCCGGCCCGCAGCGCCGCCGCATTCAGGCATCCCCCGGGCAGCCCTCTCGCGTCCGCCTCACGCTTGCTGAAATGCCGCCGGCGGCCGGACAGAGGTCCGGCCGCCGGCGGCGTCAGGTCGGGTCAGAAGCGATCCGGGGGTGTGCTCGGTAGCAGCCCAGCACCGCGGCCGCCACCGCCGGGGAAGAGGGGATTCCCGCCGGGGTTACCCCCACCGGGGTTGCCGCCGCCAGGATTGCCGCCCCCGGGGTTGCCGCCGCCGTTGGGCGGGCAGAGCACACCGAACGGGTCGTTGCACGGCTGGTCCGGCGGGGTCGGCGGCGGTGCCGGCATCTCGCCGTTGCCGGACTCCTTGTCACCGATGTTCGCCGCCGGCGGGAAGTCCAGCTTTTCCTGGCCCTTCAGCGCTTTATTCATGAACCGTTCCCAGATCTCACCGGGCAGACCGCCACCGCTGATCCGGGTGCCGTCCTTCGTCTTCAGCGCCTTGCGGTCCTTCACGTTGCCGACCCAGACCGCCGTGGCGACCTGCGGGGTGTAGCCCACCATCCAGGCGTCGCCGTTCTCCGGGCTGTCCGCCTTCTGCTCCCAGGTACCGGTCTTCTGTGCCGCCTTCCGGCCGTCGGCGAGCTCGTGGTGCGTCCGGGCCGGGTAGTCCTCCAGGACGGAGGTCACGTCGGCCACGACGTCCTTGTCGATCCGCCGCTTCGGATCGAGCTTCTCGCCACTGATCGTCTTCCACTTCCCGTTGTCGTCCTGCTGCTGGACGGAGACGAGGAAGTGCGCCTTGTTGTAGACGCCGCCGTTGGCGAAGGTGGCGATGCCGTTGGCGTGGTCCAGCACGGTGATCGGGTACTGACCGTAGCCGAGCACGTGGAAGAACGGCGACGGCGCGATGTCCTCCGGGTCGGACTTGACCAGATCGTACGGCTTCTGCGGGCTGGTGTCGGTCCGCCACATCGTGGTGATGCCGGCGTCCCGGGCCATCTCGATGACCTTCTCCGGCTTGATGTCCTGGGTGACGTAGTAGAACGGCACGTTGAGCGACATCAGCGTGGACTCCCGCAGGGTGCAGGAGTTCCCGCAGCTCGGGTTGTCGTTGCCCGCGTTGCTGACCTTGAACTCCACGCCCTCGGGCGTGAAGCCCCTACCCTTCCAGCGCGACTGGAGGGACTTGCCCGCCTTGAGCGCCGCCGCCAGCGTGTAGATCTTGAAGCTGGAGCCGGGCGAGTGGCCGCCCGTCACGTTGCCCATGGTGTCGGTGTTCTTGCCGGCGTAGTCGGTGCCGACGCCCGTGTCACCGCCGTAGTAGGCGAGCACCCGGCCGTTCTTCGGGTTGACGGCCACGACCGCGGCCATCAGGTTGGACGGCTGGCCGGCGAGCTCCGAGCCCTTGGTCTTCCGCTGGGCGACCTCGAGCGCGGCCTGCTGCATCTTGGTGTCGATGGAGGTACGGATCCGGTAGCCCCCGGACATCAGCGCCTGCGAGCAGAGCGGCTTGGCGTCCGTCACGGAGGCCTCGTCCTCGACGCAGATCCCCTTCTCCCGCATCTCCTGCCGGACATAGTTGATCACGTTGCCGTACGGGGTGTTGACGCCGAAGTCGACGCCGACGCCACCCTTCTTCGGCGGCTTGAGGGTCTTAGTGGGGTACTCGGTCGGCGCCGGCTCCTTGCCCGGGGCGTTGAGCCAGCCCTCCTCGACCATGCCCTTGATGACGTAGTCCCAGCGGCCCTTGGCGTCGACCTCGTTGATCGCCGGGTCGTAGCCCTTGTGCGTGGCGCTCGGCTCCGGCTGCTTGATCAGTGCCGCCAGCACGGCGCCCTCGGCCGGGGTGACCTTGCTGACCGACTTGCCGAAGTAGGTCTGGGCCGCCGCCTCGATGCCGTACGCGCCCCGGCCGAAGTAGATCACGTTGAGGTAGTGCTCCATGATCTTCTCTTTCGAGAACTGATCGTTGAGCTTGGAGGCGAAGATCGCCTCCTTCACCTTCCGGGCGTACGTGTCGTCCTTCAGGTTGTCGTAGGCGTTGCGCGCGTACTGCTGGGTGATCGTCGAGGCGCCCTGCTTGTCGCCGCCGGTGAAGTTGTTCCACGCGGCGCGGGCGATGCCCTTGTAGTCCACACCGGAGTGCCGGTAGAAGTTCCGGTCCTCGGCCGCGGCCACGGCGTCCTGCACGTACTTCGGGATCTGGTCGATGGTGACCAGGGTGCGGTTCTCCTGGCCCACCTTCGCGATGATCGTCTTGCCGGTGGAGTCGTAGAGGGTGGTCGCCTGCGGCGGGTTCAGCGCCTCGGGCAGCACCACGTTGGTCGAGTAGTAGGTGAACCCCACGACGCCGATGCCGGCGAGCATGATGAGCACCGCGAACCCGGCGATGACGATGTTCATCCGCTTGCGCTTCTTCGCCCGCGCCGCGGCGGCCGAGTCACCCGCGCCGCGGCCGCGCCGCGGGCCGGTGGGCCCGCCCGGGCCGCCCGGGCCACCCGCGCCCGGGACGCTGGCC
Organism: Micromonospora sp. 15K316; assembly: GCF_004348525.1. Taxonomy (GTDB): domain Bacteria; phylum Actinomycetota; class Actinomycetes; order Mycobacteriales; family Micromonosporaceae; genus Micromonospora. The sequence continues at coordinate 75,667 of NZ_SMKG01000005.1, read as the reverse complement.
CGAGCCACCGAGGCCCGGCCGCCGACCGACGCCGACCCCACGCTCGCTCGCCCCGCGGAGGCCGCGCCGACGGCTGCGGCGCCGACGGTGGCACGACCCGCCGGCCCGGCCGGGGAGACCGGAACCGAGGCCCGGCCGGCGCCCGCGCGACCGGACGCACCACCCGGTGCCGGCGAGACCGGAACCGAGGCGCGTCCGGCGCGACCTGTCGAGGCCGAACCAACCGACGCCGAGCCGGCCGAGGCCGAGCCGACGGACGCCGCGCCCGAGGCACCGCCCCGGGGCGAGACGGAGGCCCGCCCGCCCGAGCTCGTGCCGCGTGGCGTCACCGATGCCCGTCCGGGCGAGGCGGGCGCCTCCTGCGCCGACCAGCCGTCGCCGCGCGCGTCCTCACCGGGCCGCCGGTACACGTCGTCCGCTCCCCGCCCGGAGCCTCCGCTCGGATTCGGGATCTGTGCCCGCCCGCGCGAACTGGGATCGCCGTACGAGTTCATTCCTCACACCCTGCCGGTCGCGGTGGGGCACCACTGCGCCACCACCGGGTTGCCGTGAGCTGATTCACGCGTATCCAGGGCACGTACGTGCCGGACGCGTGACGTCGTTACCCGATCAATCGGGCCTATCGGACCATTCACCGTCGTCCACCCCGGCGATCCTGTGCGACGCCGGGACCGGGCGACCGGTGTGGACTCACCGTTGGGCCTCTCGCCTTCGGTGCACCGGGCCGGAGGCGTCGCCACCCACCGCGTCGGTCTCCGACCCGCCCTCGGCCAGGCCGTCCCGGCCGAGCAGGTACTGCTCGACGAGATGGTTCCAGTCACAGCCGAGGCACACCTCCACCACAAACACCTCGAACTCACGTAGCGTCATCGCCAGCACCGGCAGCTCCGCCAGTGTGCGGGCTTGGCCGGCTGACTGCTTGAGTTCGTCGCCGTAAATGTAGTGGACGTGGATGAGGTTCTCGCTCCGGCAGATCGGGCAGCGCTCGTCGGTCGGCTCACCGTGGAACCGAGCTGCGTTCTTGAGGTACGGCGAGGCGTCGCAGACGTCGTACGTGCCGACCCGGCCGGCCAGGAGCTCACGCAGCACCGCTCGCTTCCGGAGCGAGTAGTCGACGACCTGGCGCTGCGTACGCATGCGGAGAAGGGTACGCGCTCCGGCCGACCGAGGCGACCGGGGTCACTATCCGTAGTTGAGGGACCCCGAATTCGGGATTTGCCCTGATCGGGGCGAGCGACTAACGTGCGATGTATCGGTCCGATACATCGCGGCGGTTGTCACTCCGCGCAGGGGGTAAGAGAGGATGGCCCGTGCTCGAGCTCGCCATCCTCGGCCTGCTGCAGGAGTCTCCGATGCACGGCTACGAGCTACGCAAGGAGTTGGCCGCCAAGCTCGGCGCAATCCGGGCAGCGATCAGCTACGGCTCGCTCTACCCGACCCTGCGCCGGTTGCAGGCGGCGGGCTGGATCACCGAGGCTGCGGAGGCGCCCGCCACCACCGAGGAGATTCCCGCGCTGACCAGCCGACGCGGTCGGGTGGTCTACAAAATCACCGCCGAGGGCAAGGAACGCTTCGCCCAGCTCATCGCACAGACGGGGCCCGAGACGTACGACGACACGGGCTTCGGCGTGCACTTCGCGTTCTTCGCCCGGACCGACCAGGCGACCCGCCTACGAATCCTGGAGGGTCGCCGCCGCAAGATCGAGGAGCGTCGCGAGGGTCTTCGTGACGTGCTGGCCCGGGCGGCCGAGCGCCTCGACGCGTACACCCTGGAACTGCAGCGCCACGGACTTGATGCCTGTGAGCGCGAGGTCCGCTGGCTGGAGGAGCTCATCGCCAACGAGCGCTCCGGCCGTGCCCCGACGGTCCCGCGAACCGGGACGGCCGGCGGCCGACGAGAAGAGATCAGCCCGCCCCCGCCTGGAGAGTCCAGGAAAGAGCGGCCGTGATGAAGAAGAAGGAGGCAGACGCTATGGGCTCCGTCCGCGTCGCCATCGTCGGTGTGGGTAACTGCGCCTCGTCCCTCGTGCAGGGCGTCGAGTACTACCGGAACGCCGACCCGAACGACCGCGTCCCGGGTCTCATGCACGTCACCTTCGGCGACTACCACATCTCCGACGTGGAGTTCGTCGCGGCGTTCGACGTGGACGCCAAGAAGGTGGGCATGGACCTCGCGGAGGCGATCGTCGCCAGCGAGAACAACACCATCAAGCTCTGCGACGTGCCGCCGACCGGCGTCACCGTGCAGCGCGGCCCGACGTTCGACGGTCTGGGCGTGTACTACCGCGAGATCGTCCAGGAGTCGGACGCCACCCCGGTCGACGTGGCGCAGGCGCTGCGCGACGCGCAGGTCGACGTCGTGGTCTCCTACCTGCCGGTCGGCTCCGAGCAGGCCGACAAGTTCTACGCCCAGGCCGCGATCGACGCCGGCTGCGCGTTCGTGAACGCCCTGCCGGTCTTCATCGCCTCCGACCCGGAGTGGGCGCAGAAGTTCACCGACGCCGGTCTGCCGATCGTCGGCGACGACATCAAGAGCCAGGTGGGCGCCACCATCGTGCACCGCGCGCTGGCGAAGCTCTTCGAGGACCGCGGTGTCGAGCTGCTGCGCACGTACCAGCTCAACTTCGGCGGCAACATGGACTTCATGAACATGCTGGAGCGCAACCGCCTGGTCTCGAAGAAGATCTCGAAGACCCAGTCGGTGACCTCCCAGATCCCGCACGAGATGCAGAAGAGCGACGTGCACATCGGCCCGTCGGACCACGTGCCGTGGCTGGACGACCGCAAGTGGGCGTACATCCGCCTGGAGGGCCGCTCCTTCGGCGACACCCCCCTGAACGCCGAGCTCAAGCTCGAGGTGTGGGACTCCCCGAACTCGGCCGGCGTCATCATCGACGCGGTCCGGGCCGCGAAGATCGCGCTGGACCGGAAGATCGCCGGCCCGATCCTCTCGGCCTCCTCGTACTTCATGAAGTCCCCGCCGGTGCAGTACGCCGACCACGACGCGCACGCGGCCGTGGAGGCGTTCATCGCCGGTGAGGTCGAGCGCTGACGCGCTGACCGCAGCAACGCAGCGAGGGCCGGGTCCACACGGACCCGGCCCTCGCTGCATCCGGGCCTCCCCGCGACGGCCGGGCCGGAAGAGCCCGGCCTCCGCGGATGCCGGCTCAGTTCGATCCGCCGGCGGTGTGCCGGCACCAGGGCGGTGGTGCCCGCCGCGGCCGGTCAGGACCAGGCGCGTTGCAGCGCGATCCGGGCCTCCAGCTCCAGCAGGTGCACCTTGCGGTCGAGCCCGCCGCCGAAGCCGACCAGTTTCCCGCCGGCGCCGACGATGCGGTGGCACGGCACGATCACCGGGACCGGGTTCCGGTTGCAGGCGACCCCGACGGCCCGGGCCGCGCCGGGGTCGCCGACCCGATGGGCGACCTCGCCGTAGGTCAGCGTCTCGCCGTAGGGGATGCCGACCATCTCCCGCCACACCGCCCGCTCGAAATCGGAGCCGCGCGGGATCCGGATCGGCACGGTGAAGTCGGTGAGCTCCCCGGCGAAGTACGCCCGCAGCTCGGCGACCGCCTGCCGGGCGAGGTCGTGCTCCGGCTCGTCGGCGGCTCCCTCGACCCGCCCGAAGTGCGTCCCGCAGACGTCTGTCGCGTCGGTGGCGACGGAGAACTCCCCGATCGGTGAGTCGAGCACGGTCCAGCGCATCAGCCCATTCTCCGTGGCCGGACGACAACTTCACCGGGCGGTAGCGCCGAGCGGCCCGCCGCGGCGTCAGAGCAGGTTGATCCCGAGCAGGAGCGCGCCCGCGCACAGGCTGGCGCCGCCGATGACGGTCAGCCAGATCAGTTTGTTGGGTCGGGTGTCCTGCGGGCGTACGACCGAGAGGAAGAAGCCCAGCGGCATCAGGACCGGCGCCGACACCAGCAGCACCCGGATCAGGGTGCGGGTGCCGTCGGAGGCATCAGCCTGGTCGACGTAGGGCAGGACAGCGAGCGCGAAGAGGACCAGCACGCCGGCGTGGGCGTGGCCGGCCGTCCAGAGGCCGCGGCGTACCGGGTTGTCGAGGTATCCGGCCTTGCGGCGGGCGAGGTGCATGAGCAGCGTCAGCCCGCCGTAGGCCACGGTCACGACGGTGATCAGCAGGATTCCGGCGGTGGTCAGGGTTGCCGAGGACATGGGCACCTCCATCTTGTCGCCGTAAAGATTGCCTCGGAGAGAGACATCTTGTCAATGACTAGATATTCGTCCGGCGCTCGTCCGAGCTTCCCGGCGCACAGCGACCGCCGGCCGGCACGTTGCGGGCCGTCGATACCGTGCCCGACGTGGCCACGGGGACGTTGATCTTTCTGATCATCGGCGGCGCGGGTGTCGGTGTGCTGGCGCTCGCCCTGCTCGGCACGGAACTGCTCCACTTCGGCGGCGTCGACGTCGACGGACCGATCTCGGTCGAGAGCGTCGCCGGATTCGCGGGCGCGTTCGGTTTCGGCGCCGCGATCGTCAACGAGCTGGTCGGCGGCCGGACCACCGGCGCGGTCGCCGCTGCCGCGGCCGGCGGCGCCTTCGCCGCGCTCCCCTTCGCCTGGGTCGCGGCCCGGCTGGGCCGGGCCGCCCGACGGATGCCGACCGACGCCACCCCCACCCGGAGTGACCTCGTCGGCTCGGTGGGCCTGGTCGTCTCCCCGGTGCCGCTGAACGGCTACGGCGAGGTCCGGGTACGCCTGGCCGGGCAGCCGGTCAAGCTCAACGCCCGAGCCGACCAGCCCATCCCCGTCGGCGCGCGGATCTTCGTGGTCGAGACGCTCAGCGAGACCAGCGTGCACGTCGAGACGTACTGAACCAACCCCCTCGCAGACAGGACACCTGCATGCCCCTGCTCATCGCCATCGGAGGCGCGGTCCTCCTCGTCGTCGTCCTCGTGCTCTTCGTGCTCTCGCGGATCAAGGTCGCCGGGCCGAACGAGGCGTTCATCGTCACCGGCCGCAAGGGCCGTACCACGCAGACCGCCGACGGCGGCCGGTCGACCGACATGTCCGGGCAGAAGGTGGTGCTCGGTGCGTCGGTCTTCGTCCTGCCGGTGGTGCAGAAGCTCCAGTCGCTCGACCTCTCCAGCCGCCGGATCGACGTCGGCATCAAGGGCGCGGTGAGCAAGCAGGGCATCCGTACCGACCTGCACGGCGTCGCCATCGTCAAGGTCGGCGGGACCGAGGACGCGATCCGCGCCGCCGCCCAGCGCTTCCTGCACCAGCAGGACGAGATCGAGGACTTCACCCGCGAGGTGCTCGCCGGCGCGCTGCGTTCGATCGTCGGGCGGCTCACCGTCGAGGAGGTCATCCGCGACCGGGCCGCGTTCGCCAGCGCGGTGGCCGAGGAGGCCGAGCACTCGATGACCAACCAGGGCCTGGTGCTGGACACCTTCCAGCTCCAGGACATCCTGGCCGAGGGGAGCTACCTGCAGGACCTCGGCCGGCCGGAGGCCGCCCGGGTGCTCAAGGACGCGGCCATCGCCGAGGCCCGGGCCCGCCAGCAGGCGGAGCAGGAGCGGCTCCTCGCCGAGGGGGCGATCGCCGAGGCGAACCGGAACCTGGCCCTCAAGCAGGCCGGCATCCAGGCCGAGATCGACGCGGCGAAGGCGAAGTCCGCGGCCGCCGGGCCGCTCGCCCAGGCGGAACGCGACCAGGCGATCCTCTCCGAGCAGCAGAAGGTGGCCGAGCGCAACGCCGAGCTCAAGCAGCGCCAGCTCGACACGGAGGTGCGCAAGCCGGCCGACGCCGCCCGCTACAAGGTGGAGCAGGAGGCCGAGGCGGCCCGCAACGCGGCGGTGCTGCAGGCCGACGCCCAACGGCAGTCCGTCATCGCCGCCGCGCAGGCCGCCGCCGAGCAGTCCCGGCTCACCGGTGAGGGTGAGCGGGCGCGGCGGGCCGCGCTGGCGGAGGCGAACGCGATCGAGGGCGCCAAGGAGGGTGAGGCGGAGCAGCGACGGCGGTCGGCGATCGCCGAGGCGGTCGAGCGGGAGGGGCAGGCCGAGGCCGCGGCGATCCTCGCCAAGGGTCAGGCGGAGGCGGACGCGATGGCCCGGAAGGCCGAGGCGTTCGCCGCGTACGGCGAGGCCGCCGTGCTCGACCTGCTGGTCAAGGTGCTGCCCCAGGTGGTCGAGGCGGCGAGCGCGCCGATCGGCGCCATCGACAAGATGACTGTCATCTCCACCGACGGCGCGTCGTCGCTGACCAAGTCGGTGGCCGGCAACGTGGCGCAGGGGCTGCAGCTCGGCAGCGACCTCACCGGCATCGACCTGGCCGGGCTCCTCGCCCGGCTCGGCGCGGCCGCCGACAACGGCAAGCCGAAGCCCGCCGTCGAAGCCTGAGCACGATGAGGGGCCCCGGGTCGACGCAGCGGCGTCCGTCTCGGGGCCCTTCCCGTCAGCTCGTCAGGAGACGATGCCCTCGTCGCGGGCCCAGCGGAGCAGCTCCGCCTCCGCGGCGTCCCGGTCCAGCGGACCGCGCTCCAGGCGCAGGTCCTTCAGGTACTTCCAGGCCCGGCCGACCACCGGCCCCGGGGGCACACCGAGCAGCTCCATGATCGCGTTGCCGTCCAGGTCGGGGCGTACCCGGGCCAGGTCCTCCTCCGCCGCGAGCCGGGCGATCCGCTCCTCCAGCGCGTCGTAGTCGGCGGCCAACTGGGCGGCCTTACGGCGGTTACGGGTGGTGCAGTCCGAACGGGTCAGCTTGTGCAGCCGGGGCAGCAGGTCGCCGGCGTCGGTGACGTAGCGGCGCACCGCGGAGTCGGTCCACTCGCCCCGGCCGTACCCGTAGAAACGCAGGTGCAGCGCGACCAGGGCGGTCACCTTCGCGGTGACCTCCTTCGGGTAGCGCAACGCCTTCATCCGCGCCTTGGTCATCCGGGCGCCGACCACCTCGTGGTGATGGAAGCTCACCCGGCTGTCCGGCCCGACCGACTTCGTGGCCGGCTTGCCCACGTCGTGCATCAGCGCGGCCATCCGGAGGATGAAGTCGCAGTCCTCCTCCTCGAAGCCGACGGCGTTGCTGACCACGGTCAGCGTGTGCTCGTAGACGTCCTTGTGCTGGGCGTGCTCGTCGATCTCCAGCTTCAGCCCGGTCAGCTCGGGCAGGAAGCGCTCGGCCAGCCCGGTGTCGACCAGCAGCCGCAGTCCCGTGATCGCGTCGGCGCCGCAGAGCAACTTCGTGAACTCGTCCCGGATCCGCTCGGCGGTGATCCGGTCCAGGTCGGCGGCCATCGCGGTCATCGCCGCGCGGACGTCGGGGTGCACCGCGAAACGCAGCTGCGCGGCGAACCGGGCGGCGCGCAGCATCCGCAGCGGGTCGTCGCGGAACGACTCCTGGGGCGAGGCAGGGGTACGGATCACCTTGGCGGCGAGGTCGTCGAGGCCGCCGTGCGGATCGGTGAACCGGTGCTCGGGCAGGCTCACAGCCATCGCGTTGATGGTGAAGTCCCGCCGCTTCAGGTCCTCGACGAGGCTGGTGCCGTACTCGACCACCGGGTTCCGGCTGACCTGGTCGTACGCCTCGGCCCGGAACGTGGTGATCTCCAGCCGGAGCCCGTCGCGCTGCGCGCCGATGGTGCCGAACTCGCGCCCGGTCTCCCAGATCGCCTCCGCCCAGCCCTTGACGATGCGCAGGGTCTCGTCCGGGTGGGCGTCGGTGCAGAAGTCGAGGTCGTCGCCGAGCCGCCCGAGCAGGGCATCGCGCACGGATCCGCCCACGAGGTGCAACTCATGACCGGCCTGGGCGAACCGGCGACCGAGTTCGTCGGCGACCGGGGAGACGCGGAGAAGTTCGGCGACGGCGTTGCGCTGCGCGGCGGTGAGTTCGCGGCGGTCGGCGGCGTGCGGTGCGGAGGCTTCGGACATGGGATCGCCAGACTATCGGGCCGGGTCTGGATCTCCTGCGGCGGGCGCGGGTAACGGGTTCGCGTTGACTAAGGTCTGTGACGTGCGGGCGGGCGCCCGGCCGAGGTATCCGGGGAGGCTGAAGATGAGCGGCGGGCTCTACCGCAGCGCGAACGCCATGCCGGACGGCGCCATGCCCCCGCCCGACGGGGCGACCTTCATCTCCGCGGAGCCGCTGAACCAACCCGGAGCGGAGTCCGTGGCGCCGCCGCAGGAGGTCGTCGCGGAGACGAGCGCCGCCGCGAACAGCGCCGTGATGGCGATCGGCAGCCTCGTCAGCCGGGGCACCGGGTTCCTGCGCACACTCGTGCTGACCGCCGCGCTCGGCGGCGCGCTCGTCGGTGACGCGTACACCACCGCGCAGATCCTGCCCGGGATGGTCTACGAGTTCCTGCTCGGCGGCATCCTCACCAGCGTCCTGATCCCGGTGCTCGTACGCCGGCGGAAGGCGGACGCCGACGGCGGTCAGGCCTACTCCCAGCGGCTGCTCACCCTCGCGGTGGTCACTCTCGCCGCGGCCGCGCTGGTCGCGGTGGTCGCGGCCCCGTTGCTGACCAGGCTGTACACCAGCGACAACCGTGGCGAGGACTATCAGGACCTGGTCACCTACCTCTCCTACCTGATGCTGCCGATGATCTTCTTCACCGGCCTCAGCGCGCTGGTCAGCGCGGTGCTCAACACCCGGGGGCACTTCGCCGCCCCGATGTGGGCGCCGATCCTGAACAACATCGTGGTGATCGCCACCGCCGGGATCTACATCGCGATCTTCGGCGCGGAGATCGTCCAGCCGGCGGAGATGACCGCCGGTCGGATCATCCTGATCAGCGGCGGCACGCTGCTCGGCGTCGCGGTCCAGGCCGCCGGTCTGCTTCCGGCGCTGCGCAAGGTCGGTTTCCGGTGGAGGCTACGGTTCGACTTCCGCGCGCTCGGCCTCCGCGAGCTGGGCCGCCTCGGCGCTTGGATGTTCTGCTACGTCGCGGTCAGCCAGGTCGGTCTGATCGTGCTCTTCAACCTGTTGAACCGGGCGGGTGACGGCGACGCCGGCGCACTCATCTACAACAACGTCTTCCTGCTGCTGATGATGGCGCACGGCATCATCGCCGTCTCGATCATCACGGCGCTGATGCCCCGGATGAGCGCCGCCGCCGCGGATGGCCGCTACGGCGACGTCGCCGCCGACCTCTCCCGGGGCACCCGGACGGTCTCGGCCGTGCTCGCTCCGATCGCCGTCTGCTACGCGGTGCTCGCCACTCCGCTGGCGGTGGTGCTGTTCCGCTACGGCGCCTTCAGCGAGGAGAGCGCCGCGGACACCGCGCTGGTGCTGCTGCTCGCCGCGCTCGCTCTGGTGCCCTTCGCGATCAGCCAACTCTTCACCTTCGCGTTCTACGCCCTGCCGGACACCCGCACGCCCGCGTTGATCAACATTCCGGTGGTGGCGCTGCGGATCGGCGTGCAGATCGTGCTCTTCGCCGCCTTCGCCGCGCACTTCGCCGCGGCGGGAATGATGGTCGGCAACGCGGTCTCCTACTTGGCGGCGGCGATCGGCTCCGCCTGGCTGCTCCGCCCACGGGTCGGCCGGATCGGGCTCGGCGCAATCATGCGTACCCTCGGCCGGGTCCTCGTCGCCGCGCTCGGCGCGGCGCTGATCGGGTTGCTGGTGGTCAAGCTGCTGCCCGGTGACAGCACGCCGACCCGGCTGGAAGCCATCGTGCAGCTGGTGGTCGGTGGCGCGGTGATCGGCGGGACCTACCTCGGCCTCGCCATGGCGCTGCGGATCGGTGAGATCACCGAGGTGGTGGGGATGGTCCGCCGCCGGCTGGGCCGCTGACCGCACCTTTGTCCGGCGGTCCGTACGGTCTGTGACGGTGGATCACCAGCCTGGGGATGCACCTGTGGATAACTCCGCGATTCACCGGCCAACCACCAGATCGGCCTGTGGATAACCAGCCGTACGGCTGAGCGTGGTCACCCGTACGGGGGGAAAGGCGGGGTGGGCGCGGACCGCCACCCGGTCGGGCCCCTCCGCCGGCCTCTTGCGGTGAACCCGTAGATTGGCCAGTACATGTGCCAGCAACGTGGCTGACAACGGTCGTAACCGGACGATGCGCCCTACCCCCGGCACCCCCGCCGGGTACGGCGGGAAGATGACATGTCGGGGAGGCGGGCAACCCGGGTAAGGTCGCTCTCGACGGGTACGGCAGGCGGCGGCGCACGCGCCGACACCGGTCGGCCGGTTCCTTCGAAGGCAGAGCGGGAAGCCACATGCCCAGCAGCGCGGGTCCATCGATCGACACGATCACCGAGGGAGGACGGGTGACCCAGGTCGGCGAGGGTCAGGACGCGGACGAGAGCGCTCCGCCGGTCATGACCTTCGGTGCTCCCACGGCCGGTGAAATCCTCGCCGAGCGGTACGAGCTGGTCGAGCACATCAACAACGACAGCGCCGGGCGGTTGGTCTGGCGAGGCGTCGACGTCGTGCTGCGCCGCCCCGTCGCGGTCGTGCTGCGCTACCCGGGCGGCGACTCCGCCACCGAGATGCTCCAGGCGGCCGTCGCGGCCAGCCGGGTCATCCACCCCAACCTCGTCGGCGTCTACGACGCGATCGACGAGGATGAGCGGGCGTACGTGGTGCGCGAGTGGGTGGACGGCCGCTCCCTGCGCGAGATGGTCGCCGACGAACCGCTGGACCCGGCCCGGGCGACCGCCATCGGCGCCGCCGTCGCCAGCGCCCTCGCCGCCGTCCACGCCACTGGGATGGTGCACGGGAACGTGCACCCGGGCACCGTCATGATCTCCGACGACGGCCGGGTGGTCCTGGCCGATGCGCGTACCGACGGCGACGACAGCCAGGAGAACGACGTCCGCGCGGTCGGCGGCCTCCTCTACTTCGCGTTGACCGGGCACTGGCCGCACACCGAGGCTCCGCTGCGGGGCGCCACCGCCGGGCACGGGCGGGCCGGCATCGCCGACGCGGTCCGGGACGCCGACGGCGCGCTCGCCGCCCCCCGGCAGGTACGCGCCGGTGTGCCCGCGTACCTGGACGACCTGACCATGGATCTGCTCGACACCGAGATCGCTCCGCCGTCGTCGGATGTGCTCTCGGCCGAGCTGGCCCGGCTCGACGTGCCGGCCGAGGATCAGTTCCTCGACAACAGCGGCCCGCTGCGCTTCGCGGCCGAGGCCGGGGAGGAGCCGTCGCCGCTGGCCGCCGCGGGTGGCCGCAAGGTCGCCATCGGCATCGCCGGGCTGCTGGCGGTCGCCCTGGTCGGGCTCCTCATCGGCATCAGCACCCTGGGCGACGACAAGGACCCGCAGACCAACCCGGTGGCCGCGCCCAGCTCCAGCGCGCCCGCCCAGGCCGACCCGCCGGCCGCGGCTGTCGGTCCGCTGCGCATCGAGGACGTCCGGATCATCGACCCGGACAGCACCAAGCGCGACGAGCTGGACGACGCCGACAAGATCATCGACAGCGACAAGGACAAGGGCTGGCGGACCGACAACTACCCGAACGACAAGTACGGCAACCTCAAGCGCGGCATGGGGGTCTGGCTGGACCTCGGCTCCCCGCACACGGTGAAGTCCGTACAGGTCACCCTCTCCGCCACCGGCGCCACCGCCGCCCTCTACGCCGGTACGACGAACCCGCCGTCCAGCTCGTCCGGAGACAAGCAGGTGCTGCGCGACTACAAGACCCGGATCGGGCAGCCGTTCGAGGAGCACGACGGCACCACGATGGCCTTCGACGGCTTCAACGCCGACCAGAAGTACCAGTACCTCTTCTTCTGGGTCACCCAGCTGCCGGCCGACGACGACGGCGGCTACCGGCTCGGGGTCCAGGAGATCACGGTTCAGGGGTCGTGAGCCGGCCACCGCGCTCCGGGCACCGCCTCCGCCGGACGTGGTGATGGAGGAGCGCGAGACCCGTACGACGACCGCGCCTCCGGCGGGTCCGCCCACTCCGGCTGGGCCCGCCGACCCGTCCGACGACCTGGCGCTGCTGCGCGCGCACGTCGCCGGCGATCGGGACGCCTTCGCCCAGCTCTTCCACCGGCACCGCGATCGTCTCTGGGCGGTGGCGCTGCGGACGATGGGCGACCGCGAGGAGGCCGCCGACGCGCTCCAGGACGCCCTGCTCTCCGCCCACCGGGCCGCGAGCCGATTCCGCGGCGACTCGGCGGTCACCACCTGGCTGCACCGGATCGTGGTGAACGCCTGTCTCGACCGCATCCGCCGGCGGCAGGCCCACCCGACGGTGCCGCTGCCCGACGGCGTACGCACCGACAGCGGCTCCGCCACCGGGGGTGTGGAGCCGGCCGCCCCGACGTACGACCACGACACCGCACTCGTCGTACGGGACGCGCTCGCCGCGCTACCCGCCGAGCAGCGTGCCGCGCTCGTCCTGGTGGACGTGCAGGGGTACCCGGTCGCCGAGGCGGCGACGATCCTCGGCGTGGCCGAGGGGACGGTGAAGAGCCGGTGCTCCCGGGGGCGGGCTCGGCTGGCCGTGTCGCTGGGTCACCTCCGCCCCACGGCGGGCGGCCCGGCGACCCCGGTCGGCGGCGGCTCCGACGTGCCGCCGGTCACGCTGGGGAACCCGCGCCGGGCCGACGGCGTCGGATCGGGGTCGGGGCGATCCCGGCGGGACGCCAAGCAGGAGGACTCGTGACGGTCGGGCGGTTCCGGGAGGTCGACCACGACCTGCTCGCCGACTACCTCGGCGGCGCGCTGGACGGCACGCCGGAGCAGGTGGTGGTCGCGCGGCTGGTCGCCGAGGACGCTGCCTGGGCCGAGGCGTACGCACAGCTGGCGCCGGCCGTGGCGGCCGTCGAGGGGGAGCTGGCGCGCTGGGGGGAGCCGGTGGCCGAGATGCCGCCGGAGGTCGTCGAGCAGATCACCGCGGCGCTCGCCGCGCTGCCTCCGCCGGCCGGCGGGGGCGAAACCGGCTCGGCCGGGGTGGAGGTCGCTGCCACCGACGGCGGCACCGGGTTCGACGCCCGAGCGACGCCCGGTACCCCAACGGAGAAGCAGCCCGGGCCGGACGAGGGTCCAGCCGGAAGCCCACTCGTCCCGGCGCAGGGCGGTCCACGCCGGCCGGCTGCCGGCGTACCGCGATCGGATCGGGGTGCGACCACCGGACCGGGCCGCCGTCGGCGGCGGCTGGTCCGGATGGCGGGGCCGGTGGCGCTCGCCGCGGTAGCCGTGGCGGCCGTCGGTATCGGCGTCGACCGGCTGGCCGGCGGAGGCGACGACGCCCAGACCTCCGGCACCGCGCTGGATGCGCCCGCGAACGCTCCCGAGGCCGCTTCCGCGCCGGTCCGGACCACCGGGCCGGCGACGCACAGCGGTACCGACTACACGCCGCAGAGCCTCGGCTCCTTCTTCGCGTCCAACATCCCGAAGACGCTGGAGGGCAGCCCGCTGCCGACGCACCGGAGTGCGGCCGGCACCACGGGGGACCGGCTGTCGGCGCCCGACGGGAGCGATCGGCTCGCCCGGCTCGCCGATCCGGCCGCGCTCGCCACCTGCCTGCGCGAGATCGCCACCGAGCACCGGGCGGGCCCGCTCGTGGCCGATCTGGTCGACTACGCGGCCTTCCAGGGGGAGCAGGCCCTGGTCGTACGCTTCACCGACGCGGGGGGTGCCCGGTGGGCCTGGGTGAGCGGACCGGAGTGCGGGGTGCCGGGCTCCGGCGCGGACACCCGCTACCGCACGCGGGTAGGGTGAGTTCACGGTCATCCGGGCGTTCGGGCATCCGCGTGACCTGACCCACCGAACGACCGGCGCGGGAATTCCCGGTTCGTACGATGACGTTTCGCAAGTAGCTGCCGGCACCGTCAGGCGCCGGTGACTCGGATCGGCATCGTGCGCGCGTCGATGCCGAAACACACACAACTCGGGAGACGGCAGTGGACGAGGTCCGCAACCTGATCATCATCGGCTCCGGGCCGGCCGGTTACACGGCGGCTGTCTATGCCGCACGCGCCAACCTGAAGCCCCTCATCATCGAGGGCGTGCAGTCGGGTGGCGCGTTGATGACGACGACCGAGGTGGAGAACTTCCCCGGCTTCGCCGACGGCATCCTCGGCCCCGAGCTGATGGACAACATGCGCAAGCAGGCCGAGCGGTTCGGCGCCGAGTTCCTGACCGACGACGTGACCCGGGTCGAGCTGGTGGACACCGGCGACACCGGCTCCGGCGCGGTCAGCACCGTCTGGGTCGGCGAGACGGCCTACCGGGCGCACGCGATCATCCTCGCCACCGGTTCCGCGTGGCGGCCGCTGGGCGTGCCGGGCGAGCAGGAGTACCTCGGCCACGGTGTCTCCTCGTGCGCGACCTGTGACGGCTTCTTCTTCCGCAACCAGCACATCGTCGTCGTCGGCGGTGGCGACTCGGCGATGGAGGAGGCGAGCTTCCTCACCCGCTTCGCCGACTCGGTCACCATCATCCACCGGCGTGACTCGTTCCGCGCCAGCAAGATCATGGCCGACCGGGCGCTGAACAACGACAAGATCAAGGTCGAGTGGGACACCGTGGTCGAGGAGGTCCTCGGCGCCGACGGGAAGGTCACCGGCGTGCGCGTCCGCAACGTGCACACCGGGGAGGTCAAGCAGCTCGACGTGACAGGTGTCTTCGTGGCGATCGGCCACGACCCGCGTAGCGAGCTCTTCCGCGGGCAGGTCGAGGTCGACGACGAGGGGTACGTGAAGGTGCAGGCTCCCAGCACCCGGACCAGCGTGCCGGGTGTGTTCGCGGCCGGCGACCTGGTAGACCACACCTACCGGCAGGCGATCACCGCCGCTGGTACGGGCTGCGCCGCCGCCCTCGACGCCGAGCGTTTCATCGCGACTTTGCAGGGCTGAGAACGGAAACAACCCCCGGAGGAGGGCCATAGTGGGAACAACCAAGGCGGTCACCGACGCGAGCTTCGTCAGTGATGTGCTGCAGGCCGACAAGCCGGTGCTGGTCGACTTCTGGGCGGAGTGGTGCGGCCCGTGCCGCAAGGTGTCGCCGCTGCTCGAGGAGATCGCCGGCGAGATGAGCGACCAGGTCACCATCGTCAAGCTCAACATCGACGAGAACCCGGAGACCGCGCGGGCGTACCGGGTGATGTCGGTGCCGACCCTGACGATCTTCAAGAACGGCCAGCCGGTGCAGTCCATCGCCGGCGCCAAGCCGAAGGGCGAGCTGCTCAAGCTGATCGAATCGGCGCTCTGAGCACCGCTTACGCCGCGACCCCGTACCCGGTTGACCTGGGTGCGGGGTCGCGTTTTTTCGCCGGGCGAGCCACCTCAGGGGGCCGGAACGCATAACCTCAAGCACGGGCCGCCCGGCCAGCCAGCATCCGTGCAGAGGGGGTCGTGCGTGCGTCCGATCCGTCCCGGTGACCGCGGGCCTGCGGTCACGGAGATCCGTACGGTCCTGGCCGGGCTCGACCTGCTCCCGCCCGGGGACGCCGCGCAGCTCGACGAGTTCGACAGCACCACCGAGCGGGCGGTACGCGCCTTCCAGCAGTCCCGTGGTCTGAGCGTGGACGGCCGGGTCGGTGCGGAGACGTGGCGGGCCCTGGAGGCCGCCCGCTGGCGGCTCGGCGCACGCACCCTCTACCACGCGGTACCCGAGCCGCTCACCGGCGAGGACGTCCGCTCCCTGCAGGAACGCCTGCTGGAGATGGGGTACGACGCGGGTCGGGCGGACGCCATCTACGGCATCCGGACGTCCCGGGCGGTGGCCCAGTTCCAGCGGGAGGTCGGGCTCACCCCGGACGGCGCGTGCGGGCCGCACACCATGAACGCGCTACGCCGGCTCGGCCGGAAGGTGGTCGGCGGGCGCCCCCAGTGGCTTCGCGAGTCCGACGCGATACGCCAGTCGGGCCCGACCCTCGTCGGCCGTACCGTGGTCATCGACCCCGGGCACGGCGGCACCGACCCCGGCGTGGTGGTGCCGGACGGGACGCTGCGCTGGACCGAGGCGGACCTGGCGCACGACCTGGCGAGCCGGCTGGAGGGGCGGCTGGCGGCCTCCGGGGTGCGGGTGCAGCTCACCCGTGGCCCCGCCCCCGGCGAGTGCCTGCCGGACACCGACCGGGCCCAGCTGGCCAACGCGCTCGGCGCCGACGTGTTCATCTCGTTGCACACCGACGGGCACGTCAATCCGGCCGCCGACGGGGTGGCGACCTACCACTACGGCACCGACAACGGGGTGACCTCGGCGACCGGTGAGCGGTTGGCGGGGCTCGTGCAGCGGGAGATCGTGGCGCGTACCGGGCTGCGGAACTGCGGCACCCACGCCAAGGCGTGGGACCTGCTCCGGCTGACCCGGATGCCGGCGGTCCGGGTCGAGGTCGGCTACCTCACCTCACCCACGGACCGCGCCCGGCTGGTCGACCCGCGGTTCCGGGACCGGGTCGCCGAGGCGATCGTGGCCGCCGTGCAGCGGATGTACTTCCCGATCGAGCGGGACGTGCCGACCGGTTCGATCGACGTCAGCGAGCTACGGGCCGTGGTGGCGGCCGGTACAGTGGTCGACTGATCGGGCCGGCTCAGCTCGTGCCGGACCGGGTGGCCGCGGCGGGTCGGACGGGACGGAGCAGGCTCTCCGGGCTCATCGAGCCGAGCAGCTTCTCCAGCGCGTACTCGACGTCGGACTTCCAGCTCAGCGCGGTGCGCAGCTCCAGCCGGAGCCGTGGGAAACGGGGATGCGGACGTACGGTCTTGAAGCCGACGGAGAGGAAGAAATCGGCCGGTGCGACGCAGGCCCGGGAGTCCTCCGGCGCGTCACCGAACTTGGCGTCGCCGAACGCCTCGATCGCTTTGATCCCGCGCTTGGTGAGGTCCCGCGCGACACCCTGTACGAGCATCCGCCCCAATCCACCCCCGGCGAAGGACGACACCACGTTCGCCGTCATCAGCAACACGGCGTCGGCGGAGACGGGCGAGGTGGGAAAGGCCATCGAGCGGGGAACGTACGCCGGCGGGGCGTACATGACGAAGCCGGCCGGCATGCCGTCGACGTAGGCGAGCTTGCCGCAGGACCCCCACTCGAGCAGCGTCTGGGAGACCCAGGCCTCCTTCTCCAGACCCGGATCACCGGCCGCGCAGGCCCGATCCGCGGAGACCGGATCCAACTCCCAGTAGACGCACTGTCGGCAGGGACGCGGCAGGTCCTCCAGCGTGTCCAGGGTCAGGCTGACCAGACGTCGCGACATTGGCGCACCCCACACTAGGCTCGGCGGTGAACCGGCACGGAACGACAGCGCCGCCTTCCTGCCCCCGACGAGCGATCGTACGCCGCCGCCCGACCGTTCGGGAGGGGACGCGCATACGCCCCCTCGCGCGGGTGACCTGTCCGGGGAGTGGACGCACCTGATGTCCGGTGCCCAGTTCGGCGAACCCGGTCTAGGATCGAAAATCGGCGTCCCCTGCCGCCATGGTCGCCGGTGTCCGGGGTACGCCGGAACGGGATTCCGCCTTAGCGATCGAGGTGATGTCATGGCCGGCACGACGCTCGACGACTACACCGACCGGTACGCCCGGCGCGTCCGGGGCATGACGGCCTCGGAGATCCGGGCCCTCTTCGCGGTGGCGAGTCGTCCGGAGGTCGTGTCGCTGGCCGGAGGCGCCCCCTACATCGCCGCGCTGCCGCTGGACGCGGTGGGCGAGATGCTCGGCCGCCTCGGCTCCGAGCACGGCGCGACCACCCTCCAGTACGGCATCGGCCAGGGCACGCTGGAGCTGCGCGAGGGGATCTGCGAGGTGATGGCCCTCTCCGGAATCGACGCCGCCTGCGGCGCGTCCCCGGAGGACGTGGTCGTCACGGTCGGCGGGCAGCAGGCGCTCGACCTGGTGGCCCGCCTCTTCCTCGACCCGGGCGACGTGGTGCTCGCCGAGGGCCCGACCTACGTCGGTGCGCTCGGGGTGTTCCAGGCCGCCCAGGCTCAGGTGGTCCACGTGCCGATGGACTCCGACGGGCTCATTCCGGAGGCGCTGGAGACCGCCATCGCCGAGCAGGCACGCGCTGGTCGGCGGGTCAAGTTCCTCTACACCATCCCCACCTACCAGAACCCGACAGGCGTCACGCTGACCGAGGAGCGCCGGGAACGAGTCCTCGACATCTGCGAGCGCGCGGGCCTGCTCGTGGTCGAGGACGACCCGTACGGTCAGCTGGGGTTCGAGAGCGAGGCGCCGGCGCCGCTACGGGCCCGTCGGCGGGAGGGCGTGTTCTACCTCAGCACCTTCTCCAAGACCTTCGCTCCCGGCCTGCGGGTCGGCTGGATCCTCGCGCCGCACGCGGTCCGCGACAAGTTGGTGATCGCGAGCGAGGCGCAGATCCTCTGCCCCAGCGGGTACGCGCAGGCGGCCGTGTCGACGTACCTCAACACCATGCCGTGGCGGGAACAGCTGAAGGTCTACCGGGAGGTCTACCGGGAGCGCCGGGACGCCCTGCTCGACGCGCTCACCGACCTGATGCCGGCCGGCACCAGCTGGACCAAGCCCGGTGGCGGTCTCTTCGTCTGGGCCACGCTGCCCGACGGGCTCGACTCGAAGGCGATGATGCCGCGTGCCGTCGCGGCCCGCGTCGCGTACGTGCCGGGCACCGGTTTCTACGCCGACGGTTCCGGCGGCGGCCACATGCGGCTGAACTTCAGCTTCCCGCCCCCGGAGCGGATCCGAGAGGGCGTGCGTCGGCTCGCCGGGGTGATGGAGCAGGAGATCGCGACGCGGCAGGTCTTCGGGGCGGTACGTGGCGAGGGTCCCCGCCGCCGGGCCGGCTCAGACGCGCCGGGGCCGGCCTTGGCATGATTCCGGCATGGCTAAGACCGCTGCCGACCGTCCCGAGCTGACCGAGCCGGCCGCAATCGACGACCTGCACGTCCTGGTCCTCGCCGGCGGGCTCTCGTACGAACGGGACGTTTCGCTGCGCTCCGGCCGCCGGGTGCTCGACGCGCTCCGGACCGTCGGCATGGACGTCGAGCTCCGTGACGCCGACATCGCGCTGCTGCCGGCGTTGGCCGCCGACCCGCCGGACGCCGTCGTCATCGCCCTGCACGGTGCGACCGGGGAGGACGGATCACTGCGCGGTGTCCTCGACCTCTGCGATGTCCCGTACGTCGGCTGTGACGCGCGGGCGTCTCGGCTCGCCTGGGACAAGCCCTCGGCGAAGACGGTGCTCCGCGAGGCGGGCATCCCGACCCCGGACTGGGTCGCGCTGCCGCACGACCGCTTCTCCGAACTGGGCGCGGTGGCGGTGCTCGACCGGATCGTCGACCGGCTCGGCCTGCCGTTGATGGTGAAGCCGGCGCAGGGAGGTTCCGGCCTGGGCGCGGCCGTGGTCCGGGAGAGCGCCGCCCTACCGGCCGCCATGGTGGGTTGCTTCGCGTACGGCTCGACCGCGCTCGTCGAGCGGTACGTGCCGGGGATGGACGTGGCCGTCTCCGTCATCGACCTCGGCGACGGCCCGCAGGCCCTGCCGGCGGTGGAGATCGTGCCGCGGAACGGCGTCTACGACTACGCCGCCCGGTACACCGCCGGTCGGACCACCTGGCACGCGCCCGCGCGCCTCGACTCGGGGGTCGCGACGAACGTGGCCGAGGTGGCCCTGGCCGCACACCGCGCCCTGGGCCTGCGCGACCTGTCCCGGGTCGACCTCATCGTCGACGCCGATGGGCGGTCGCACGTGTTGGAGGTCAACGTCTCGCCGGGGATGACCGAGACGTCGCTGCTGCCGCTCGCCGTAGCCGCTGCGGGCCTCGACTTCGGGCGGGTGCTGAGCACGCTCGTCGCCCGCGCCGCCGCCCGACGGCCCTGACCCGCTCGGCTCTGCACGGCCGCCCCTCTCGGCTCTGTACGAGCCTCTGAAGCGCCCGCCGCAGGCTGCCTTCCCCGCTGAGTCGAGTTGTCGCGGTGGTCGCCGAGCGGCGGCTGCCGGGTAGTCCCCACGCCGTCGCGCCGGCCGGTGCGGTTCGTACGATCCGGCGATGCGGCCGGTCGAGCAGTAGTGCGCCTAGTTGGTGATCGCCGGCTTCGCCGCCGGTACGTCTTCGTCGGAGCGTCTCGGCGACGGCACCTTCGGCTGCTGTCCGGCCTCCTCGGTCAAGGCGCTCTCCACGGGCGTCACACCCTCCGTCGCCGCCTCGATCCCCAGGTCCTCCTCGTCGGTCCGGTCGCCGGGCTCGTCACC
Organism: Micromonospora sp. 15K316; assembly: GCF_004348525.1. Lineage (GTDB taxonomy): Bacteria > Actinomycetota > Actinomycetes > Mycobacteriales > Micromonosporaceae > Micromonospora. The sequence goes on along the minus strand of NZ_SMKG01000005.1, from coordinate 55,566 downwards.
TGCGGAGCCCGCCTCGGCGTCGCCGCCGTCCGCGCCGTCCGCGCCGCCCAGACGCTCGTCGGGCGCCGAGCCGTGAGCGTCAGCGGGCGCGAAGCGGTGAGCGTCAGCGGGCGCGAAGCCGTCGGCAGCGGCAGTGGCAGAGGCAGCGGTGGAGGTCTCGTCGGCGGGCGGAGTCTCCTCGGCCGCCTCGATCACGGAGATCTCCGGCACGGCCTCGGTATCGGTGGCGGGGAACGACGCGGTGATGCTGGACGGGGCCTGCCACTGAATCCGGGGCGGCTCCGCGAGTGGACGGCCGCCGAAATCGGCCAGCCAGGCCGCCACCATCGCGAGGTTCTCTCGCCACTTGGTCTCGGGGATCGGCGGCAGAATCGAGTCCCAGAGGGACAGGAACGTGCCCCGCAGCTGGAGATAGCCGCGCGGGCGGGCAAGGAACCACAGGTGCAGGTGCGCCGAGCCGTCGCCCCACCGATTCACGTGCACTCGAGCCACATCGTCCAGCGACCGGATCGCGCGCTCCAGCCGTACCGTCATCACGCCCAGCTCGGCAGCGAGCAGGTTCGGCAGGTCGCCGAGGTCGAGGTGGGATCGGGACTCCAGGATGAGGACCATCGGCAGACCGGTGGGCCGGTCCATCGCTCGTACCCGCCACCGCTCGCCGACCCAGATGTAGGCCTCGTCGGGAGCGCTGCAGGTGACGCACTCCCGGTTGCCCTCACCCTTGCGGGGCGGCTCGACCGGGACCGGATCGTCGAGTTGCTTGACACGAAGATCGCCCTCGAAGGGGAACGAGGGCCACTGGGTGAAGTCCGGAACTGCGGGAGGGGTGTCTTGCACGAGGCTGACCCTAGTCGAGTCCGGCATCGCTGTCCCTACCCCGCACCGACCGTTGTGGCGGCCCCTCCAGAGCCCTTCCGTTCGCTCCCGAACCGGTCTCGAAGCCCGGGCAGGTGGTCCCGGGACCGAGATATCCACAGGCACTCGAAGACCCGCCGTTCGGCGGTAATCCACAGGTACGCAAGGGGTTCCACGCGCTGTTTCACGTGAAACGGCAGTCGCCTGTGGATAACCGGTGTGGATAAGTTCGCCCACCGCCGTCACTCCGCACCCGGCACGTTCCACGCACCCCGGCGGTCCCCGTTTCACGTGAAACAGCGATCGCGTTGGCACCGAGAAGGTGACCCTGGATGGCGTCTTCCACCTGAACTCCGGGACGAGGTGGTAGCGGCCGGTCCACTGAACCGGGTCGACTGCGCTCGCCCCATGCGGAATCGACCGACACCCCCGAAGCCCGGCCTGATCGCCGCGGGTCCCCCCGCTGCGGCGGCGCACGCCCGGTCCAATCTGATCGCCGTGGGTCGCGCCGACGGGAGGCAGGGCCCGGCGGCACGAACAACGGCCGGCAGACCCGTCAGTGGGACAGGGGCGCAGGGACGGCATTTCAGGGCCCGACCCCGTCAGCACGACGGCCGCACACCCCGGCAGGGATGTGCGGCCGTCGGGCTCGTTCGGGTCAGGACTCGGTCGGCTCCTCGCCGACGCCGATGATCCCGACGATCCGCTCCAGGTCGTCGACCGTGGCGAACTCGATGGTGATCTTTCCCTTGCTCCGGCCGATGTCCACCTTCACCCGGGTGTCGAACCGGTCGGACAGCCGGTCGGCCAAATCGTTGAGGGCCGGTGCGTGCGGCTTGGTTCGACGGCTGGCCGCCGGGGTCTTCGCGGGCCCGTCGCTGAGGGCAAGAGCCACGATCTCCTCGGTGGCGCGTACCGAGAGACCCTCGGCGACGATCCGCTTGGCCAGCTGCTCCTGAGCCTCGGAGTCGTCGAGGCTCAGCAGGGCGCGGGCGTGCCCGGCGGAGAGGACACCGGCGGCGACCCGCCGCTGCACCTGGGCCGGGAGGTTCAACAGCCGGATGGTGTTGGAGATCTGCGGCCGGCTGCGCCCGATCCGGCGGGCCAGCTCCTCGTGGGTGGCCCCGAACTCCTCCAGCAGCTGCTGGTAGGCGGCCGCCTCTTCCAGCGGGTTGAGATTCGCCCGGTGGATGTTCTCCAGCAGGGCGTCCCGGAGCATCGCGTCGTCCCGCGTGTCCCGCACGATCGCCGGAATGTTCTCCCGGCCGACAGCCTGGGCCGCACGCCACCGGCGCTCGCCCATCACCAGCTCGTACTTCTCGTCGTCGAGCTGGCGTACGACGATGGGCTGGAGGAAGCCGACCTCCTGGATCGAGGTCTTCAGCTCCTCCAGCGCCTCCTCGTCGAAGACCTGCCGGGGCTGCTTCGGGTTCGGCACGATCGCGTCGACCGAGATCTCGGCGAACCGCGCGCCCGGGACCGGACTCAGCGTCGACTCGGGCTGCGGCGGGGCGACCGGGGCCTCCGGGAGCGGCGCGCCGTTGACCGCCGCCTCTGCGGCCGGCAGCCCGCTCGCCGGCTCGGCGAGATCCGTTCCGGTGCCCGCTACCGGGCCGGTCGGAATGAGCGCCCCCAGGCCTCGACCCAGGCCGCCCCGAGGACGGTTCTTCATGCCACGCCTCCAGACGACTTCCCCGCACTACGCATTCCGGCCCACCGGTTCCTTGACGCCGCGCTCGGCGATCTCCTGGGCCGCCTCGAAGTAGCTCGTCGCTCCCCGCGACCCGGGATCGTAGGTCATCACCGACTGCCCGTAGCTGGGCGCCTCGGAGACGCGCACGTTCCGCGGAATCACCGCCTGGAGAACCTTGTCGCCGAAGTGGTTACGGACGTCCTGCTCGACCGCGTCCGCGAGGCGGGTACGGCGGTCGTACATGGTGAGCAGGATCGTGGAGACCTCGAGCCGCGGGTTGAGGTGCTGGCGGACCAGGTTGATGTTGTTGATGAGCTGGTTCAGCCCCTCGAGCGCGTAGTACTCGCACTGGATCGGGATGAGCACCTCCTGCGCGGCCACCAGAGCGTTCACGGTGAGCAGGCCGAGCGAGGGCGGGCAGTCGATGAAGACGTAGTCGAAGTGACCCGGGTACGCCTCGATCGCACGGGAGAGGCGGGACTCGCGGGCCACCACGGAGACGAGCTCGATCTCGGCACCCGCTAGGTCGATGGTCGCCGGTACACACCAGAGGTTCGGAATGCCCTCGACGGGCTGGGCCACCTCCTCCAGCGGCAGGCTGTTGATGAGGCAGTCGTAGACGTCCGGCACGCCGGTGTGGTGCGGCACGTTCAGTCCGGTGGAGGCATTGCCCTGGGGGTCGAGGTCCACCACCAGCACCCGATTGCCGTGCAGCGCGAGCGCCACGGCCAGGTTGACGGTGGTGGTCGTCTTCCCCACCCCGCCCTTCTGGTTCGCGACGCACATGACCCGGGTCCGCTCCGGTCGAGGCATCGTCACCTCGCCACTGGGGTTCAGGATCTGCACGGCGCGCATCGCCTCCATTGCCAACGGTGGGTCATCATCTTCGGCCGTTTCACGTGAAACGTACGAGGGGTCAACCGGCTCGGCCTCGTGCGGCTCGACCGGAACGGTGGGGGCGTCAGGCGATACGGCCGCGTCCCGTACCGCGTCAGGGGTGGGCTGCTGCGGGACGGCCTGCTCGAATCGGGCCGACGCCGTGGAGTTGCGCCGGGTGCCGGCGGACCGTGAATCCGATGGCGCGTTCACCGGCCGAGGTACGGAGTCGGCCGGGCGGTTCGCCGGCTGATCCGGCCCGGACCCGTCGGGGGACCAGGCGGGGTAGCTGGTTTCACGTGAAACATGGTCGTTGGCCGACCTGTTCGCTCGTGGGTCGTCGTACCTACCGTCGTCATGCACCTGTCATCCCTGCCCGCTCCGGATGGTCGGTCCGCACCCGTCAACTGGCCACACCCGCGTGCTTCGGCGGTGTCCGTAGCCAGCGGGAGCGGCCGGGACCGTCAACGTCCGTCGCCATCCGCTCCACACTATCGACGCGCGGTCAGCCTACGGCGCACGGGCGCGACCGGTCCACGTCGGGTTCTCATCCCTTCCCTCCACCCGCACCGGTTCAACGACCAAGGCACCGGACGGGAAAGGCTTATGCCACAACGGAACCGCTGGTCAGCCGAGGGGGCGTGGCGCGCCGCACGCAGTGTCCGACGCAGCGGCGCGGCGGATGCGTTTTCGGTCGCCGAGGGCGACAGGCGTCACAGCTGGAGCAGTCGTCGGGGTCGGCGATCCTTGCGGCTACCGTCAGGGCCGCCCCGTCAGCGACGGCGAGAGCGTCCGCCGCGCGACCGCTTGCCGGCCGCCGCACCTGTCGTGCCCACGACCCGCTCCCGTACCACCTCGACGACAGTGGTCGGCGGATCGATCACGCCGACGCCGCAGAGGTGCACGGCGGGTTCCCCGCCGCCCAACTTCGCCACCGCAGCCGCGTGCTCGGCGATCTCCTCGGCGGCCGACGCACCCTTGAGCGCGACCAGCCGCCCGTTCGGCACGGCGAGCGGCAGGCACCAGGCCGCGAGCCGGTCCAGCGGGGCGACGGCGCGGGCGGTGACCACGTCGGCGCGCAGTGGCGCCACCCCGGCCGCACCCGCCGCCGCTTCTTCGGCTCGGCCACGGAACACGCGGACGGTCGCGCCCAACCCGAGCCGCTCCACCGCCTCGATCAGGAACGAGGTGCGCCGGGCCAGCGGCTCCACCAGCGTCACCGCGAGGTCGGGACGCGCGATCGCCAGGACCAGGCCGGGGAGGCCGGCACCCGATCCGACGTCCAGCACCTCGACGCCCTCCGGGATCCGCTCGGCGACCGCCGCGCAGTTGAGCAGGTGGCGGTCCCAGATCCGGGGCGCCTCGCGAGGGCCGATCAGGCCGCGGATCACCCCATCGGTGGCGAGCAGCTCGGCGTAGGCCGCGGCCACGTCGAGGCGGTCACCGAAGAGGGTGCGGGCCGCCCCGGCCAGACCGGCCGGCAGGACGGCGTCGGTGGGGTCGGCTGCCTTCGCCGCACTGCCGTCGGGCTGCGCGCCGGCAGGACCGACGGAGGGTACGCCGGGCCGGACAGCCGACGGCCCGGGTGAGGTACCACCCGGGCCGGTCGGGAAGTCGTCGTGAGTCACCCGGTCAGTCCGCCGGTCGGACGACGATACGGCGGTTCGGCTCGACGCCCTCCGACTCGCTCTCCACCCCGGCGATCGCGTTGACCACGTCGTGCACGCACTTGCGCTCGAAGGCGGACATCGGCTCCAGCCGGACGGGCTCGCCGTACTCCTTCACCTTCTCGACCGCGTTACGGGCCACGGCGGCGAGTTCCTTGCGCCGGGTGGCCCGGTAGCCGCCGACGTCGAGCAGGAGCCGGCTCGGCGAACCGGTCTGGCGGAAGACGGCGAGCCGGGTGAGCTCCTGGAGCGCCTCCAGGGTGGCGCCGCGCTGGCCGACGAGGCTCTGCAGCCGGCCGCCGACGACCTCGACGACCGGACGGCCGGCGGAGACCAGCTCGTCGATGTCGCCGTCGTAGTCGAGGATGTCGAGCAGGCCCTCCACGTAGTCGGCCGCGATCTCGCTCTGCCGGAACAGGTCGCTGTCGGCCGGAGCCTTCTTCTCCCGGCCCGCGCCGTTCGCCTCCTCGGCGTCGGAGGCGGTGTCGCCGTCGGTCTCCTCGTCCACTGCCACGGAGGCGGTCTCCTCCTCGTCCAGCGACTCGTCGGCGCGGGGGATGCTGGTATCGGTCACGGTCTCATCTCCGTACTCGCTCGGCCGGACCGTCGGGTCCGTTGGTCTCCCGAGGCCCGGCGGGAGGTCGCCGGTGCCACGGGCACGTCTGTACGGGCAGTTTCGCCCGCGCCCGCGTCTCGCGCGGTGCGTTCCGCCCGGCGCCGGCTGTACGGCGGCCGCTCGGTGCGGAAACGGGCCGCCGGCGGTCTCCCGCGGCGGCCCGCATCACGTCAGCCCTGCCGCTTGGCGGGGCGCCCCTTCTTGGGGTTGGCCGGCTTCGCGCCCGGCTTCGGGGCGGCGACCTTCGGCGCGGCGGCCTTGGTCGGCGGCTGCGTGGCCGGCTTGCGACCGAAGAGGCCAGCGGTCTTCGCCGGCTGCACCGGGTTCCGGGCCGAGGTGGTGGTCTTGGCGGTGACCGGCGGCGGGTACTTGCGGAGCACCCACTGCTGCTGGCCGAGGGTGAAGAGGTTGTTGGTGACCCAGTAGATGATCACACCGATCGGGAAGATCGCACCCGAGACGAGCAGCGAGAGCGGGATGCCGTAGAGCATCAGGCGCTGGATCATCCGCTGCTGCGGGTCCTCGGCCCAGCCGGTCTTCAGGATCATCTGGCGGCTGGTGAGGTAGGTGGTGCCCATCATCACCAGGACCAGGACACCGGCGATGATCTTTACGGTGGTGCCGTTCGCGCCCAGATTGGCCAGTTCAACGGGCGTCGAGCCGAACTTGCCGGAGATCGGCGCGGTGAAGAGCTTCGCGTTGGAGGCGCTGTTGAACTGATCCGCCGCCCAGCCATACAGCGTCTTCTTGTCGTTGGTCGGGTTGAGCCGCTTCAGCACGTGGAAGAGGCCCAGGAAGACGGGGATCTGGAGGAACATCGGAAGGCAGCCCATGAGCGGGTTGGCCTTTTCCTTCCGATAGAGCTCCATCATCTCCTTCTGGAGCGTCTCCCGGTCACCCTTGTGCTTCTCCTGCAGCGCCTTGACCTGCGGCTGGAGCGCCTGCATGGCGCGCTGCGACTTGATCTGCTTGACGAAGACCGGGAAGAGGATCACCCGGACGGTGACCACCAGGAAGATGATCGCCAGGATCCAGGCGAAGTTCGTACCGAGAACGGCGTCGACGGGCACTCCGATGGCATCCCAGGCCGAGTGCCAGGTCAGCAGGATCCACGAAATCGCGTAGTAGACCCAGTCGAGACTCAATTCGGAGCTCCAGTCACATCGGCACGGCGGCGACCGCCCGGCTCCGGTACCGGGTCATGTCCACCTGGGTGGAAGGGGTGGCATCGCAACAACCGCCGGACCGCCAACCAGGTTCCGCGGGCCGCGCCGTGCCGGGACACCGCCTCGAGGGCGTACGCACTGCACGACGGGTAGAACCGACAGCGGGCCGGCAGTGCCGGACTTATCCAACGACGGTACGCGATGATGGGCCCGATCAGCACACGGGCGGCCAGGCTGCGGGGCCGGGACGCGGCCGAACCGACGCTCACCGACGCCGCCTTCGGGGCGCCTGGGCGGCGGTGATCGCGGCGTCCAGGTCGGCACCGAGCCGCAGGTAGGAGACCTCGGCCGCCTCGGGGAGCGCCCGCACGACCAACGTGCTGCCCGCGGGGAGTTCGCCCAGCCGTTCCCGAACCAGGTGCCGCAGGCGGCGGCGGACCCGGTTGCGGACCACCGCGGGTCCCACCGCCTTGGATACGACGAAGCCGGCGCGAGTCGGCGCGGAGGAGTCCTCCGCACCGGCTTCCCGCGCCGGCTCCGGCGATGTCGGCGTCGCCGCCTCCGGGGAGATCGGCAGGGTCAGGTGCACCACGACGGCACCACGGCCGGCGCGTCGGCCACCCCGGACCGCTGCGGCGAACTCGCTGCTGCGCCGCAGTCGCTGCGCGGCGGCCAGCACGGCTGCCCCACGTCCCCCCGGACCTGCCCGGTCGGCCTCAGGCCGACAGGCGGGCGCGGCCCTTGGCGCGACGGGTCGAGAGGATGGCCCGCCCGGCCCGGGTGCGCATGCGCAGCCGGAAGCCGTGGGTCTTGGCACGCCGGCGGTTGTTCGGCTGGTAGGTGCGCTTGCTCACGTCAGGCTCTCCGTTGTCCTACGTCCCGGGGCCGTACGGACCCGGGAGTCGTGTGGTGGTCCAGGCCACTGCGGGGTGGCCTCCGATCGGCGCTGCCGGGCGACGCGGCACCCCGTCTGTGCGGGGGACCCACCGGGCAGCGAGCACCCATCACCCTAACAGAGGGCGTGAGAGCAGCCGCTCCAGCCTACGCAGGGGGGCAATGACCGTCAAACGGCACGCCCCCGGTCCTCGGGGACGCGCCCGCGACCGAAGCGGCGGTTTTCACTCATACCGAGAACGTACGGGCCGCGTCGCCGGTTGATGGCGCAGGGACAACGCTGTTACCGTGCCCGATTGCGGTCGGCGTCGGGGGTTGAGTCGTCGTCGACCGGCAAGACCGGACAAGGTAGTTAATCGTTCGGCACGGTGTACCCGCTTCAGCGCTCGATCAGGCAGGGGCAGGTCCCACCCGCGTCCGACGAACGGCCACAATCGGTCGGTACACAGGCTGTGGATAACTTGTGGACGACGACTGGTCGGCCGTTCGGGTGGTGAAGCGCCATCGCGCGAACGCGGCGGGCCCGCGACGGCCGGCTGGCAGACAGCGACGGCCGGGGAGCAGAGGCGAGGGGGTGGCACGACGGTGGCCGGTTCGACCGATCTTGCCGCGGTGTGGACGGCGACGACCGACGAGCTCGCCGACGAGATCATCTCCGCCCAGCAGCGGGCCTACCTCCGGCTGACCCGACTGCGCGCGATAGTCGAGGACACCGCGCTGCTCTCCGTGCCGGACGCGTTCACCCGGGACGTGATCGAGTCGAGGCTGCGCCCGGCGATCACCGAGGCGCTCACCCGTCGCCTCGGCCGGCCGATCCAGGTGGCGGTCACCGTCCGGGTCCCCGAGGATCCTGCCGGACGACCGGCCGGAACCGTCTACCGCAGCACCCCGGATTCGGGGCCGGTCGACCCGGAGGTCGAGCCACCGAGGCTGCTCGACGCCCCGCACCCCGGTGACGGCCCTCGGCACGACGGAACCGCCCGGCCGGCGGCGCACGTCCCCGAACAGCCGGGGCCCGAGCACGCACCGGGGCAACCAGCTCTCGAACCCCACCTCGCCGACTTCGGGGGGCGGGACGCGCAGGAGACGTTGTTCAGCGCCGCCTTCGGCGATCCGGCCCCGGCGCCGGCTCCCCTCGCCGCACCGGAGCGCCGTGGCTTCGACGAGCAGGCGGCCCGGCTCGACCCGCCGGGCCCGGACACCAGCTCCTACGAGCCCCGCTACCGCGACGACACGCCGTCGCCGCGTGACCAGCACGTGATCCGGGCACTGCCCCGCGACGGCGGCACCGACAGCGGCCCCGGCCGCAGTGGCGCGGATCACCGAGCGGGTCTGCGGGACGACCGACGGCTGCCCGGAGCCGACACGGGCGGCAACCGGCTCAACCCGAAGTACATGTTCGAGACGTTCGTCATCGGCTCGTCGAACCGCTTCGCGCACGCCGCGTCGGTCGCCGTGGCGGAGTCACCCGCGAAGGCGTACAACCCGCTCTTCATCTACGGCAGCTCCGGGCTCGGCAAGACCCACCTACTGCACGCCATCGGGCACTACGCGACGACCCTCGGCAACGCCCGCTCGGTGCGGTACGTCTCGACCGAGGAGTTCACCAACGACTTCATCAACTCGCTTCGGGACGACAAGACCAGTGCGTTCCAGCGACGGTACCGGGACGTGGACATCCTCCTGATCGACGACATCCAGTTCCTGGAGAACCGGGAACGGACGCAGGAGGAGTTCTTCCACACCTTCAACACCCTGCACAACGCCAACAAGCAGATCGTGATCACCTCGGACCGCTCGCCGAAACAGCTGGCGACGCTGGAGGACCGGCTGCGTACCCGCTTCGAGTGGGGCCTGCTCGCCGACATCCAGCCGCCGGACCTGGAGACGCGAATCGCGATCCTGCAGAAGAAGGCGGCCCAGGAGCGGCTCTACGCGCCGCCGGACGTGCTGGAGTTCATCGCCTCCCGGGTGTCGAACTCGATCCGCGAGCTCGAGGGCGCGCTGATCCGGGTGACCGCGTTCGCGAGCCTCACCCGGTCGACGGTCGAGCTGTCCCTGGCCGAGGAGGTGCTGCGGGACTTCATCCCGGACGGCGCCGGCCCGGAGATCACCGCCGACCAGATCATGGTCTCCACCGCCGACTACTTCGGGGTGAGCCTGGAGGACCTGCGCGGGCACTCCCGGTCCCGGGTCCTCGTCAACGCCCGCCAGGTGGCCATGTACCTGTGCCGGGAGCTGACCGACCTGTCGCTGCCCCGGATCGGGCAGGCGTTCGGTGGACGCGACCACACCACCGTGATGCACGCCGACCGGAAGATCCGGCAGCAGATGGCCGAGCGCCGCTCGCTCTACAACCAGATCGCCGAGCTGACCAACCGGATCAAGCAGAACACCTGAGACCTACCCGGCCCCGGACCGGCCCCGGACCGCAGAGCCACCGACGCACCCGAGCCCCGCCACCCGGCGGGGCTCGACGTTTTTCCACACCCCTTCGACTTGACCCTCGAGCCGGTCGAACCCCCAGGATCGGCCCATGTCCGTCCACCGCCCCGATCGTTGTCCACATCCCGTTATCCACCGACGGTGGATAACTACGCTCGGTCCAGGCTCGGTTACCCACAGGTTGTGGACAAACCCTGGGGACGGGGTGTGGACGGCTGGGGACAACGAGCGTCGTCATCCACCGATGACCGTCGACCTGTGGGCAAGCTGTTGAAGGTTCTGGGGATGACGGCGGTCGGGACGTTCCGCACAGTCCACAGGCCTGGGGAGAAAGTCGGTGGATAGGCGGTGGATAACCGGTGGACGACGGTGGACAACCTGGGGGCGGACGCGGCCTGTGGACGGCACCCCCGGGTTACACCCCGGTTCTCCACAGCCAAATCACCGGTGGATAACCTGTCTCACCTGCGCAAACGTCGGTTCTCCACAGTTTGCACAGGTGCGATGAAGACGATGAGTTATCTCTTCTGAAAGAACAAAAACCAATCATCACCGTTGGACTTTCTGTGGATCGGGCCGGACGCTGCCTCGGCAGCGGTGAGCAGGGACTCCCTCCGTGGGGTCGGGCACACAGCCGATGTCGTCGCGCCTTAAGGTGCGATGAGCACCCGCACCGTCGGGCGGGTCGGCAGGCAGCGGTCGGCATGAGAGAGTGGTCGTCGACGTCGACGCGGAGGCATTGATGAAGTTCCGAGTGGAGCGCGACGCGCTCGCCGAGGCCGTGGCCTGGACCGCGAAGAGCCTGCCCAACCGGCCGTCCGTTCCCGTACTGGCCGGCGTGATGCTCCGGGTCACCGACGGGAACCTGCAGGTCTCCGGGTTCGACTACGAGGTCTCCAGCCAGGTGACCGTCGAGGTCCAGGGGGACGCCGACGGAGCCGCGCTGGTCTCCGGCCGGCTCCTTGCCGAGATCACCAAGGCGCTGCCGGCCAAGCCGGTCGACATCGCCGCGGTCGGCGCCCACCTCGAGCTGGTCTGCGGCAGCGCCCGGTTCACGCTGCCCACCATGCCGGTGGAGGACTACCCGTCGCTGCCGGAGATGCCGGAGAGCGCCGGCACCGTCGACGCGGCGACGTTCGCCGCCGCGGTCGCCCAGGTGGCCGTCGCCGCCGGGCGCGACGAGACCCTGCCGATGATGACCGGTGTGCGGATCGAGCTCTCCGGCTCCACCCTGGCGATGCTCGCCACCGACCGCTACCGGCTGGCGCTGCGCGAGATCCAGTGGAACCCGGACGACCCCGAGGTGAGCATCAACGCCCTGGTGCCCGCGCGCACCCTGCACGACACCGCGAAGGCCCTAGGCCCGCTCGGTGGCGAGGTCACCCTGGCGCTGGCCGCCGGCGGCGCCGGCGAAGGCATGATCGGCTTCGCCGGCGGCACCCGGCGTACGACCAGCCGCCTGCTCGACGGCGCCAACTACCCGCCGGTCCGGTCGCTCTTCCCGAGCAGCCACAACGCCGACGCCCGGGTGTCGGTGAGCACCCTGATCGAGGTCGTCAAGCGCGTGGCGCTGGTCGCCGAGCGGACCACTCCGGTGCTGCTCAGCTTCAGCGCCGACGGGCTGGTCGTGGAGGCCGGCGGCTCCGAGGAGGCGCGGGCGAGCGAGGCGATGGAGGCCACCTTCACCGGCGACCCGCTCACCATCGGCTTCAACCCGCAGTACCTGATCGACGGCCTGACCAACCTGGGCGCGCAGACCGCGGTGCTCTCGTTCGTCGACGCCTTCAAGCCCGCGGTGATTTCGCCGGCCGGCGAGGATGGCGAGGTCGTCCCCGGGTATCGCTACCTCATCATGCCGATCCGCGTGTCCCGCTGATCGCGCCCGCAACACCCACGCACCGGAGGTAAGAACACATGCAGCTCGGCCTGGTAGGTCTCGGCCGGATGGGCGGCAACATGCGCGAGCGGTTGCGCGCCGCCGGCCACGAGGTGGTCGGTTTCGACCACAACGCGGAGCTGAGCGACGTTGCCTCCCTCGCGGAGCTGGCGGAGAAGCTCGAGTCGCCGCGGGCGATCTGGGTGATGGTGCCGGCGGGCGTGACCGACGAGACCATCGATGCGCTGGCCGAGGTGCTGGACGCGGGCGACATCATCATCGACGGTGGCAACTCGCGATTCAGCGACGACGCCCCCCGCGCCGAGCGGCTGAACGACCAGGGCATCGGCTACATCGACGTCGGTGTCTCCGGTGGCGTCTGGGGCCGGCAGAACGGGTACGCGCTGATGGTCGGCGGCTCCGAGGAGCACGTCGCTCGGCTGATGCCGATCTTCGAGTCGCTCAAGCCGGAGGGCGAGTTCGGCTTCGTGCACGCCGGCCCGGTCGGCGCCGGTCACTACGCCAAGATGGTCCACAACGGCATCGAGTACGGCCTGATGCACGCCTACGCCGAGGGCTACGAGCTGCTGGCCGCCTCCGAGCTGGTCACCAACGTGCCCGGCGTCTTCAAGTCGTGGCGTGAGGGCACCGTGGTCCGCTCCTGGCTGCTCGACCTGCTCGACCGGGCCCTCGACGAGGACCCGGAGCTCGCCGAGCTGAGCGGCTACACCGAGGACACCGGCGAGGGCCGCTGGACGGTGGACGAGGCGGTCCGGCTGGCCGTGCCGTTGAACGTCATCACGGCGTCGCTCTTCGCCCGCTTCGCCTCGCGCCAGGAGGACTCGCCCGCGATGAAGGCGGTGGCCGCGCTGCGTCAGCAGTTCGGCGGGCACGCCGTCCGTAAGCGCTGACGGTATCCACAACCTGTGTACGTCCGCCGGCTGGAACTGGTCGACTTCCGCTCGTACGAGCGGGTCGGCGTGGACCTGGAGCCGGGGGCGAACGTCCTGATCGGCGCCAACGGCGTCGGCAAGACGAACCTGGTCGAGGCGCTCGGCTACGTGGCGACCCTGGACAGTCACCGGGTCGCCACGGACGCGCCGCTGGTGCGGATGGGCGCCGGCTCGGCGGTGATCCGCTGTGCGGTCGTGCACGAGGGGCGCGAGCTGCTGGTCGAGCTGGAGATCGTTCCGGGCAAGGCGAACCGGGCACGGCTGGGCCGTTCGCCCGCGCGTCGGGCCCGGGACGTCCTCGGCGCGTTGCGGCTGGTGCTCTTCGCCCCGGAGGACCTGGAACTCGTCCGGGGCGACCCGGCGGAGCGCCGCCGCTACCTGGACGACCTGCTGGTCAGCCGGCAGCCCCGGTTCGCCGGGGTGCGGGCCGACTACGAGCGGGTGGTCAAACAGCGCAACGCCCTGCTGCGTACCGCGTACCTGGCCCGCAAGACGGGCGGGTCGCGCGGCGGCGACCTCTCGACGCTGGCCGTCTGGGACACCCACCTGGCCCGCCACGGCGCGGAGCTGCTCGCCGGGCGGCTGGAACTGGTCGCGGCGCTGACGCCGCACGTGGCGAAGGCGTACGACGCGGTCGCCGCGGGGCGTGGTGCGGCGGCGATCGCGTACCGGCCGTCGGTGGAGCTGGCCGAGCCGACCGTGGACCGGGCCGTGCTCGCCGAGGCGTTGACGGCCGCGCTCGCCGAGTCGCGGTCGGCGGAGATCGAGCGGGGTACGACGCTGGTCGGCCCGCACCGGGACGAGCTGGCCCTCACTCTCGGCCCGCTGCCCGCCAAGGGGTACGCCAGCCACGGCGAGTCCTGGTCGTTCGCGCTGGCGTTGCGCCTGGCCGGGTACGACCTGCTGCGCGCCGACGGGGTCGAGCCGGTGCTGGTGCTCGACGACGTCTTCGCCGAGCTGGACGCGGGCCGGCGGGAGCGGCTGGCCGAGCTGGTCGGCGGGGCGAGTCAGCTGCTGGTGACCTGCGCCGTCGACGACGACGTGCCGGTGGCCCTGCGCGGCGCCCGGTACGAGGTGGGCGAGGGGACGGTGCGCCGTGCCGAGTGATCCGGAGGGCACCCAGGGGGGCCGCTCGCAGACGGGGCGGCAGAGCCGCGCCGCCTCGGCCGGTGGCTCCGGTGCGCGTACCGGGGCGGTTGGCGCAACGGGCGGCGGCGGTCCGGGCGCCCGATCGGGCGGAACCGCGGCGGACGGTGGGGCCGTTTCACGGCCCGGCGCCGAGCGGGACGCCGTGCCCGAGACGGGCCCGGCCGGTGGCGCCGAGACGGGCGGGCCGGACGGGGTGTCGGGGCCGCAGCTGGCGCGCGCGGTGCTGGACGCGGCGAAGGCCCGGCGGGAGTCGGCGGCGAAGACCCGCCGGCGGGCCGGGACCGGGGGGACCGGTGGTGGCGAGCGGAGGTTGCGCGGCTACTCGGGGCCGGGGCCGGACCCACGTGACCCGCAGCCGCTGGGTGCGGTGCTGGACCGGCTGGTCAAGGCCCGTGGCTGGCAGCAGCCGGCCGCCGAGGCGACCGTCTTCGGCGCCTGGGAGCGGGTGGTGGGGCCGGAGGTGGCCCAGAACAGCCGCCCGGTGAAGCTGGAGGACGGCGAGCTGACCGTCGAGGCCCGGTCCACCGCGTGGGCGACCCAGCTGCGTCTGCTCGCCGGCTCGCTGCTGAAGCAGATCGCCCGGGAGGTCGGTCACAACGTGGTGCGCAAGCTGCACATCCACGGGCCGGCGGCACCGTCGTGGTCCCGTGGGCCGCGCCGGGTCCGTGGTCGCGGCCCACGCGACACGTACGGCTGATCGCGGCTCAGCCGCCGTTGCGGGCCTCGCGCGCGGCCCGTTTGCGTTCCCGCTGCTCCCGGCTGTAACGCTTGCGGTTCTCCAGGTCCTGTTTCCACAGCTCCCGGGCCACCGCCGAGCCACCCTGGACGGCGCCCTGGACCTCGGCCGGGCCGGCCAGGTGCCGGTACGCCCACCTCATGAGCCGGCCGCCCTCACCCGGTTTCCGGCCCGGCTTCTCCTCGCTCATGCCACCCGCCTCCCTTGTGATTGGGCCCCCAATAGTTTGCGTACCAATCATTGGGGCACCAAATACCGGTACGATAGCACCGGTCTACGAGGGGGGCGAGCAGTGCGCGACGAGGTGGCCGGCCGGGATCCGTTGGCCCTGGAGGAGCAGGTCTGCTTCGCGCTCTCGGTCGCCGCGCGCGGCGTCGTCGCGGTCTACCGCCCGCTGCTGGAGCCGATGGGGCTCACCCACCCGCAGTACCTGGTGATGCTGGCGCTCTGGCAGCACGCCCCGCTCTCCGTTCGCGAGCTGAGCCGCCTGCTGCAACTGGATCCGGGTACCCTCTCGCCGCTGCTGAAGCGGCTGGAGGCGACCGGATACGTACGTCGGGAGCGGGCGGCCGCCGACGAGCGCAGCCTCGCGGTCACGCTGACCGCCGCCGGAGCGGCGCTGCGGGCGCAGGCCGAGCAGATCCCGGCCGCGATCGTGGCCCGGCTCGGGTTGCCGGTGGCCGAGTTGCAGCAGCTGCACGCCGCCCTCACCACCGTCATCGCCGCGGCGAACCGGGCCGGCGCCGAGCCGGCTTCCTGAGCGCTGACCGGCCCGCGCGGTCTGCGGCTCCGCGCGAGTCCCGTGTATGTCGGGCTATCCGCCTGCCCGGACGCCCCGACATCCCGGTAAACCCCCGCTCCTACGGACCGGTGGTCAGGAGTGGGTGGCCCGGCGCGGGGCCGCGGACTCCGCGTAGACGGCGAAGCCGCGATCGGCGCAGCGCCGGTAGAAGGCGGCCAGGACGCTGAGCTCGGCGCCGGTGAAGTTCCACTGCGGCGGCTCGCCGCTCTCGTCGCGCAGCGCGTCGAGTCGCCCGTCCAGCCAGCGCAGCTGTTGCTCGGCCAGACGCCCGTCACCGAGCAGCGCGCGCAGCACCTCGCTCACCGACTCGAACGTGACCACCTCGCCGTACTCCCGGTGCCCGGCGACGAAACGTTCGATGCCGTCGGCGATCCAGCCGCAGCCGTCCGGGTCGATCACCGGGTCCTCGTCCTCGGCCGCGGCGTCCGTGGCGTAGAGCACACCCTCCAGGCCGAGCAGCAGGTCGACCAGCTCGGTGTACACCGTCGCCCGGACGGTGCCGGTCTTGGCGATCAACTCGGCCAGCGCGGCTGTCGGCGCGGAGATATTCGGCAGATCGACGATCTCACCGAAGTCGACGAACTCGGCCGGCGCGACCGGATCGTAGAAGCGGCCGGTACGCGGCCAGTGGACCGCGACGTTGTCCAGCCCCATCTGGGGTCACCTCTTAACAGCACGTGTGGGGTCGATCGAGTCGATCGTCCGGTTCCGACGCAGAAAGATCAAGTCGTGTCCGGGACCGCCGCCAACGTACGGCACCGCCGGTCGCTCCGCGACCCCTCGACCCGCCCGACCCCGGGTGCACCCGCGAGCGGCACCGCCCGTCGATCTTGGGCTGGCGCGTGGGGGGAGTCGTGGACGCGGCGGTTCGGCCCGCTACGGAGTTCTCAGCCGCTTTGCGAGGGTGCCGAGTGGCGGTTCTGCCCCCAACGCACAGTAAGATTGGCGTAGAGACGAAGACCCGGTGCGGAGCGAGGAGACACGGGCCCCCAGAAGGGCCCGCGATCATTGTCCACGTCGGGTCGAGCCGATCGCGATCCGCGGGCAACCGCGGCGACCGGCGCGTACCGACCCGTGACCGGACTCTCCGGTGCCGGTGCGCGCCGACGTCGCGTCCTGTCCGCCGAACCCCGCGCCCGAAGTGCCCAATTGCGGTGCTGAACGGCGCGAGAAAGTGGCCGAGGGTGGCAGCGCAGGACAACCAGCAGTACGGCGCAGAATCGATCACCGTTCTCGAAGGGCTTGAAGCGGTCCGGAAGCGGCCCGGCATGTACATCGGGTCGACCGGCGAGCGGGGTCTGCACCACCTCGTCTGGGAGGTCGTGGACAACGCGGTCGACGAGGCCCTCGCCGGCTACTGCGACACCATCGACGTGGTGCTGCTCGCCGACGGTGGCGTCCGGGTGACCGACAACGGTCGGGGCTTCCCGGTCGACCTGCACCCCAAGCTGAAGAAGCCGGGTGTCGAGGTGGCGCTGACCGTGCTGCACGCCGGTGGCAAGTTCGACGGCAAGGCGTACGCCGTCTCCGGTGGTCTGCACGGCGTGGGCGTCTCGGTGGTGAACGCCCTCTCCACCAGGATGGCGGTGGAGATCCAGAAGGACGGCTTCTACTGGCGGCAGCAGTACACCAACTCCAAGCCCAGCCCGCTGGAGAAGGGTGAGCCGACCGACCGGAGCGGCTCGGCGGTCTCGTTCTGGCCGGACGCGACGGTCTTCGAGACCGTCGACTTCGACTTCCAGACCATCTACCGGCGCCTGCAGGAGATGGCCTTCCTCAACCGCGGCCTCACCATCCACCTGCTCGACGAGCGGGTCGCGGAGGGTGAGGAGGGCAAGCCGCGGGAGGTGACCTTCCTTTACAAGGGCGGTATCGCCGACTTCGTCCGGCACCTCAACGCCTCGAAGAACCCGATCCACCGGACGGTGGTCGAGTTCGGCGCCGAGGAGGAGGGCATGTCGGTCGAGATCGCCATGCAGTGGAACGAGTCGTACGGCGAGTCGGTCTACACCTTCGCCAACACGATCAACACCCACGAGGGCGGTACCCACGAGGAGGGCTTCCGGGCCGCGCTGACCAGCGTGGTCAACCGGTACGGCACCGACCGCAAGCTGCTCAAGGGTGACGAGAAGCTCTCCGGCGAGGACATCCGCGAGGGGCTCGCCGCGATCATCTCGGTGAAGCTCGCCAACCCGCAGTTCGAGGGGCAGACCAAGACCAAGCTCGGCAACACCCCGGTCAAGAGCTTCGTGCAGCGGGTCTGCAACGAGTGGCTGGTCGACTGGTTCGACCGCAACCCGGCCGAGGCCAAGACCATCATCCAGAAGGCCTCCCAGGCGGCCCGGGCCCGGATCGCCGCCCAGCAGGCGCGCAAGCTGGCCCGGCGCAAGTCGCTGCTGGAGTCCGGCTCGATGCCCGGCAAGCTGGCGGACTGCCAGTCCACGGACCCGCGCGAGTCCGAGGTCTTCATCGTCGAGGGTGACTCGGCGGGCGGTTCGGCGAAGCAGGGTCGCGACCCGCGGACCCAGGCGATCCTGCCGATCCGCGGCAAGATCCTCAACGTGGAGAAGGCCCGGATCGACCGGGTGCTCAAGAACAACGAGGTTCAGGCGCTCATCACCGCGCTGGGCACCGGCATCCACGACGACTTCGACATCGAGAAGCTGCGCTACCACAAGATCGTGCTGATGGCGGACGCGGACGTCGACGGTCAGCACATCCAGACGCTGCTGCTCACCCTGCTCTTCCGCTTCATGCGGCCGCTGGTCGAGCTGGGGCACGTCTACCTGGCGGCCCCGCCGCTCTACAAGATCAAGTGGAACAAGCGGGGCGACGACGCGCAGTACGCGTACTCGGACCGGGAGCGCGACGGCCTGATCGCGCTGCGCCAGCAGCAGAAGCCCAACGCGAAGCCGGACGACATCCAGCGGTTCAAGGGTCTCGGCGAGATGAACTATCCCGAGCTGTGGGAGACCACGATGAACCCGGCGACCCGCACCCTGCGTCAGGTCACGCTCGACGACGCGGCGACCGCCGACGAGTTGTTCAGCGTGCTGATGGGTGAGGACGTCGAGGCGCGTCGCTCGTTCATCCAGCGCAACGCCAAGGACGTTCGGTTCCTGGACATCTGACAGTCGCCGGCGGGCCGGCCGGACATCCACCGGCCGGCCCGCCGGTCCACAGAGTTATCCACAGCTAGGCCGGTTTCCACAGCGGTTATCCACAGCACGAAAACGACTCTCAGTCTGATAAGGGTAAACAGTGACCGATTCCCCCGAGTCCACACCGAACGAGCCCGAGGCCGCTGAGGCCGCCGGCGCCGTGGTCGCGCACGACCGGATCGAACCGGTCGGGCTCGAGGTGGAGATGCAGCGCTCCTACCTCGACTACGCGATGAGCGTCATCGTCGGGCGTGCGCTGCCGGATGTCCGGGACGGGCTCAAGCCGGTCCACCGCAAGATCCTCTACGCGATGTTCGACTCCGGCTACCGGCCGGACCGCGGCTACGTGAAGTGCTCCCGGGTCGTCGGCGACGTGATGGGTCAGTTCCACCCGCACGGCGACTCGGCGATCTACGACGCGCTGGTCCGGATGGCCCAGCCGTGGTCGCTGCGCTACCCGCTCGTCGACGGCAACGGCAACTTCGGCTCGCCGGGCAACGACCCGGCCGCGGCCATGCGGTACACCGAGTGCAAGCTCGATCCGCTGGCCATGGAGATGCTGCGGGACATCGACGAGGACACCGTCGACCTCCAGGACAACTACGACGGCCGGGCCAAGGAGCCCACCATCCTGCCGTCCCGGATCCCGAACCTGTTGATCAACGGTTCCGAGGGCATCGCGGTCGGCATGGCCACGAAGATCCCGCCGCACAACCTGCGCGAGATCGGCGCGGCGGTGCAGTGGTGCCTGGAGAACCCGGAGGCCGACGAGGCGACCACCCTCGAGGCGCTGCTGGAGATCGTCAAGGGCCCCGACTTCCCGACCCACGGCCTGATCGTCGGTCAGGCCGGCATCCAGGACGCCTACCGGACCGGCCGCGGGTCGATCCGGATGCGGGCCGTGGTGGAGGTCGAGGAGGACAAGCGCGGTCGCCCTGCGCTGGTCGTGAGCGAGCTGCCCTACCAGGTCAACCCGGACAACCTCGCCGAGCGGATCGCCGAGCTGATCAAGGAGGGCAAGCTCGGCGGGATCGCCGACATCCGCGACGAGTCCTCCGGGCGTACGGGCATGCGGATCGTGCTCGTGCTCAAGCGCGACGCGGTCGCCAAGGTGGTGCTCAACAACCTCTACAAGCACACCCAGCTCCAGGAGACCTTCGGCGCCAACATGCTGGCGCTGGTCGACGGGGTGCCGCGCACGCTCAACCTCGCCCAGTTCATCCGCTACTACGTCGAGCACCAGATCGAGGTCATCCGCCGGCGTACCGCGTTCCGGCTCCGCAAGGCGGAGGAGCGGGCGCACATCCTGCGCGGCTTGTCCAAGGCGCTGGACGCCCTGGACGAGGTGATCGCCCTGATCCGGCGCTCGCCCACAGTCGAGGACGCCCGGCAGGGCCTGGTCCGGCTGCTGGAGATCGACGAGATCCAGGCGACCGCGATCCTGGACATGCAGCTGCGCCGCCTCGCCGCGTTGGAGCGGCAGCGCATCCTCGACGACCTGGCCAAGCTCGAACTCGAGATCGCCGACCTGAAGGACATCCTCGCCAAGCCCGAGCGGCAGCGGAAGATCGTCTCCGAGGAGCTGGGCGAGATCGTCGCCAAGTGGGGCGACGACCGGCGGACGAAGATCATCCCGTTCGAGGGCGAGGTCTCGATGGAGGACCTCATCGCCCGTGAGGACGTGGTGGTCACCATCACCCGGACCGGGTACGCCAAGCGCACCCGGGTCGACCAGTACCGCTCCCAGCGCCGTGGCGGCAAGGGCGTCAGCGGCGCGACCCTGCGCCAGGACGACATCGTCAGCCACTTCTTCGTCTGCTCGACGCACGACTGGATCCTGTTCTTCACCAACAAGGGCCGGGTGTACCGGGCCAAGGCGTACGAGCTTCCGGAAGCCAGTAGGGTGGCCAAGGGCCAGCACGTGGCCAACCTGCTCGCGTTCCAACCCGACGAGCAGATCGCACAGATCATCGAAATCCCGAACTACCAGGTGGCGCCCTACCTGGTACTGGCCACGAAGAACGGCCTGGTGAAGAAGACGCGGCTTGAGGAGTTCGACTCCAACCGTTCCGGCGGCATCATCGCCATCAACCTGCGCGATGAGGACGAGTTGGTCGGCGCTGCGCTGGTGGGGCCGGAGGACGACCTGCTGCTGGTCTCCAAGAAGGCGCAGGCGATCCGGTTCAACGCCACCGACGAGGCGCTGCGGCCGATGGGTCGTGCCACCTCGGGCGTGATCGGCATGCGCTTCACCGAGGACGACGTGCTGCTGGCCATGGAGGTCGTCCGGCCGGGTCTGGACGTCCTGGTCGCGACGAACGGGGGATACGCGAAACGTACCCCCATCGAGGAATACCCGGTCCAGGGCCGGGGAGGTAAAGGCGTGCTGACTGCGAAGATCACGGAGCGACGCGGTGGTCTGGTCGGCGCGGTGGTGATCGATCCGGACGACGAACTGTTCGCGATCACCAGCAACGGTGGTGTCATCCGGACTCCCGTGAAGCCTGTACGCCGTACGCGTGACCGGAACACAATGGGGGTCAAGCTGATGGACCTTCCGGACGGCGTGACTATCGTGGCGATTGCTCGCAATGCCGACGAGCCTGACGAACAGGACTAGTTGAATGACGGAGACACAGGCGAAGTCGGGGAACGCGGGGTCCTCGGCCAACCCGGTCGACGAGGAGGCCGCAGGAGGCGGCGCGTCGGCGACCGGCCGAGCGGCCGTGGGCCGCGCAACGGTCCCCGCCGACGCGCCTGCCCCGAAATTCACCCGGGCGCCCGGGATGACACCGCCGCCGGACAAGCCGACCGACGACGAGGGGTCCAGCGAGAAGACCCAGGCAGTGTCGGCCGACGCGGCCAAAGCGGCCGCCGCCCGGCCGTCGAGCAGCAGCACCCAGCAGATCCCGGTCCGGGCCGGCGTGGCGAGCACCGGCACGCAGGCCCGGGTCAGCGGTTCGGCCAACCCGGAGGCCACCCGGCCGGGGACCGGCGGTAGGCCACCGAACGGTGGCGGCCTCCCGGCAGGCCTCGGCAACCCGGCCGCCGTCGGGGCCGCGCGGGTGGGTGACGCGGTACGCGCCGCGCGTACGTCCGTGAGCTCGGCCGCGTCCCGCGGACCGCGCCGGGCCCGGCTGAACCTCAAGCGGATCGACCCCTGGTCCGTGATGAAGTTCGCATTCGCCGTGTCGGTGGTGCTCTTCATCGTGGTCGTGGTGGCCACCTCGGTGCTGTACCTCGCCCTGGACGCCATGGGTGTCTTCCAGAGCGTCAACGACAGCCTCACCGACCTGGTGAACGCCGGCGGGCAGAGCGCCGACGGCTTCCAGATCACCGCCAAGGGCGTGATTCTCAGCTCCGCGCTGATCGGTCTGGTCAACGTCGTGCTCTTCACGGCGCTGGCCACCCTCGGGGCATTCGTCTACAACGTCTGCGCCGACCTGGTCGGCGGGATCGAGCTGACCCTCGCCGAGCGGGACTGAACGACACCGGACGCCGGGGCGCCGCGAAAAGCGGTCGTCCCGGCGTTCGGCATTCCGGTAGGTTCGACGGCGACGGGCGGCACGCAGAGCCACCCCCCGATTTGGGGCGGCGCGCGCGGATGGGTTAACCTTGCTCGTCGCTACGCGGGGCTATAGCTCAGTCGGTTAGAGCGCAGAGCTGATAACTCTGAGGTCGCTGGTTCGATTCCAGCTAGCCCCACCGCACGTCCTCCGACGGCAGCCGAGCGCAAGGGGTCGCCCCAATGGTCAAGAAGCTTCTGGTTCTCGCCGGTGTCATCGGCGTGGCTGCCGTCGTGGCCAAGAAGATCAAGGCTTCCAACGACGAACGCGCCCTCTGGCACGAGGCGACCACCGCGCCCGACCTGCGCTGACGTGACCGTCGGCCACAACTGACCGGCGGCGTCGCCGCTCCCGGGGCCCTAGCTCAACTGGCAGAGCACTGCCTTTGCAAGGCAGGGGTTAGGGGTTCGAGTCCCCTGGGCTCCACCAGCACCTCCCTTGGTCGATCTCGGTCCGAGTACAGCCATCCGTACAGCCAAGCGGTCACGCCGTCTCATCCTGGCCGAGAATCCGGTCAATGGCTGAGGCAGCCTTCCGAGGTAACAGGCCGTCGGCGCCGTACGGATCCGCCGAAGAGCGGATGTCCGATCTTGGCAAGTTCCTGTTGACCTCAACCAGAGTTCAGATGCTTCACTTCGGCCATGAATCTTGACGGCCTGCGCGTCGCCATCACCGGTGCCGCACGTCACACCGGACGGCTACTGGCCGAAGCCTTCGCCGAGCGCGGTGCACAGATCTTCCTCTCGGCCCGCGACCTGGCTGCGGCCGAGCTTGTCGCCGATGCGATCAGCCAGCGGGGGCCAGGTCGGGCTGATGCATTTCACTGCGACCTCGCCGTACCGGAGTCGGTGCGCGCGTTCGCCGCGGCGGTGGCCGAACGGACGAAGCACCTCGATGTGCTGATCAACAATGGTGCCCCATACATCGAAGGTGACGACCTGGGAGACGTCTCGGACGACAAGATCGAAAGCGTGATGGCTGCGGGCGGGACCGGCACCATGTTGTTGACCAAAAATCTACTGCCGCTGCTACGGGCATCGTCGCGGCCCGACATCGTCAACATGATCTCCGCGTGCGGCGAGGTGGGGCACCGCCGCTCGGGTGCACATCCCGCGTTCTACGCCGCTAAGCACGCCCACGCCGGGCTCGCTGAGATCCTGTCGCACCGGCTCCGGCCGGAAGGGATCCGCGTTATCTCACTGTTTCCGCCGGACTTCGTTCAGGACGGGCCCCGACAGGTAAACGGCGACCTCACCGCGCGATCGGTCATCGACTGCGTGCTTTTCGCGGTCGGCCAACCACGAGACTGCTTCATTCGCGAGTTCCGCTTCGAGCAGGTTCGGCGGGCGTCCACGCCCTGACCGTTCACTGCGCGAAGCAGCCCGAGCCCGGTCGAGGGCCCTCGGCAGAGATCCGCCCTTGAGACTGTCACCGTTTGAACCAAGGTCAGGCGCGCGGATATGCCGCGATCCGCGCGGAGGTCGCAGATCAGTTCGCGGACGACTGTCGCGCCTCAGTCGACCGAGGACACCGCCGGTACGGAGCGCACTGCCGAATTCCGCTCTATCAGATCAAGGCGGCCCGCAAGCGGGCCGCGCCGGCCCGGCCCCGGCCTGCTGCGACCTCCGGCCGGCATCGGCCGGGCCGGCCGGCCACGCTTCGGGAGACAAAACCGAGAAGACCTCGGGGCTTCGCCCCGAACCTCGGCCCTCCTCAGAGATGCCGCCGCGGCTCACCTCGCCGGGCACCACGAGGGCTACCAGCCTCCCCGGACGGGGCCAAGGTCGTTCGTCCGGTAGGGCGCTCCACCTTGTCCCCGTCCGGGGAGGCTGGACGGTCTACGACTGCCCGACGAGGAGATCCGCTCGCTGGAGAGGTATGTGCGCCTCAGCGGCTCTTCGAGCGAGACTCTCCTGGCCCAGCAACTCCGCCACGATCCCGCCGCTTCGGATCTCCAGCGGATGGCAGCGGCACCATGCGTTCCTCGTGCACCTTGATCTCTGCACGGAATCGATGAGCGGCTGGATGCCAGATCTCCTCGAACGGTCCCATGACGTTGTCGCCGATACCTCGGCGACGAACCCTGGCCGCCAGCCATGCGAGAAATCCCAAGGTGGCCGCCAAGGAGCCGACAACCAACACGATCGCCAGAAGCTCATCCACCAACCCAAACTAGCCCGCGTAGGCCGCCGTGCCATCTACGTGCCAGTAGCGGGTACCCCGGACGGTCACCACGGGGCACGAACGGTCGCACGTTTCCTGCCTTCACCTGGCCCACCAGGACCTCGCAGGCTGCGATCTTCGCTCTTCCAAACTGATGGTGCTCTAGGGTTCGGCCATGCCTGATGACCACAGGGACGCCCAGCTCTGGCAGCTCCGTCAAGGTGGGGAGGTGGTCGCCCGGATTCGGGTGCATGGTGTCGATCAGCCGTGGTTTGCAGGGCGGTTTGAGCCAGAACCGGGCTTTGTCGAGCTAGCGCCGCTCTTCCAGCGCGAGGTCGAGTTGGTGGACGCGGCCGGCGACCTGGACGTTGACGCCTGGGAGGCGGTCCAGGCTCAGATCTGCCAGACGGTCGGTTTGGTCAAGCCGGACGGCCAGGAGGTCGCGGACTTCATCCTTCACATTCGTGGCGGTGAGGCGTCGTTCCGGTGGAGTGACGAAGCGCTCGACGAGTAGGACGCCGCCTGGCTGTACAGCCATCAGTACAGCCAAGCCGGCCGACACGGGCAGGGGGAGAGCTACACCGGCCGACAGGTCGAGCAGGTCAGCGGCAGTGGCCGACGTTGGCCGACAGGAGTCTTGATCTTTGCAAGGCAGGGGTTAGGGGTTCGAGTGCCCTGGGCTCCACCAGCAGTTTCCTTGGTTGATTTTGCTGTCGACGGCGGCCGCCTCGCCGCCCGGTCGCTGCGGGACATGTCGTTGCTGCCTGGCACACTGCGGCGCATGAGCTACGACCTGGCGGTGTGGGAAGGTGACAGGCCCGCCGACAACGCGGCGGCGCTGGCCGACTTCAAGGCGCTCTACGAGAGGTACCTCGGTGGGGGCCAGATCCCGCCGACGCCGCGTATCCGTGCCTACGTCGAGGCGCTCCTGGGGCGCTGGGTCGACCTCACCGAGGACGACGGCGAGGAGCGGAGCCCGTGGTCGACGGGGCCACTGATCAAGGAGGCATCGGGCCCGATCATCTACTTCCCCATGGTGTTCAGCCGTTGCGAAGAGGTGTCGGCCGGCGCCGCACGAATCGCCGCTGAGCATGGCCTCGTCTGCTTCGACCCGCAGCTGGGCCTGCTTCGGCCCGCGCCTGAGGAGTCCGAGGTTGCGGAGCTGCCTGAACGGTGACAGCGGTGTGGGGAGGGCGGTAGCCCTCCTCACACCTCCAGGCCAGCCAGGTGCGCGTAGCAGAAGTACGAGCGCTCCCGGGCCTCGGCGCCGTGCAGGGCGACCACCGCACCGCGAACCGGGCCCGCCGGTAGGTCCAGCGTCGCCGGGAGCTGTCCGCCGTCGACGTCGATGCTCAGCTCCATGCCGGCAGTCAAGCACGATCGGGCTGCTGGCGTCGGGCCGGTCCGCGCCGGCCGTCAGACGGGTGGGCTGAGCGGGACGGTCTCGCCGCGCTCGATGGTGCGTACCTGCCGGATGATGCCCCGCCGTCGCGCCTCCGCAACGAAGTGCGACAGCGGCGAGCGGAACACCGGGTAGTCGTCGTAGTGGATCGGCACGGTGAGCTTCGGCCGCACCAGCTCGACCAGGTCGGCGCCCTGCCGCGCGTCCATGGTGAGCAGGATTCCGGCGACCTTCGTGCCGCCGAGGTGGATGAGCATCGCGTCGATCTCCGGGTACCGCTGCGGGATCTGGGCGAGCTGCGGACGGTTGAGCGTGTCGCCGGTGACGTAGAGGCGGAACGCCCGGGCGTCGCCGCGTACCAGGTCGATCATCGTGCCCATCACGTCGGGCATCAGCCGGTCGACCAGGCCGGGCCCGTGCCGGCCGGGGAGCGAGGTCAGGCGCAGGAGCTCGCCGTCGCCGCGCAGCTCGTGCGACTGCCAGGTGGGCAGCCCCTGCGCGGC
Organism: Micromonospora sp. 15K316; assembly: GCF_004348525.1. Classification (GTDB taxonomy): domain Bacteria; phylum Actinomycetota; class Actinomycetes; order Mycobacteriales; family Micromonosporaceae; genus Micromonospora. The sequence continues at coordinate 29,043 of NZ_SMKG01000005.1, read as the reverse complement.
GTCAAAGCCCCAGCGACGTAGCTTCCGCTCGGTGGCGGGGGTGGTGAGGATCGGCAGCTTCCGGTCGAGCTCCCGCTTGGCCACCCGATCGAAGTGGTCGCCGTGCAGGTGGGAGAGGAGCACCGCGTCCAGCGCGGGCAGCTGGGCGATGCCCAGGGCCGGGTCCGTGCGGCGGCGCGACCACAACCCCTTGCCCAGGTACGCCCGCTGCCCGCGGTGCAGGAAGTTCGGATCGGTGAGCAGGGTGAACCCACCGATCCGGAGCACCGTGGTGGCCGTGCCGATGAACGTGACCTCCGGCTGCTCTGCCAACGCGCCCACCTCCACGCTCGCCCGTACCCGGGAACGGGCCGGCCATGCCGGCGGGAGCCGGTCACTGCGACGAGTCGTCGCCGTCGGAGCCGTCCGCGCCGGAGCCGCCCGGATGGGAGCCGTCCGCGCCGGAGCCGTCCGCATCGGCGCGATCCGCCGGACCGCCCTGGACCTGGGGCAGCCGCTCGACGAGCCGGCTCAACGCGCCGTTGGCGAAGGTCGCGCCGAACGCCGAGCCGGTGGCGATGCCCCAGCCGATCGGCCCCAGCGGGGTACAGCCGAAGAACTGGCTGAGCCCCGGCGTCTGCACCACCGCGGTGAGCGCGCCGAGCGACACCGCCGTCGAGGCGAGCACCGCCGGGCTCGTACCTCCGGCCAGGAGGGTCTGGCCGAGCTGCGTACCGACCAGGGAGACCAGGGCCACCGTGCCCGCCCGCCGGGGCGACCCGGTGTACCGGGCCAACGCCCAGGCCGCGGTGGCACCGAGGGCGGTGGCCCCGGCGCGCAGCCCGATCTCCCGGTTGAGCGTCCCACCCAGCGAGGTGTCCGGCCCCTCCTGCAGCAGCCCGTCGGCCCGGTCCGCGCCGGGCGGGCGCACCGCGATGGCCAGCGCCGGCGCCAGGTCGGTGAGCAGGTTGACCAGCAGCAGCTGCCGCCCGTTGAGCGCCGACTGCCCGGTCGCCGCGGCGGTCAGCACGCTGAACGCGATCTCGCCGAGGTTGCCGCCGACGAGGATGCTCAGCGCGTGCCGGACCGAGGACCACATGGCCCGCCCCTCGGCCAGCGTGGCGATGATCGTCTCCAGCCGGTCGTCGGTGACCACGAGATCGGCCGCGGCGCGGGCGGCCGGGGTGCCCCGCTGGCCGAGGGCGATGCCCACGTCGGCCAGGCGGATGGCGGGCGCGTCGTTGGCGCCGTCCCCGGTCATGGCGACGGTACGCCCGCACTTCTGCAACGCCTGGATGATCCGTACCTTGTGGGCCGGGGTGCAGCGGGCCACCACGTCGGTGTGGGCCAGCCGCTCGGCGATGGTCTCGTCGTCGAGCTGGTCCAGCTCGGTCGCGGTCACCACCCGCTGCTCGTCGTGCTCGGTGATGGTGGCGGCGATCGCCTCGGCGGTCGCCGGATGGTCCCCCGTGATCATGATGGTGTGCACGCCCGCCTGCCGGATCCGGCGCACCGCCGGGGCGGCGCTCTTGCGCACGCCGTCGGCGAGGGCCAGGAAGCCGACGAAGCTCATGTTCCGCACCTGGTCATCGGTGACGGTCGGATCCTGCACCCCGCACTCGGCGACCGCCAGGATCCGGTGCCCGGCACCGGCCCGCTCGGCGAGCACCCGCTCCAGCTCCGCCCGACCGGCGTCGTCCAACGGCTCGTTCCGCCCGTCGCGGCGGCGGTACGCACACCGCGGCAACACCGACTCCGGGGCGCCCTTGACGCTCAGCAGCAGGCCGTCGTCGCTCTCGCCGACGCTCGCGTGGTAGCCCCGGGACGGCTCGAACGGCAGCCCACCGGCCGGCCGCCAGCCGGGTGCACCGGTCTGCTCGACCACGTTCCCCGTGTCTGCGCCGTGGCGTACCGCCCGATCGGTCTGCTGGGTCAGCTCCGCCGGGTCGACCGCGCCGGGGGTGGCCCGCAACGCCGCGCCCAGGGTGAGCCGAAGCCGGTCGTCGAGCCGGTCCACCGGCGCGTACCGGTCACCGTCACCGACCCCGGCCAGCTGCAGCTGCCCCTCGGTGAGGGTGCCGGTCTTGTCGAAGCAGAGCACGTCGACCCGGCCGAGCGCCTCGATGGTGCGGGGATTGCGGACCAGCGCCCCGTGCTCGGCCAACCGGCGGGCGGCGGCCAGCTGTGCGGCGCTGACCAGGAACGGCAGCCCCTCCGGCACGGAGGCCACCGCCAGGTTCGCGGCGGTCGCCGCGGTCTGCGCCAGCGGTACGCCCCGCAGCAGGCCCGCCCCCGCCACCGCGACCGCGGAGCCGGCCGCCAGCGGGATGGACGCCCGGGTCAGTTGACCGAGCCGGGCCTCCACGCCGCCGGCCGAGGGCGCCTGCCGGGCCAGCGCGAGGCTCCGCCCCGCCTCGGTCTCGGTGCCGGTCGCGACCACCACGGCAGTCGCGTGTCCGGCGGCGATCGTGGTGCCCTCGTACACCATGGAGCGTCGGTCCGCGACGGCGGCGGCCACCACCGGCTGCGCGGTCTTGCCGACCGGCAGCGACTCCCCGGTCAGTGAGGACTCGTCCGTCTCCAGGCCCACCGCCTCGATCACCCGGCAGTCGGCCGGCACCGCGTCGCCCGGTTCCAGCCGGATCACGTCGCCGTTCACCAGGTCGTCGGCCGCCATCACCTGGTCGGCGCCGTCGCGCCGGACCCGGGCGGTGACCGCTGAGCGGGACAGCAGCTCCGCCAGGGAGCGTTCGGTGTTGCGCTGGTGCACCGCGCCGATCAGCGCGGACCCGCCGACGACCCCGCCGACCAGGGCGGCGTCGACGAGCGAGCCGAAGGACGCGGAGAGGATCGCGCCGGCGGCCAGCACCGGGGTCAGCGGGTTCGCCAGCTCGTCGACGAACGCGCGGAGCAGGCTGTTCGTACCCCCCGCCTCGCCGGCCTCGCCGCGGCTCCGGCGTCCCGCCTCGGCGCTGGAGAGGCCGTCCGGAGTGGTGCCGAGCCGGTCGAGGACGGTCTCCACCGGCATGAGATGCCAGGCGGTGGTGACCGGCGCCGGTGTGTCGTCAGGCATCGGCAGCCGGCTGGCCCGCCACACGCCGTTGCCGAACGCCATCGCCGCCGCGCCGTTCACCGCGTGCAGGCTCCGGCTCGGCAACTGCGTAGGTGCGGCGGTGAACGCGCTGAGCGCCCCGAGACCCGTCCCGGCCATCGCGAGCTTGATGTTCTGCCTGGTCATCCGGCGGGCCACACCGGCCGCCTCGATCACCAGCGCCACGACCCGCAGGTCGGTGCCGATCAGCAGGTGCGCGCCCCACGGCGGCAGGTCGTCCGGGCCGTAGATGCCCAGCCCGCAGTCCGCGGCGCCGAGCGCGCTCCGGTCACCGGAGGCGAGCATGACCACCGCGCCGTCCCGCTGGAGCGAACGGACGGACTCCGTCAACCGGTCGCCGCCGGGCAGGACGGCGTCCGCGAAGCCGTACCGCTTCTCGTCGTCGCCGGCCACCACGAGCCGCAAGCCGGCGTGGCGGGCGGCGGCGGGCAGCCCGTCGCCACCCGGTGCGGGCTCGGTCTCCACCCGTACCAGCGCAACCAGCGTGCCCCCGGTGGCGAGGCCGAGCAGCCGGCCCCCGCCCGAGCGGAGCCGGGCGCTCTCGTCGGTGTCACCCGGGTCGTCGGCCTCCAGCCGCTCCAGTGGCCCGATCCGCCAGCCGTCGGCCTCGTACCGGCGGTCCGGGTCGGTGGGGTCGAAGAGGGCGAACGCGCGTTCGGCGACCTGACCGGTGTCCGCGCCGGTCAACGGGGCGAGGTCGGCGAGGACGCCCCGGTCCGAACCGAGCACGGCGGCGTCCAGGACGAGGGTGTCGATCCGGTCGAGCTCGCGCAGCACGCTGCGGTCCATCGCGATCACACCGCGGCGCGCCAGGACCCGGCCCAGTTGGGCGCCGTACCCCTCCCGGCCGCTCCCGGGCGCCTTCGGTAACGCGGAGAGCCCGAGCGCGGCCGCCCGCTTCCGGCCGACCACCGGGGCGGCCCCTGCGGCCGCCGCCGCACCCGCGGTCAGCATCCGGATCGCGTACCGCTCCAGCGCGCCGTCCGGCTTGGGCCGGGGCCGTTCGCCGACCGGCCAGCGGGAGACGGCCCGCTCCGGGTCACCTGTCAGCCCGGGTTCGGCCTTCTCCCAGAGGGCCAACTGGGCCCGGTCCTCGCCCCACTGGAGGATCCGCTGGGCCCCGTCGAGGACGATCCCGGTCCACCCTCCGGTGAGGCCCTGCACCACCGCCTCGGCGAGCGGAAAGATCAGGTCGGCTCGGGGGTCGGCGCGTACGCCCCGGCCGGCCAGCGCGTGCAGTCGTGGGTGCAGGTCCACGGCGCCGAGCAGGCCGGCCACCTCGCCGGGCACCGGCGTGAACGGCAGGATCCGGGTGGCCGCGGAGATGGTCAGGCCCAGCGCGTCGGAGGCCAGCGCGCCGAGAGTGCGTGGGGTACGCGGGCCCTCCTCGGGCGGATGGGGTGGCGGCACCTCCCGATCCGGTTCGTACGGGCAGGAGCGCTCGGCTCGCGCGATCGTGGCGATCAGGTCGCGCAGCTTCGGTTCGGGCGACTCGACGGCCACCACGACCCGTCCGGACGGGGCGTTCACCCGGGCCCAGGCCACGCCGGGAGTCTGCTCCAACGCCGACTCGACCTGCTGGGCCAGGGCGTCGCCGCCGTCCTGGCAGACGCCGTGCACCTCGATGTGATGCCGTCCCGGCCGGGACCACACCCGGCGGCTGGTCAGGCCGACCATGCGGGCCATCCGCGCGGCGGCGGAGCCGACGGTCTGCGTCGCCTCCTCGACGAGCTTCGGTACGCCGACTGGTGCGAGGAGCCGAGCGGCGACGTGGACCGGCGGGATCATCGAGGCGTACGGCCGGACCGGTGCCGGCGTGACTCCCCTGCCCTGCTGTCCCTGCCGTACGCCATCTCGCCTCCCGCGCTCACGTCCGGCGGCCTGGCTTCCCGCAGTTCCGTCCGTTATGCCCTCTGAGCAGAGGAATTTTCCGCCGGTGACGGCGCATGGACCGGATCGCCGGTGGAATGCGGTCGGTGGTAGGAGTCAACGGGGAGGCCGAATGAGCACACTGACCCGACATCTCAACGGGGCCCGCGAGACGGTGCAGATGTACAACCGGCGGGTGCACGTGCCGCTGCTGGGCGAGCTGGCGGTCCCGCCCGCCGACAAGGTCGCCTACTACGGCGGGCTGGGGCTGCTCGCCGCGCTCCAGATCATCGAGTGGCCGGTGGCGTTGGTGATCACCGCCGGCCACCTCCTGGCCGACCAGCACTTCTCGGGACTGGTGAAGGGCATCGGCGAGGCGTTGGAGAGCGCGTGACGCGGGATCCGCCGGTTCCGGGTTGACCTGAATCGGGGTTGAGGTCGCAAGCTGAGCGCATGTCGATCGAAGCGTTCGGTTCCGCACCGTCGGGCCCGCGGTGACGGCGACCCTCTCGCCGCCGCCGGGACTCTTCACCCCCCGGCTGCGCGCCATGACGGTGGGCAGCGTCGCGCTCATCTCGCTGCTCGCCTTCGAGGCGTTGGCGGTCGGTACGGCGATGCCGACCGTGGCCCGCAGCCTGGACGGGCTCGCCCTCTACGGGCTGGCCTTCGGCGGCCCCTTCGCCGCGGGTGTGCTCGCCATGGTGCTGTCCGGCATCTGGTGCGACACCCGCGGGCCGGGCGCGCCGATGTGGCACGGGCTGCTCTGGTTCGTGGCGGGGCTGGTCGTCGCCGGCACGGCCTCGGCGATGGAGGTCCTGGTCGTCGGCCGGGTGGTGCAGGGCTTCGGCTCGGGGCTGCTCTCCGTGGCGCTGTACGTCATCGTCGGGCAGGCGTACCCGGAGGAGCTGCATCGGCGGATCTTCGCGGCGTTCGCCGCGGCGTGGGTCGTACCGTCGCTGGTCGGCCCGGCGCTGGCCGGGCTGGTCGTGGAGCACCTGCACTGGCGCTGGGTCTTCCTCGCGGTGCCGGTGGTGGCCGTGCCGGCGGCGCTGCTCATCCGCCCCGGTCTGCGGTCCGTCGCGGCACCGGCGGTGACCGGGGTGCCGGCGGGCGCGGTGGCGCGGATCGGCTGGGCGTGCGGGGCGGGGGTGAGCGCGGCGCTGTTGCACATCGGGGGCCAGCAGCGGGGCGTGTTCGGCGGGGCGCTCTCGGCGGTCGCGATCGTCGGCCTGCTGCTCTGCGCGCCGCGCCTGTTGCCGCCGGGGTCGCTGCGGGCCGCCCGGGGGCTGCCCACGGTGGTCGGGCTGCGCGGGCTCGCCTCGGCGGCGTTCGTCGGCGCCGAGGTGGTCATACCGCTGATGCTCTCCCGGGAACGTGGTCTCTCGCCGACGGCGGCCGGGCTGGTGTTGACGGTCGGGGCGTTGTTCTGGTCGGCGGGCTCCTGGATCCAGGGGCGGATGGCGGCGCCGGCCTCGCGGGCCAGCCTCCCGCGCGCCGGGCTGGCCTGCCTCACGGCCGGCATCGGCACGGTCGGGCTCACCCTCGTGCCGGGTACGCCGGTCGCCGTGGCCGTACTCGGCTGGGCCGTCGCGGGGCTGGGCATGGGTCTGCTCTACCCGTCGCTGTCGGCCCTCACCCTGGAGCTCTCCGCCCCGGGTGAGCAGGGCCGCAGCAGCTCGTCGCTGCAACTCTGCGACTCGCTCGGCGCGGCGACCGTGCTGGCGCTCACCGGCGCCGTGCTCGCCAGCGGCTCGGCTCCCGCTGCGGGCAGTTTCCTGGCCACCCTCGCGATCTCGGCCGTCCTGGCCCTGGGCGGCGCTCTCCTCTCCACCCGCGTGACCCCGGCCACCGCGCCACCCCCGAGCTCCACCTGACCCCTTCGACCTGTCGCCGAGGTGGCGGACGGCGGGCGGCGACAACGTCGTGACCGAAGCCGGGGTGGAGCGAACCGGGCCCGGCGAGTGATCGGGGCCGCGAGGATGGGCACAGGATGAATTTCCTGACCGTCCTGCCGCTGGCCGTGGTGATGGTCGCCGGGACGCAGTTCGTCGCGGCGGTGCTGCTCCCCTCGGCCGATCGTCCGCGCGCGGCACCACTCGGATACCTGGGCGGTGTGGGCGCGGTGGTCACCGTCGGGGTGACCGTCGGGTGGCTCGTCACGAGGGTGGTGCGAGGCTTCGCCGACCGGGCGGAGACCGACGTCGGCCACCTGGAGGACACCGCGCGACGGATCGACTGGGCGGTGCTGGTGCTGCTGGCCGTGCTCGCGGTGGTCGTCTACCTGCGCCGCCGGCAGACCGGCACGCCACGCTGGTTGACCGCTCTCCAGCACGCCGGGCCGGGTCGTGCGGCACGGCTCGGGGTGTTCCTCGTCGCCACCTCACCGTCGGACGACCTCACCATGGCGGCCGTCGGCGCGAGCGTCGCCCGGCACGATCTCTCGTGGTGGCACCTGTTGCCGTTCGTCGGGTTGACCCTCGGGCTGCTGGCCCTGCCGCTGCTCGCCCTGCTGCTGGCGGGCCGGCGGGCGGCCTCACTGCTGCCCCGGATCCGGAAGTGGTCCGACCGGAACGCCTGGGTGATCAGCGAGATCGTGATTGTGTTCTACGTGTTGGTGACGGTGCTCGACCTGACGGAGTGAGGCTTCGAGGAGGATCGGATGAGGGTGCTGGTCACCGGCGCGGCAGGTCGCCTCGGTCGGGCGGTGCTGCCGCGGCTGCTCGACGACGGCTTCACCGTACGGGCCACGACCCGGCGGCCGCGCACCGATCCGACGCTGGAGTGGGTGGTGGCCGACCTGGCGACCGGGATCGGGCTGGCCGAGGCGGTGTCCGGGATGGACGCCGTGCTGCACCTGGCCACCATGCCCACCCCGGGGCGGCGCACCTACCAGGTCGACGTGCTCGGAACGCGCCGGCTGGTGGTCGCCGCCGGCCGGGCCGGCGTCCGGCATCTGGTGTTCACCTCCATCGTCGGCGTGGACGAGGTGCCGATCCCGTACTACCGGCACAAGCTCGCCGCCGAGCAGGTAGTCGCGGCCGGCCCGGTGCCCTGGTCGGTGCTGCGGGCCACGCAGCTGGCGGAGTTCCTCGACGAACTGCTCCGGACGGCCAGCCGGCTCGGCCCGACGATCGGCGACCCGGGCATCCTCGCCCAGCCCGTCGACCCGGGCGAGGTCGGCGTACGGCTCGCGGCCCGGCTCGCCGCGGGGCCGCTCGGCGGCATCGAGGAGTTCGGCGGGCCCGAGGTGCTCCGCTTCGACGAGGCGGTACGCGCCTGGCGGGCGGCCCGGCGTTCGCACCGACCGCTGCTGCCGGTACGCGTACCGGGGCGGCTCGGCCGGCTTCTGCGCGAAGGTGGGTTGGTCAGCACGGCTTTGCCTCGCGGTACCCGGACCTGGGACGACCACCTCGCGGACACGTACGGGGGAACCGGCCGGAGATGAGAACGTGTCTGGTTCACGTTCGACCTAGCGTGACGGCATGGTTGCTGTCTTCGTCGCTGTCATCCTCTACTGTTTCGGATTCGTCTTCCTCTACGGCGTGATCCGGCTCGCCGTCCGGCAGGCTCTGGAGGACCTGGAGGTACGCCGCGCCCAGGCGCTGCGGGCGGAGGAGCTCGCGGCCCACCGGGACCGTACGTTCCTCAACGAGAACGCCTTCCTCGCCGGCAGCTGAGTGTCCTCGCGGGTGGCCGCGCCGACGGCGCGGCCACTCCTGTCGGGGCGGGTGGCGGCGGCGCCCGGTTCCGCGATCGGCCGGCGGGTGTGGCGTGGTCGACCGGCTGGTCGACGCGGCCCGGCGGGTGGAAGGATCACACCCGTGATGGGGACGCTGAAGACAGAACCGGCCCGGAGCCGCCCCGACCTGCTCGCCCCGCCGGTCGCCGCGGCGCTCGGGGAGTGGCCCGCCGACGCGCCGGTCGACGTGGACGAGGTGCTGGTCGCGCCGATCGACGCCGAGCTCGCCGACACCGCCGCCTTCTGTGCGGCGTACGACGTGGGGTTGGACGTCTCGGCCAACTGTGTGGTGGTGGCCGGTAAGCGGGAGGGCGTCGTCCGCTACGCCGCCTGCATCGTCCTCGCCACCACCCGCGCCGACGTGAACGGGGTCGCCCGGCGCGCGCTCGACGTCCGCAAGGCGAGCTTCGCGCCGATGGCGGACGCGGTCGAGCTGACCGGCATGGAGTACGGCGGCATCACCCCGATCGGCCTGCCGGCCGAGTGGCCGATCCTCGTCGACTCCCGGGTGATCGCCACGCCGCACGTCATCATCGGCTCCGGCGTGCGGCACAGCAAGATCGCGCTGCCCGGTCCGGCGCTCGGGGCGCTGCCGAACGCGCGAGTGGTCGAGGAGCTGGCCCGGCCCGCCTGACCGGCGGCTCAGTCTCGGCCTCGCGGCCCGTCGCGGACCCGGCCACGCGCGCTGCTCACCGGCGTCGATGTCGTTGCACGTGAAACATCATAGATGTCGATGTTCGGCGACGGGCCCGACCGGTGACCGGCCGACCCGGCCTTGCCGGCTCACTCCCCGCCCGACTCCAGGCGTTCGACCTCGGCCAGCGCGGCGAGCAGCGTCTGCGGCTCCTGTGCGCCGCTGATCCCGTACTTCCCGGCGAGCACGAACATCGGCACGCTGCTGATCCCGAGGTCATGGGCCTTGGCCAGCTCGGCGGCGACCTCCTTCGTGCCCTCGTCCGAGTCGAGGAACCGGCGCGCGTCGGCGCCGTCCAGCCCGACCTGCTCGGCGAGCCCGGCGAGCGAGTCCCGCGAGCCGATGTCGATCCCGCCCACGAAGTGCGCCTGGTAGAGCGCCTCCACCATCTCGCCGGACCGGCCACGTTCGGTGGCGTACGCGACGAGCCGGTGGGCGTCGAAGGTGTTCGCGGCGATCGCCCGGTCGTAGTCGAGCCGCAGCCCGGCCCCGGCCGCCACCTCGGTGACCCGCGCGATCATCTGCCGCGCGTTGCCCGCGCCGCCGAACTTGGCACCGAGCGCCTCGACCACGGGCACCGGCTCGGGCACCGGCGACGGATCCAGCTGGAACGGCCGGTAGCGCACCGTCACCTCGCCGTCGTACGACGCGAGGGCCTGCTCCAGCCGGTGCTTGCCGATGTAGCACCAGGGGCAGACCACATCGGCGTAGATCTCGATCTCCATGATCGGTGGCAACCCCCAGGTCAGCCGAGTTGTTCCCGCACCTGGCGCTTCAGCCGGGCGAGGATCGCGGTGCCGCCGCGCACCCGCAGCGGGCTGATCGCCTGGGCCAGACCCATCCGCTGGTAGAGATCGTCCGGGACGGCCAGCACCTGGTCCGCGCTCGCCCCGGCCAACCCCTCGGCGAGGATGCCGGCGAAGGCGCGGGTGGTGGGCGCCTCGGGCGGGCAGTCGAAGATCGTCTCCACGGTCTTCTCCGGGGTCACCCGGGCACGCAGGAAGAACGCGGTCTGGCACTCCGGTACCTGCTCCATCCCCTCCCGCTCCGGCGCGTCGGGTGGGAGCTGCGGGATGACGTCGGCGTACTCGAGCAGCATCTCCAGCACCACGTCGCGGGGCGCGGCGGCGAACTCGTCGACGATTTCGGCCAACCTGGCCGGCATGGCGGACATGCGGTCGAGGCTACCCCGGTCGAGCGGCGGTCCCTCCGCTGTCGATGCGGCCCTCCTCACACCGTGGGCGACTGCTCGCTGATCTCGCTGAGCGCGGACTGGGGGTCGAGCTGCATCGCCAGGTCGCCGAGGGAGACGATGCCGACCAGCTTCCGGTCGCTGTCACAGACCAGCACCCGCCGGATGCCACGTTCCCGCATCAGCGCCGCCGCCTCGCCGGCCGTCGCGTGCTGCTCGATCATCACGACCTCCCGGGTGGTGATCGAGCCGATCGTGGTGGTGGACGGGTTCGCGCGTTCGGCCACCGCGCGGACCACGATGTCCCGGTCGGTGAGCATCCCGGCGAGGCTGGCGCCGTCGGTGACCACGACATCGCCGATGTCGGCCTCCCGCATCACCGCCGCCGCTTCGTCCAACGTGGTCTCCGCCGGCAGGTAGACCACTTGTCTCGTCATCACGTCGCTGACCCGGTAACCGGTCATGAGAGCCCTCCACGTACGCGTACGCCCCGATCCGGATTCGGTACCCCGTCACGCACCGGCTACACCCGGTGCGTGACGGGCACCTCGTCGACGAGTCGCCGCACCAACCCGTCCAGCGGCAGCTCGATCCGCTCACCGGAGGCCCGGTCACGCAGTTCGACGTACCCGTCGGCGAGCCGGCGCCCGACCACGACGGCGCGCGGCAGACCGATCAGCTCGGCATCGGTGAACTTCACCCCGGCCGAGACGCCGGACCGGTCGTCGACCAACACCCGCAGGCCCGCCGCGGAGAGCCGCGCGCCGAGTTCGACCGCCGCCTCCAGCTGCGGCCCCTTGCCGGCGGCCACGACGTGTACGTCACACGGCGCGACCGCCGCCGGCCAGACCAGCCCCCGCTCGTCGTGATGCTGTTCGGCCACTGCGGCGACCGCCCGGGACACCCCGATCCCGTAGCAGCCCATGGTCGGCCGGACCGGCTTGCCTTCGGAGCCGAGCACGTCGACGGCGAACGCGTCGGTGAACCTGCGGCCGAGCTGGAAGATGTGCCCGACCTCGATGCCGCGCCGGATGGTCAGCGCGCCGGACGCGCAGGCCGGGCAGGGGTCGCCGGCGCGCACCTCGGCGGCCTCGATCGTGCCCTCCGGGGTGAAGTCGCGGCCACTGACGACTCCGGTGGCGTGCCGGCCCGGCTCGTTGGCCCCGGTCAGCCAGGCCGTACCGGGCGCGACCCGCGGGTCGACCAGGTAGCGCAGGCCGAGCTTGTCGAGGATCTGCGGGCCGATGTAGCCGCGCACCAGCTCGGGGTGCTCGGTCCACTCCTCGAAGACGGTCACCGTGGCCGGGTGCAGTGCCGCGCCGACCCGTTTCAGGTCGACCTCCCGGTCGCCCGGTACGCCGATCACCAGCAGCTCGGCCTCGTCCGCGCCCGGCCGGCGTACGGCCAGCACGATGTTCTTCAACGTGTCGGCGGCCGTCCAGTCGTCGCGACCGGCGAGGCGGCGGGCATTGGCCAGCTCGACCAGGCCGGCGATGGTGGGCGTCTCCGGGGTGTCGTGCACCTCCAGGTGCGGGTACGCCCGCGGATCACCGGCCGCCGGGGCCCGGGTCGTGACGGCCTCGGTGTTCGCCGCGTAGTCGCAGGCGGTGCAGCCGACGAACGTGTCCTCGCCGACCGGTGTGGCGGCGAGGAACTCCTCCGACGCCGACCCGCCCATCGCGCCGGACATCGCGTGCACCACCGTGTAATCCAGCCCCAGCCGGTCGAAGATCCTCCGGTAGGCGTCGCGGTGCCGGTCGTACGCCGCCTGGAGGCCCGCCTCGTCCAGGTCGAACGAGTAGGCGTCCTTCATCAGGAACTCGCGGCCGCGCAGCAGACCAGCCCGGGGACGGGCCTCGTCCCGGAACTTCGTCTGGATCTGGAAGAGCGTCACCGGGAAGTCCCGGTACGACGTGAAGAGGTCCTTGACCAGCAGCGCCGCCATCTCCTCGTGGGTCGGGGCGAGCAGGTGCTCGGCGCCCTTCCGGTCGGCGAGGGTGAAGATGTCGTCCCCGTACTCGGCCCACCGGCCGCTCGCCCGGTACGGCTCCGCCGGCAGCAGCGCCGGGAAGTGCACCTCCTGCCCGCCGATGGCCGCCATCTCCGACCGGACCACCTCGCTGATCCGGTCCAGCACCAGCTTGCCCAGCGGCAGCCACGTGTAGCCGCCCGGTGCCGCGCGGCGGATGTAGCCGGCACGCAGCAGGAGCCGGTGGCTCGGCACCTCCGCGTCCGCCGGGTCCTCGCGCAGGGTCCGGAGCAGCAGGGTCGACATGCGCAGCAACATCGGCGCAGCGTACGTCCGGTGTCGCCGGGCTGGCGACGCAATTCGGAACGCGCCGAACAGCGCCATGGCCGGTCAGGGGCGTTTGGCGTACGCGACGAAAGCGCGCCAGGCTCGGGGGGTGAAGGTGAGGATCGGGCCGGTCGGGTTCTTGCTGTCCCGCACACCGACGACGCCCGGCAGGCTGTCGGCCACCTCGACACACTCGCCATTGCCGCTGCGGGTGGATTTGTGCCAGACGGCACCGGTCAGCTTCATGGAGTGATCACTTTCTTCATCAGCTCGACCGACTGCCGGTGAGGCAGCGCCTCGCTGCGGACGCTCTCCCATCTCGCGACCAGACTAGCCACGTCTTCGTCCTTGTCGACGGTCGCGCCGCCGAGCTGGTTTTCCAGGTGGCCGATCCACCCGCCGTCCATGCTTCGGGCAAGGGTGAACGGACCGGCGAGTCCCACGTGTGTGCTCACCTCTGCTGGGATGACGTGTACCCGGATGTGTGGCCGCTCGACGAACTCGATCAAGTGACCGACCTGCTGTGCCATGAGCCCCAGGAGGTTGTCGCCGGCCCGGCGGAGAACGGTCTCCTCGATGACCGCGACGAGCTTGGGCGGCTGCGCGCGGCTGAGGACGCCCTGCCGATCCAGCCGGACCGCCACCCGTTTCTCGACCTCTTCGTCGCTCAGCATGTCGTCGGCCCGGATCACGACGCGGGCGTAGTTCTCCGTCTGAAGCAGACCGGGAATGAGCGTCGGGTGGTAGCACCAGAGGAGTTGGGCGTTGCGCTCGGCTTCCAGCCACGGTCGGAACCAACTCGGCTGGCGGTCGCGCTCGGCCATCTTAAACAGGGACGCCAACAGCCCGCCGCTGTTCAGTACCTCGTCGGCGCGCGTGAGGAAGAACCGGTCGTACGGCCGCTGGCCCAACTCGACGGCGGAGACCTGGGACCCGGAGAAGTGGACGAGCTTCCCGAACTCCTCCTGGCTCAGGCCCGCGCTCAGCCGCAGCCGCCGCAGTTGTGCCCGGATCAGCTCAGCGGTCGGCTCGGATTCCACAGTCCCTCCACAATTCTCCGGACGCCGCCACGGCTGTGCCGCGTCGACGGGATGATCGCCCCGCCGTCGCCCTGACCTGCGTCGATGCCTTCCGAGCGTAGTCGTGTTGTCGGCAGGCTGTCACGCAGCGGATCGCCTCCCGTCCGGTCCGCTTCCGGGGCCGCCTCGAACCTCCCCCGCACCGGGGCGGCCCCACATTCGTGAAGGAGGTAGAGATGCGCGATCCGCTCCGCCGGCTCCGCTGCCGCAGGCCCGCCGCCACCGCGCGTCAACGGAGGGAGCCGGTGACCGGCGGCCGAGCGTGGCAGACGGCAAGCCTCCCGGTGCCGCGCCTCGGGCCGTACGCCGATCGGCCGCGTCCCGATCCGCCGGGTCACCCGCCGCACGTGCCGCTCCGGCCGCTCTGGATTTGCCGCGCCTGCGGGCTGCCGTGGCCGTGCGCCGAGGCGCGGTTGCGGTTACGTGTCGAGTACGACGGCCACCCCGTCGACCTGGCCATCTACCTGTCCGGGCTCTACCACGAGGCGACGCACGACCTGTTCCGGTTGAACCCGCACGACGGCCCGACGCCGCGCGAGCTGTTCGAACGCTTCGTGGCCTGGGGCCCGTACCGGAAAAGGACGATCGAGCCGCCGGGCGGCGGATGAGGGACGCCACTCGTGCGGGGTGCGGGTGTCATGTGCCACCTTCCACCGTCGGAGGGCACCGCCGGGCGGGCCCTCGGTGCCAAACTGGTCGCCGCAGGCAACCAGGGAGCGTGAAGGAGGCCGCCGTGCGCTGGCGCAGCTTCGTGGCGGTGGGCGACAGCTTCACCGAGGGGATGGACGACCCGTACCCGGACGGCAGCTACCGGGGCTGGGCGGACCTGGTCGCGACCCGGCTCGCCGCCGAGGCCGGCCCGGACTTCCGGTACGCGAACCTCGCCATCCGCGGCCGGCTCTTCCCCAACATCGTGGCGAACCAGGTGCCCGAGGCACTCGCCATGAAGCCGGACCTGGTCAGCTTCGCCGCCGGCGGCAACGACGTGCTGCGCCGCTCCTTCGACGCGGAAGCGCTGGTCACCCGCTTCGACGAGATCGTGGGGCGGTTCCGGGCGACCGGCGCCGACGTACTGATCTTCCGGTTCGCCGACGTGATGGCCCGGCTGCCCGGGCAGCGCCTGGTCAAGCCCCGGGTCGAGATGCTGAACCGGGCGGTCGGCGAGGCCGCCGAACGGCACGGGGCGATCATGGTCGACCTGTACGCCGACGACACGTACCTCAACCCCACGCTCTGGGGCATCGACCGGCTGCACCTCTCGCCGGCGGGGCACCGGCGGGTCGCCGGCCAGGTCCTCGACGCGCTCGGGGTCGGCTGCGACGAGGAGTGGCTGCTGGTCCCACCCCACCCGGAGCCGACCCCCTGGCTGGCCGCCCGGACGGCGGACGTGCGCTGGGCCGGCCAGCACCTGGCGCCGTGGATCAAGCGCCGGCTGACCGGCCGCTCGTCCGGAGACACGGTCACCGCGAAGCGCCCGATGCTCGGCCCGATCACCGACTGAGCCGCACTCGCCCGGAACCCGCGTCGGAGGGAGGTGGCCGTATCAGGGATGCCCGATGTCCGCCCGCCCGGATAACATCCGCTGCCCCCGCCGAGAAGTGCGGGGAAATCGGGGAAGGCGGATGTGGGGGATGATCACCATTCCTAAGGGGACGGTGCCGGGAGGACTACGGCGCGGAGCACTGGCCGCGACGCTGTCGATAGCGGTTGCCGCGGCGCTGGTGACGGTCACCGACGCACCGGCCACCGCGAACAGCATGCGATACGAGACCAACACCTCGTGGGCGTACACCGACTCGCACCGACCCACCAAAATCTACCTCGACCAGACCGGTGATGTGCCGGTCGGATCCTGGAAGGACGACCGGGGACGGAAGCACACGTCGCGCGCGTACTTCACCTTCGACATCACCCGCTACCGAGGCGCGGTCATCGAGTCCGCGACCTTCTCCGCCAAGGAGACCTCGGTCGCCGACTGCACCAAGCGGACGCCCGTCGAGCTGTGGCGCACGGCCGCGTACACGGCGGATTCCAGCTGGCGGAAGCCGCCGGCGGACAAGGCGAAGCTGTACGTGAGTACGCTGCCCGACGCCGCCGGGTGCCCCGCGCCCTACGTGGAGTGGGACGCCGCGGAAGGGCTGCGGCAGGCGCTCGCCGAGGGCGCCTCGGCTCTCACCGTGTCGCTCCGACTGCCCGCGGGCCTGGAGCCGGATCCGACCGCGTCCCGCCGGTACGCCAGCACCGTCGGACTGTCGATCGACTACAACTACCCGCCCGGAGTGCCGACCGAGCTGAAGACGTCGGCCGAGGCGTGCAGCACGAACGAGCCGTACGAGCTTGTGCGGCGCGGTGACCTGGGCCTCTCGGCGGTCCTGCACGACGAGGACGGTGACGACACCGGCGGCACGGACATGCTGACCGCCACGTTCGCACTCTGGCCGGTCGACGACCCGGACGCGCGGACCGAGCGGACGGACCAGGCCCGCAACGGTGAGCGGGCGGTCGGCCTCTTCCCTGCCGACCAGTTCGCGCACGACCAGCTGTACGCCTGGCAGGTTCGGGCGGCCGACGACCGCGCGAACAGCGACTGGAGTGGCAGCTGCTACTTCCGTACCGACTTCCAGGGACCGGCGACCGCACCGGCCGTGTCGTCGACCGACTTCCCGTCGAACGGCGAGTGGGCTCCCGCGCTGCCCGGCGAGATCACCTTCGCCGCGAACGGTGCCGCGGACGCGGTCGGGTTCGGTTACCAGCTGAACTCGTCGGGCAACAACACCGTGGCGGCGGACCGGCCAGGTGGATCGGCCACGGTGACGATCACCCCTCGGTCGGGCGTCAACTACGTCGAGGCGTGGAGCGTCGACGCGGCCGGAAACCGGTCCGGCACGACCAGGTACGACTTCCTCGCCAGCGATGTCGGGCCGATCCTCACCGGCAACCTGACCGAGGTCGGGGTGCCGACCACGTTCGCCGTCCAGCCGCGGATGGGCGGGGTGGTCCGCTACCGCTTCCACCTGGACGGCGACCCGGAGCAGACTGTCGAGGCGGAGGCGGACGGCACCGCCTCGTTGACCGTCACCGCGACCCGGGGCGGCAACCGCACGCTCTCCGTGACCAGCGTCACCGGCGACGGGGTGACGGCCACCTCGGAGCGCAGCTTCCGGCTGACCACCGCGCCGAAGATCTCCGCCACGGTCTACCAGCAGAACGGCACCGGTGGGGGCCAGGGCGTGCCCGGGGTCTTCACGTTCACCCCGCGCCAGCCCGACGTGGTCAGCTACCGCTACCGCTTCGGAGCAGAGAACAGCACCGTGGCCGCGGCGGCCGACGGCACGGCGTCGGTGACCTGGACGCCGACGAAGGCGGGCTTCACCTCGCTCACCGTCTGGAGCGTGAACCGGGACGGCGTCCAGTCGGACGCGGCGAGTTTCGCGTTCATCGTGCGAGACCTCCTGCCGAGTATCCAGGGTCTCCTCTACGACCCCGGCTACCCGGCGGGTGGCCCGGGTCAGGCCGGCGATTTCTTGATCAGCTCGGAGGTGCCCGACACGACGGAGTTCCGGTACCGCTTCGATGACGGCCCCGAACAGGGGATCGCCGCCGACATCAACGCCAGCGCCATCGTCACGTGGACCCCGGAGCAGAGCGGCACGCACACCCTGACGGTCCGCAGCATCTTCGCGGACGGAACGGCCTCCCAGGAGCGGACGTACACCTTCCTGGTGGCCGACGCCCCGCCGGTGGAACCGGCGCAGTAGCCGACGACGCCGCGAGACGCCCACCCGGCGACCCGGCCCACCACCTGAATCGGTGGTGGGCCGGTCACGTTTACGGGTCGACCCCGGGCCGTCCGGCGTACCTTGGGGACCATGTCTGTGCCGAGCGATCCTGATTCCCGACTCCAGGCGTACGCGGACCCGCAGCGCCTGGTCACCACCGCCTGGCTGGCCGAGCACCTCGGTGACGAGGGGCTCGTCGTCATCGAGTCCGACGAGGACGTCCTGCTCTACGACACCGGCCACATCCCGGGCGCCGTCAAGGTGGACTGGCACCTGGAGCTGAACGACCAGGTGACCCGGGACTACCTGGACGCGAAGAGCTTCGCCGAGCTCTGCGCCGCCAAGGGCATCGGCCGCAACGACACCGTCGTCTTCTACGGTGACAACTTCAACTGGTGGGCCGCGTACGCCCTCTGGGTCTTCTCCCTCTTCGGCCACCAGGATGTACGGCTGCTCGACGGCGGCCGGCAGAAGTGGATCGCCGAGGGGCGGGAGCTGAGCCGCGACAAGGTGACCCGGCCGCGCGCCGACTACCCGGTGCCGCAGCGGGACGACGCCCCGATCCGGGCGTACCGCGAGCAGGTGATGGCGCACGTGGCCGCGGGCCGTCCGCTGGTCGACGTCCGTTCGCCTGGCGAGTACACCGGCGAGATGCTGCACATGCCGGACTACCCGCAGGAGGGCGCGCTGCGCGGCGGGCACATCCCGGGTGCGGTGAACAAGCCGTGGAAGCAGGCGGCCAACGACGACGGGACGTTCAAGTCCGCGGACGAGCTGCGCGCGATCTACGCCGACCAGCTCGGGCTGAGCCCGGACGACGACATCGTCGCCTACTGCCGGATCGGTGAGCGGTCCAGCCACACCTGGTTCGTGCTGCGGCACCTGCTCGGCTACCCGCAGGTGCGCAACTACGACGGCTCGTGGACCGAGTGGGGCAACCTGGTCCGCGCCCCTGTCGTCAAGGGCGACCAGCCCGGCGGCCTGAACCCCTGACGGCTGTCGACGGGAAGGGGCCCGACGCGCCGGAGCGGCGCGGCGGGCCCCTCGACGTAGTGCCGGGAGCAAGCTCAGCGGGGCCCGTCGACGTGGCACCGGCAGCTCAGCGGGGGGCGACGGAGATCTCGCCGTACACCTCGCGGACCACCCCGGTCACCTCGCCGGTCGCCGGCCCGGAGGACGTGCTCCAGGTAGCCGTTGAGCGGGTAGCGGCGGACCTGGGCGGTGGTCAGGTCGACCACGATCACCTCGTCGGTCTGGGCGAAGGCGGCGAGCCGCCCGTCCGGAGACTGCTGGGCCGCAGGGGCGCCGCCGCGTTGCCGGGCGACCAGGTCACCGGCGAGGCGCGAGCGCCGAATAGGCTGCGCCGGTGACACGGGTCTGGCGGGACTGGGGTGGGGTCCTGCTCGCCGCGGGCGCCGCGTTGCCGGTGCTGGCCCTGGTCGTCGCCGGGCTCGTTCGGGTACGCCGGAACACCCTCCCGGCCGCGGAGGCGTGGTGGCGCAGCGTCGCCGAGGTGGGCGCGGTCGCCGGGACGGTGCCGTGGGTGTGGATGATCCTCACCCCGCGCGCGGCGCCCCGTGCGGTCGACGCCGTACCCCTGCACGACCTGGTCGACCTGCTCACCGGGGCGCCCACCACCGCCGTGGTCCAGGTGGTCGGCAACCTGCTCGTCTTCGCCGCGCTGGGCTTCTTCGCGCCGGTACGTCTGGCCGGGCTGGCCGGGCCCGGTCGGCTCTTCCTGCTCGGCGCGGCGGGTTCGGTGCTGGTCGAGGTCCTCCAGTACGCGCTGGACCTCGGCCGGGTCTCCTCGGTGGACGACGTGCTGCTCAACGCGGCGGGGGCGGTCCTGGCCGGGCTGCTGTCCCGGCCATGGTGGGCCGGTCGGCGGGCGGCGTCGGCGCCGCAGCTCGCAGCGCCCGCCACGCCACGACGGTGACCAGCGCGAACGTCCCGGTGGCCGCGACCGTGACCGGCACCGTCCCGTACGCCCCGGCGACCAGCCCGGCGAGCGTCGCGCCGACGGGAGCGGTGAGCAGTCCGAGCATCCGCTGAGCCGAGCCCACCCGACCGAGCAGGGCGGCCGGCACCCGCTGCTGCCCGTACGACGTGCCGAGGCTGTTCCACACCGAGGTGCCGGCGGCGAAGACGGCCAGCGCGAGACCGGCCGGCACCGGCTCCCCGGCGAGCGTGAGCCCGGCCAACGCCACGGTCTGCACGGCGAGCACGGCGCGCAGCACGGGCAGCGTGCCGAACCGCACGGCGAGCCGGCCGGCGACCAGCGCCCCGACCACCCCACCGACGATCGCGGTCGCGGTGAAGAGCCCGTACCCGGCCGGCGACACCCGCAGCACGTCCAGCGCGTGCAGCACCAGGACGGCGAGCAGACCGCTGATCGCCAGGTTGCTGGCCGCCGAGAAGAGGGTGATCCGCCACAGTGTCCGGTCCGCGCGCAGCCGGCGGATCCCGACCGCAACCTCGGTCAGTACCGACGGCCGTCGCGTCCGGGCGCTCGGCGGGCCGGCCGGGACGGGTACCCGACCCCCTCGGGGCAGGGCGAGGACGAGAAGCGCGGCCACGGCGAAGGTGACGGCGTCAAGGGTGAAGGGGAGAGCGGGGGACGCGGCGAACGCCGCCCCGGCGACGGGCGCGCCGATAAGGCCCCCGGCCACCGCCGTGCCGGCCTGCAGGCGACCGTTGGCCCGGGGCAGGGCCGTCGCCGGCACGACGGAGGGCAGCAGCGCGAAGGAGGCGGCGTCGAAGAGCGAGGCGAGGGCGGCGAGCAGGAAGGCGACAAGCAGCAACGTCAGGACGCCGGCCCGGCCGGTGGCGACCGCCACGGCGAGCGCGGCCACCAGGGCGGCGCGCACGCCGTCCACCAGCGCCATGGTGCGCCGGCGGTCCCATCGGTCGGCGTAGACACCCCCCAGTAGCCCGAAGAGCAGGGGCGGCAGCTGCCCGGCCACGGTTATCGCGGCGATCAGCCGGGGGTCGCGGGTCAGTGTGGCGGCGAGCAGGGCGAGCGCCGGCGTACGCAGGGCATCGCCGAGCCGCGAGGAGACGGCGGCGGACCACAACAGATGGAAGTCGCGGCCGAGGCGAGTCGTGGGCACGACGGCGAGCCTGGGGGTTCGAGCCGGTCGAGGGTCAAGGCGCCGGGTGAAAGGAGGACGCGCCTGTCGGTGATCATCGGTACGGTGAGCGCCGGATTCGGACCGGGGAGCACACAGGCGTGGAACATACTTTCCAGGTCGACCTTCGTGGCGTCGTCGACCTGCTCAGTCATCACCTCTACGGCAGCCCGCGGGTGTACGTCCGCGAGCTCTTGCAGAACGCGGTCGACGCGATCACCGCGCGGCGGGCCTCCGACCCCGACGCGCCCGCGCTGATCCGGGTCGAGCCGCCCGAGCTGACCGGCGACGGGACGCTCCGGGTGCACGACACCGGCATCGGCCTCACCGAGGCGCAGGTGCACGAGCTGCTGGCCACGATCGGGCGCAGCTCCAAGCGCGACGAGCTGGGCTTCTCCCGGCACGACTTCCTCGGCCAGTTCGGCATCGGGCTGCTCTCCTGCTTCCTGGTCGCCGACGAGATCCGGGTCCTCACCCGGCACGGCGACCAGCCGACCGTCCGCTGGACCGGCTACTCCGACGGCCGGTACACGGTCGAGCCGGTGCCCGCGGGCGCCGGACGCAGCGAGCCGGGCACCACCGTCACCCTGGTCCCGCACCGGGACGCCGACCAGTGGTTCGCCACCCCGACCGTCACCGACCTGGCGCGGCTCTTCGGCTCGCTCCTGCCGGTCACCGTGCGCGTCGGCGACGTGGTCACCACCGCCGGGGCGCCGCCCTGGCCGACCACGCCGGGCACCCCGGTCGACCGCCCGGCCCTGATCCGGTACGCCCGGCAGACGCTCGGCTTCGACCCGTTCGACGTGCTGCCGCTCTCGGTGCCGGAGGCGGGGCTGACCGGTGCGGCCTTCATCCTTCCGGCGCCGGTGAACCCGGCGGCCCGGGCGGGTCACCGCGTCTACCTGAAGCGCATGCTCCTCACCGAGCACGCCGACGCCCTGCTGCCGGACTGGGCGTTCTTCGCGCACTGCGTGGTGGACGCCAGCGAGCTGCGGCCGACCGCGAGCCGTGAGGCGCTCTACGAGGACAACCTGCTCAACGCGGTCCGGGAGGCGCTCGGCGACCAGGTGCGGGGCTGGCTGGTGCGGCTCGCCAAGCACGACCCGCGCCGGCTCTCGGAGTTCCTCCAGATCCACCACCTCGGGGTGAAGGCGCTGGCGCTGCACGACGACGAGATGCTCCGGCTGGTCGACGAGTGGTGGCCCATGGAGACGAACGTCGGCACGCTCACCCTGGCCGAGTTCCGCCAGCGGCACGGCCTGATCCGGTACGCGGCGAGCCTGAACGAGTTCCGCCAGCTCGCCGCGGTCGCCGCCGCCCAGGATCTCGCGGTGGTGAACGGCGGCTACACGTACGACACCGAGCTGATCGAGCGGCTGCCCGCCGTGGAGCGGTCGGTGCTGATCGAGCGCTTGGAGCCGAGCGACCTGACCACCCGCTTCGACAACCTCGACCCGACGGTCGAGCTGGCCCTGCGGCCGTTCCTCACCGCCGCCCAGCGGGCGCTGGAGCGGACGGGCTGCGAGGTGGTGATCCGAGCGTACGAACCGGTCTCGCTGCCCGCGCTCTACCTGGTGAGCCGCTCGGCCGCGTTCAACGACCAGCTCGCGGCGAGCCGGGACAAGGCCGACGAGCTCTGGGGAGGGGTGCTCGACGCGCTCGCCGCGTCCGCGCCGCCGGACCGCCCGCAGCTGGTGCTCAACCATCGCAACCCGCTCGTCCGCCGGGTCGCCACGCTCACCGACCCGGACCTGGTCGGGCTCGCCGTCGAGGCGCTCTACGGGCAGGCGCTGCTGCTCGGGCACCATCCGATCCGCGCGGCCGACGCCGCGCTGCTGAACAGTTCTTTCCTCGGCCTGCTCGGCCGGGCCGTACCCGGACGGGAGTGAGCGGTGGACACGAACGAGGACCTGTGGCGGGTGTTCCGCGAGGTCGGCAACATGCCGTACGGGCCGGGGCAGATCGCCGCGCTGGAGCAGCTGCTCCGGCGGGTCGACGTGGCCGAGGACCGGGAACTCGCCTTCGTCACCAGGTTGCAGGGCACCAACGCGTACACCTACGGCGGTGAGCCGGCGAAGTCGTTCGTGACCTTCTCCTGGTGCCTCGCCGAGTTCGACCGTGACCCGCAGCCCTACCACGCCCGCTACGCGGGGCAGCTGCTCTGGCACTTCAAGTACATGGTCAACCTCATGCTGAAGTTCCCTGAGGTGCCGCTCGACCGGACGTACGCGGTCCTCGACGACATGGAGCGGCGGTACCGGGCCAGTGGACACGGCCTCCAGGCCGTCCACAAGCACCGGTTCCGGGTGGCCGAACACGTCGGGGACGCCGACGCCGCGTCACACTGGTACCGGCTCTGGCAGGCCACCCCGCGGGACGACCTCTCCGACTGCGCCGGCTGCGACCCGACCACAGAGGTGCAGTACCTCGCCGACACCGGCCGGTACGCCGAGGCGGCGAGCCTCGCCGAGCCGGTGCTCGCGGGGCGGCTCACCTGCAACGAGCAACCGCAGGCCATCCTGACCGCGCTGCTCGTGCCCTACCTGCGGACGGGCCGGCACGACGACGCGCGCAACGCGCACCGGACGGCCTACCGCCGGATGCGGGGCAACCTCTCCGACCTGTGGGACATCGGCGACCACGTCGAGTTCTGCACCGTCACCGGTAACGAGGCGCGGGCCCTGGAGTTGGTCGAGCGGCACCTGGACTGGCTGGACCGCTCGCCCTCCCCGGCGGCGGCCATGCACTTCGCGGCGACCGCCGCCGCGGCGCTCCGCCAGGTGGACGGCGGGCTGACCGTCTATCGGCGGGCAGCGGGTGACCGGCCCGCCACGGAGGTGCCGGCGGCCCGGCTCGCCGCGGAGCTGGCGGAGACCGCCACCGAGCTGGCCGCCCGCTTCGACGCCCGCAACGGCACCGCCCGCCAGTCCGAGATGATCGCCGCCCGGCTGGCGATGCGGCCGAGCGGTGAGCATGTGCCGCTCTCGGCGAGCGTGCGCCGTCGGGTGCCCCGCCCCGGTGCCGGCTCGGGGACCGTACCGGCGGTCGGCGTCGCGGACGCGGCCATCCCGGCGCCAGTGCGGCCGGCGGCACCGGAGATCCCGGCCGACGCCGGGCCCGATCAGCTGCTCGACCTCGCCGAGTCGTGCTGGCACCGGCACGACCGCCCCGGCTTCCAGGCCGCCCTCTCCGCCTACGACGAGCGGTTCGGCGCGACGGAGCCAGACCCGGTCACGGTTGCCCGCCGGTTGGAGCTGCGGGCGGCCGAGTTGAGCGACGACGAGCAGGTGCCGGCCGCGATCGAGACCGCCCGGGCGGCCACGGCCGCCTACCGGGAGCTGGGTGACGAGGTCCGGGCGCAGGTGGTCGCCAGCCGGCTCGGTGTGCTGCTCACCATGACCGAGACGGGCAGGGCGGAAGGGCTGGAGTTGGTGGAGACGGCGGCCGATTCCCTGGACCGGCTCGGGGACGACCGGCAGCGGGCCGCCGCGCGCGACCGGGTGGCGCTGGCGCTGATGCACGGGGAGCGCTGGGCCGAGGCGCTGGCCGTGCTGGAGCGGATCCCGGCCGTCGACGACCCGTACCTGGAGCTGCGGGTCGCGCTGCACCGCGCCCATGCGCTGGAGGAGTCGGAGAAGGCGGAGGAGTTCCGGTCGGCGGCCGAGCGGGCCCGCGGGCTGGCCCGCGAGTTGGGCGTCGGCGAGCTGCTGATGAGCGCCAGCTTGGCGTACGCCCGGTCGGCGGACGACCCGGCGGAGGCGGTCACCGCCTGCGACGAGGCGCTGGCCGTCGCGCCGCCGAACGCGCTGGTCGCGGTGCGGGTCACCCGGGCACGGGCGCTGATGGCTGCCGGGCGCGCCGACGAGGCGGTGGACGACTTCGCCGAGGCGGTGACGCTCTGCGTGGAGCAGGGCGCCGCGGGAGACGCGCTGCTGCGCTGGGAGTTGGCGAACGCGTACCGGGTCGCCGGCCGGTTGACCGAGGCGGCCGAGGTCGCCGAGGAGGCCGTGATCGGGTTGGACAAGCTCGGGGCCCAGGTCCAGGCGGACCGTTGCCGGTACCTGCTGGCCGGCATCTACCAGGGGCTCGGCGAGACCGACCCGGCGCTCGCCCTGCTCGAACAGCTCGCGGAGAACCTGGACGGTCCGGACAATCTCCCGCACCGCGCCGAGATGCTGGAGGAGGCGGGCGGGCTGCTCTACGGCGCCGACCGGGACGCGCTGGCCGCCGAGCGGTTCGCGGCGGCGGCGAGCACCTACGAGTTGGCCGGGCTCGCCGTGGACGAGCTGCGGGCCCGTCGACGTGAGGCGTACGCCTGGCTGTGGGCCGGTGACGGTGCGACGGCGCTGCGCGTGGTGGAGGTGATGGACCGCCTCTCGGCCGCGCTCGCCGAGGATCCGGAGCCGCCGGCGACGTACGAGCGGGCGATGGCGACCGAGGCGGCGGCCCGGGTGCTGGCCGACGACGGCCGTGAGGGCGAGGCGCTGGACCGGCTGGCCGGGGTGCCCGACCGCCTCCGGTCGATCGAGGCGTTCGGCGAGGCGGCGCAGGTGGAGATCTTCACCGGGGAGCTGCTGCTACGGCTGGAGCGACCGGCCGACGCGGAGCGGTTGCTGCGCGAGGTGCTGGGCGGGCTGCCGGTCGGCACCCGGCCGGTACGGCAGGCCGCCTGGCTGCTGGCCCAGGCGCTGGATGCGCTCGGTCGGGCGGACGAGGCCGCCGAGCTGCGCGCCGAGCACAACCTCGACCACGATCACTGATCGTGATCCGGGCCGGCCGTCGCGCCGGCCGGCCCGGGCATCGGCCGGCTCTGATCAGCTCTGCGGCAACCTTGCCTCCTCCTCGCCGTCCGCGCGGGTCTAGGCTTGCCCCGTGACGGTGGAGCAGCAGGCGCGCAGCGCGGCCGGTGCGAGCCGGCGTCGTTCTCGTAAGGACGAGATCCTGGAGATCGCGGTCGGTCTCTTCGCCGCGCGCGGCTACCACGGTGTCTCGATGGACGACATCGGTGCGGCGGCCGGAGTCACCGGGCCGGCCCTCTACCACCACTTCGCCGGCAAGGAGGCGATGCTGGTCGCCGCGCTCATCCCGGTGAGCGAGGGGCTGCTCGACGGCGGCCGCGAGCGCGCCACCGCGCATCCGGACGACCCGCGGGGCGTGCTGGAGTCGCTCATCGACTTCCATGTCGAGTTCGCGCTGGCGAACCCGGCGGTGATCGCCCTGCACCTGCACGAGCTGGACCGCCTTCCCGACGAGCCGCGGCGCCGGATCCGCCGCCTCCAGCGCCTCTATGTCGAGGAGTGGGTCACGGTGCTCACGGCCCTGCACCCGGGCATGCCCGACGGTGAGGCCCGGGTGTTGGCGCACGCGGCGTTCGGCCTGATGAACTCCACTCCGTTCCTCGGCGGCGAGGTGGACCGCCACCGCCGGGCGGAGCTGCTCCGCGAAGCCACCCTCGCCGCCCTCCTCGCCTAACCCCCACCCCCCGGGGCGCTCAACCGCGTTGATCAAGAGGTTTGCGTCATTTTCCACGCGGAAGTTGACGCAAGCCTCCTGATCAACGTGTCCAGACCCGGTACCGGCTCGCGATCGACACCCGGTTGAAGGCGTCCAGGGTGGGGATGGGGTGGGGCTCGTGCGCGGGGTGGGTGGCATGGTTCGCTGAGATCCGTCCCAACCCTTGGACGCTGGAGGAACCATGATCGAGTCGCTGCTGGTCGCCAACCGGGGGGAGATCGCCCGCCGGATCATCCGTACCGCAAAGCGGCTCGGCGTCCGGGCGATCGCGGTGCACTCGGAGGCCGACGCCGACCTGCCGTTCGTCGCCGAGGCCGACGAGGCGGTGTGCGTGGGGCCGGCGAACCCGGCACTGAGCTACCGCAACGTCGAGGCGATCCTGGACGCCGCCAAGTCGACAGGTGCGCAGGCGATCCACCCCGGCTACGGCTTCCTGTCGGAGAACGCCGACTTCGCGCGTACCGTCGAGTCGAGTGGGCTGATCTGGGTCGGGCCCGGCGCCGACGCGATCGCCGCGATGGGCGACAAGATCAATGCCCGGAACCTCATGGCGGCGGCCGGTGTCCCGGTCGCGCCCGGCACCACCGAACCCGCCGCCGACCTCACGGCGGCCACCGCCGCGGCGGCCGGGATCGGCTACCCGGTGATGGTGAAGGCCGCAGCCGGCGGTGGGGGCATGGGCATGGGCGTCGCCACCGACGAGGCGGGGCTGCGTGCCGAGTACGACAAGGTGCGCGCGTTCGCCGAGCGGATGTTCGGCGACGGCTCGGTGCTGATCGAGCGGTACTTCCCGCGCGTCCGCCACGTGGAGGTGCAGATCCTCGGCCTCGCCGACGGCCGGGTGGTCGCGATCGGCGAGCGCGAGTGCTCGGTGCAGCGGCGCAACCAGAAGCTGGTCGAGGAGTCGCCGTCCCCGGCGGTCGACCCGCAGCTGCGGGAGCGGTTCCTCGCCGCCGCCGTACGGGCCGGCGAGGCGGTGAACTACCGCAACGCGGGCACGGTCGAGTGCCTGCTGGACCCGGCCACGAACGAGTTCTTCTTCCTGGAGATGAACACCCGGCTCCAGGTCGAGCATCCGGTCACCGAGCTGGTCTACGGCATCGACCTGGTGGCGGAGCAGCTCCGGGTGGCCGCCGGGCTGGCCCCGACGTTCGACCCTGCGGCGCTCGCCGCGCGCGGGCACGCGATCGAGCTGAGGATCAACGCCGAGGACCCGAAGCGCTTCATTCCCGGGCCGGGCGCGATCAGCACGTGGAGCGAGCCGGCCGGCGAGGGCGTACGGGTCGACTCCGGGTACGTCGCCGGCAACACGGTCACCCAGTTCTACGACAGCCTGATGGCGAAGCTGATCGTCAGCGGGGCGGATCGGGCCGAGGCGATCGCGCGCGCGAAGGCGGCCGTGGCCGCGTTCGAGGTCGCCGGCCCGAAGTGCAACCTGCCCTTCTTCGCCGAGCTGCTGGAGAACCCCGAGTTCCTCTCCGGCGACTACGACACCGCCCTGGTGACCCGCATGCGCTGACCCCGCCGGCTCCTTCTGCGCAGCTCTCATTGATCATGAGGTTAGCGGTCGGACTCGTACCTTTTGTCGCCGCTGACCTCATGATCAACGTTGCCGGCGGGTGGGGTGACATGCTGGGAGGACAGGAAACAGCACCGCGTCACAGTGAGGTGACCCCTTATGACGAGCCTGCCGAACTCCGTGTCGATCCGGGAGGTCGGACCCCGCGACGGGTTGCAGAACGAGGATCCGATTCCGACCGACGCCAAGGTGCGTCTGCTCGACGCGCTCTCCCGCACCGGCGTCCGGCGGATCGAGGCGGTCTCCTTCGTGCATCCGAAGGCGATTCCGCAGATGGCCGATGCGGACGAGGTGTGGCAACGCGCCGACCGGGTCGACACGGTGCGCTACTCGGCGCTGGTGCCGAACACGCGCGGCGCGCAGCGTGCGCTCGCCGCCGGGTTCACCGAGATCGAGGTGGTGGTCTCGGCCAGCGACACGCACAACCGGCGCAACGTCAACCGCTCGACGGACGAGTCGCTGGATGACATCGCCGAGCTGATCGACCTGCTGCACGGCGCGGGCGCGCGGGCCGAGGTGATCGTGGCGACCAGCTTCGGCTGCCCGTACGAGGGGGACATCGACCCGCAGCGGGTGGCGGCCATCGTGGATCGGGTGGTGCGCGACGGCGCCGACCGGGTCGCCTTCGGTGACACCACGGGGATGGGTACGCCGCGCCGGGTCCGCGAGCTGCTGACGGCGGTACGCGACCGCAACGCCCACGTCCCGGTGCTGCTGCACTTCCACAACACCCGGGGCACCGCCCTGGCGAACCTGCTCACGGCGTTGGAGCTGGGGGTCACCGAGTTCGACGCCAGCGTCGGTGGCCTGGGCGGCTGCCCGTACGCCCCGGGGGCGAGCGGCAACCTCGCCACCGAGGAGGCGGTGCACATGTTGCACGACATGGGCATCGACACCGGCATCGACCTGGACGCCCTCGTCGAGGTGGCCGAGTTGGCCGAGCGCCTGGTCGGCCGGGAGCTCCCCTCCGGTGTGCTCCGCGCCGGACCGCGTACCCGCCTGGCCCGATAGGCGGGTTCGCCCTTGCGCGGGCGGGACCCTTCCGACAGGTGAACGAAGGGGGGCCGGCACGAGGTGCCGGCC
>NZ_SMKG01000059.1 GCF_004348525.1 Micromonospora sp. 15K316 | reverse complement strand
GGCGAGGGGTGGGGCTGTCATGCGGCGGTGTCCTTCGCGGTGGAGGGGTGGTGCCGGTGGCGGCCGAGCCGGCCGCCACCGGTGGTACTGACTACTGGAAGAGGTCGGGGTGGTCGTCGATGAAGTGGTTGAGTAGGACGGCGAGTGCTTCGGCGGCGTTGTCGAGTTCGGTGGTGGACATGGGTACGGTTTCGATCCGCGCGATCCGGATCGGAATGGTGTTTTCTTTGTTGCGGGTGCGGGGTGTTTTCGCACCGCCGTTGTTGGTGGCGGTACCGGGATGTGGTGCGTCAGGATAGCTCCGGACGTTGTTTTCGTGGTGCGGCTTGTGGGCCACGTTCCTCCGAAAAGCGGGAAAGCTAGCTAGGGTCGGAGGATTCCGTTCATCCGTTGCTCCTTTCGTTCGAATTGCAGCCCGTCGAGTCGGGCGGGAGGATAGCTCGGTGATCTGTCAGCGGTGGGACTTCAATCTCGCTGGAATCTGTCAGCCGCTTTCGGAGGGCTGTCGACAGATTCGTGACAGACCGGCGGGGCTGTCAGTCGGCGGCGTCGCGATGGTGGTCGGTGTGGAGGGTGTGGTTGGCCAGGTCGGCCAGGCGCAGCCGATGCGGCCCGCCGGTGGCCCAGACGGCGTCGGCGGGGCACAGGCCGGCGGTGGTGGCGTGGTCGCGGGCTGCGGTCGCGAGGGGTAGCCCGGTGGGTTCGGCGGCCAGCCGCAGCCGCAGGTTGCGTTCCCGGGTGGTGGAGTGCAGCCAGAACAGCACGGGCCAGACCTGGCCGAGGGTGCCGAACAGGTCCCGATAGCCGGCGAGTTTGCCGGTCAACACGTCGAGTTGCTCGCCGCCGGTGTCGTACTCGACGAACACCGGCACCAGGCGGCCGTGTTCGGCCCACAGGGCGTAGCCGTCGGGTCGGACCCGCGGCTGGTACGCGCGGACCAGGGCGGGGTCGCCGGGCCGGGTGAACGCGCCGGGGCGGGCGCACACGGCCTCGGGTAGCCAACGGAACAGTTCCGCGTCGGGATGGATGCGGGCGTAGCCGGCCAGGTCGGTGAAGAACTGGTTTACCCCGAGCCGGTGGGCCAGTGTCCGGGTGGAGGTCCACCGCCGCCGCTGAATGCGAGCGTGGTCGCGGCGGGGTGGACGCTCGTCGCGGTCCGCGGCGACGACGTCGGCGCCGAGCTGGTCGATCAGGTAGTGGTAGGGGTAGGAGCCGCCGTCGGGCCGCTGCGGCCGGAACCGGTCCACCAGCCGCAACTGGTGCAGCTTGCGCAGCCGCCGTTGGCAGAAGTCCAGCGACGGGAACAGGGCATGGGCGATCTGGAACGAGGTCAGCACCCCGTGGTCGTACAGCCAGCCCAGCACGACCCGGTCCCGCCCGGTCAGCTGGGACTGGACCCGAAGCACAGGATCAACCATCAGCGGCGGTCACCCCTGCGCAGCGATGCCGATGAGGCGTCCCTGGGGGGAGAGACCCGAGACAGGGAGGGTCTGTCGGAGGACATGCCGCAGCCGGTGACAGCCGGAGCGACCTGCACTGTGAGTAGGGGACGGGGGTCCGTTCGGGGGTCAGGTTCAACACTGACGTCAACACGGACGCCAACCCTGACCCCCGAACGGAGATCAAGACGGATCCTGTCAGCACCGACCCGCGACATCGAGTAGACCGGCGGTGCAGGCGATCGGAGACGTGGGCGAGAAGCAAGGGGACTCCTTGTGGAAGGGGTAGTGAGAGTGGACCGCCGGGTCGACGGTCCTCAGGGTCGAGATCATTTCGGTGGTGTCGCCGCCGCCCCTCGGGCCAGGCAGGACCCGGGCACGGCCCTGTCTCACCCGGCGAGCGAGACGGCACAGGGGGCAGCTTGGACTGGTTTCTGTGTAGTTTTCAAGGAACACGGCCATCCCCGGGCGGAGCCAGGCGGCCAAGGCGGAAGCGGACAGCACCCATCGCCACGGCCGGGAAACCACGACCCTGGGTGACAGTTGCTCGACAACGGCGAGAGAACGATGCAGCGCACCACCCGGTCCTCAGCCCAGGCGAAGGGCGGGACCGGGGCTACCGGGCGGCGCGCGTTAACGCGTCCAGCACGATGGGCCGGCTCAGCTCGCCGGAACCAGATCCTTCATCGGGGACCTCCCGTCAGGTAGCTCGTACGCCGACGACCGCGACGACAGCGAGCGCTCCACCCGGGAGCGCCCGCCCGTACGCTGATCGGCCCGGTGGCCAGGTCGCCGCACGAGGACGTGCCTCTATTGCGCATCAGCGGAACACGCCGGTCAAGTGCGATCCGCCGGTTTGAAGCGCCGGTTGGAGCGATGAACTTCGCCTCTGTTCGCCTGCGTCCACCTGGGGGGTGCAACAGTCCGCTCCAGTCCCGCCCCATCCAGGCCAAAAGATCTTGAGGGAATCTCCCGGTCTCTTATAATGTGAGACGCTGGTCGGCCGCTCGTAGATAAGCGGCGGTCTGTCCGTACCAGTTGAGATGCGATACGTTCGGCATCATGGCCTTCGATGAGCAGGACGCACCAACAGGGGTGTGGATCCGGCGGTCCCAGTATGTCTCCTGCCCGGCGTGCGGTCGGTACGAGGCCAGTCCGGCCGCCGACGCCGTGCTGAGCGCCGACAGGACGAAGGAGCTGCGTCCGTGCCCGACCCGGGCCGATACGGGCTGCACCGGTGTGGCTGAGGTGGACGCCTATGTCGAGGTGCCGCTAAAGGACTTGACGCACCCCAACCTCACGTAGTCATCGGCGCATTGATTAAGCGCGCCGATGCCCCCGCCAGCCGGGCTCCGCCGCAACTTCCTGGTGGCCGAAGTCCTCACGCGTCTCGATTGGCGGCTGCTTCCGGCAGCACAGGATTGCCGGTGAGCATCTGCGGAATGAGTAGCTCGCGCAGCGTTCGGGTGGCCTGGATGACGTCCTTGTGCGCGCGGATCTTTGTGTCGATGGCCCTGGCGATCTCGGCAATGCCCTGCTGAACGGCTGCGGGGGGCAGCACGAGCGGCATCTCCCGGACCTTGCGCCCGTTGAGTGTCGGCAGCACTCCGCGCTGGGTGTACTCGGCCAGCCACTCCTGCACCGCCGGATGAGTGAGGTAGCAGGCGAGGTAGTCCGCGGAGATGTCTTGGGTCGCGCGGATACGGATGCAGGAGCCGCCGAGCAGCCAGCGCGCCTCTCGCTCGCTCACCATCGTGTGCCGGGTTGTTCTGCCGATGCGCACCAGCACGATGTCGCCGGGGCGGAGCTCGTATCGTGGCCGAAGGCGTTCGGCGGTTTCCTCGTCCACGCTGACACTGGGGTTGATGCCCTCGGGGCCGATGTCGCCGGCCTTCACGACGGGGACGCCTCCGATCACATATGCGGAGGATCTCAACGTGGTGCCGGACGGGCCTGGCTGCACATCGCAACACTCGTCAAGACGCCGCGTTTGCCAGTCGTCCGGGACCGGGCCAATCAGCGTTTCCACGACATCAACCTTCCGAGGCAGCGATCGAGGGTCAGGTCGGCTGTCGTGGCGTCGGCGTCCAGTCGAGCCAGGTCGTTCCGCAGTGCGGGAAGCGTCGGCGAGGTCTGCGGATCGGGTATTACTTGCCGACGCCGATCCAGGTAGGTGGTGGGCTGAAGGTCGTAGTCGTGCTCCCGGATCTCCGTCACCGTCGCTGCGGTGGCGGCGAAGTCTTCCATCGCAATGGGGAGGACGGCCGTCCCGCTCATCCATCCCTGGTACGCGTCGACGACCGCTCGGCAGCCACGTCCCGTCAGCACTCGGTGGGTAGAACCGATCTTGCGGGTTGCTCCTTGGGCGTCGACGAAGAGGACTTCCTCGTCTGCTGCGTCCCCGGGATGAGCCAAGATCCACACCGTTATTGGAACCGTGGTCTCGCGGAATAGGTGACTGGGCAGCGCGACGACACAGCGAATGGCTCCGCGCTCGACCAACGCGCTCCTGATGTTGCGTTCCCGGACGGCGAGCGTGGATGTGGCGTTGTACGGCATGATCACAGCGGCCCGCCCGCCAGGAGCAAGCGCGGTGGCCGCGGTCTGCAGCCAGCCCATGGTGACGTTGTGTGGGGATGGCTCGCCGTATGGCCACGGGCGTGCCGAGCGCGAAGTGGGGAGACTCCAGTTCCTCAGGCCAAACGGCGGGTTGAGCAGCACGACGTCAAATTGGCCCGGCTCGGCGTCGATTTCTCCCGGATCCGATGGCGGCCCATCTCCGAGGTCGACCAGCATGCCGTGGATTGCTGCGTTCATCATGGCGAGGCTCCAGGTCCTGGCCGTCGCAGCCCGTCCGGTCAGTGCCACTGGCGAACCCGATCCGGCCATGCGCGTCATATGTTTCCCCGCCGCCACCAGCAGGTTTCCCGGGCCGCAGCAAGGGTCGTGCACTCGGCTCCCGGGTGCGGGATCGACCATCCGCACCATCAGACTCGCCAGCCCAACCGGAACCAGGTATTCGTCTGGGCTGCTGTGGCGGAACCTGGCGAACTGGTCGAGCAGGTACTCGAACACCTTGTCGCCGGGTGCTCGGACGTCGGAGAGGATGCGAACGATGTTCAGGAGCTGATGCCGTCCGTAGACGGTTGCTGGAGCGTCTCGAAGGACTGTTGTGGCAGTCGACAGGGGCGCCGTCTGCCGCTGCCATGCCTGCGTAACAACCCCATGAATCGTGTCAATGGAGGATCTCGATATCGCCGCCCAGTCGACAGGAGAGGCATCTCGCAGGCACAGCAGGGACAGGACGATGGCCTCGAAGACTGCGGGTACCTCGCTCTTGCGTAGCAGCCGCTCCAGGGGCGACCACAACCGCTCGTCGAGTGACTCCGCCGCCGGTTCAGGCATCGGATCAGCGGTACCTGGTGGTACTGGGTGCCCGACCGCGGAGCGGAACCGCTCCCCGTAGGTCGTTCCCTGACGCTCGCCCGGCAGCAACGCCGGACGCGGGATCCGGCGGCCATCGAGCCACGCCGCCACCGCCGACGTCAGGTAGCCATCCTGGGATCCGCGCCGGACGAGCTGAGGAAAGGTATTGGGATGCCTACGCGCCCAGTTGCTCACCGCCTGGGTGGTGACGGCTGCGGCGTGAGCCAGCTCCTCCTTCGTCATCAGCTGCTCCACCGTGGACATGGTCAGCGCTCCTCTCGGCTGCGGCCACGGGAGCTACCTCCCGGGCGGACCGATCCCCGCACCGCGCGGATCAGCTGCGTGAGGTGACGGGTCCGCCGCTCGCTCATGATGACCCAGCCGAGGAACAGCACCGGTAACAGAATCGCGCCCATGATGTACGGCCCTGGGAGATCACCGACCAGCTGCGCCAGCCTCGCCGCCATGCTGCCTCCTCGTATGAGATTTCGTTGTCCGCACTCGAAGCTAGGGGCAGCAGCCCGACGAACGAAGCGCGTATTGATGATACGCGACTATCTGTTTCGCGCTGTCCGGGCGTAGCAGCGAAGGGTGGCGGTATCCCATCGTGGGGAAGGGAGGCCAGCTCAAACTCACGCAGGGGTGTCGATCCTTGCGGATCAGGCCCAGGCAGTCGAAGGTCGAAGGCGTGCAGAGATGGGATCCGCTGAAGGAACACCAGCTGCTGTTGCTGCGGCGGATCGGCGACGGAGACGACCTCAGCGGCCCCGACGGACTCGACCAGCGCCACTCGGCTCGGGCACTGCAGACGCGCCGACTCGTCGACATCAGCCGCCGGGGCGGCGTGTGGCGGGCTCAGATCACCGACGCCGGCCGCTTCTACCTCGACAACGGCATCCACCCCGACCACCCCGACCGACTCCCGCCCGGCACGGCGACACCCCGCCAGCGCACCCGGACCGCCACCACCGCCAACCGCAGTGAGTCGGCTTCGAGCCGGTCGCCAGCCGGTGGCGGCGCCACATCGGCCGACTCGCCGCAGCCTCCGACCACCGCAACGGTCGAGCAGGCCCGGCAGCTCGTGGAACGCCTGCAGGCCGAGGGCGGAACCGTGCGAGTCGAGAGCCCAGACTCCGAAAAACGTGCCCTCTATCGGCGAGTCATCCACGCGGCCAAGCAGCACGGCCTTGTACCCGCCGGCTTCCACCTCAAGCACACCGGCCGCGCCGCCGGAGACCTAATCATTCGGCTGTCCAATGACGACGACCCGAACGACAAGGATTGGAATCGGATCCGGCTCAACACACGCCGTGTCACCACCGACCCGGACCTCGTGTTCGCCGCGCTGGAGAAGAACCCAACCGGACTGGAGGTTACGAAGGCATCCGTCCCCCGGGCGCTGGACCTGATCCGCGGCCTCGCCGCCGAAGCCCGACGGCGGGGCCACCGGGTCGGGGTGAACACCAAGACGAAGAACCCGTCGGTCTACCTCCAAGTCGACAAGACCCGCCGCAGAGTGCGGTTGATCGAGGAGTACGACGAGATCCCCCACGTGCCCACCGAACAGGAGGCCCGGCAGCTGCGGCGCAACCGGTGGATGGTGCTCCCCAAGACCGATCGGGTCACCTCCGGCCGGCTGCGGATGGAAGTTGCTCGCGCTGGCTGGGACAAGATGGACACCTGGGCCGACGACAAGCGGACCCCCTTGGAGAAGCGCCTTCCCCGCATCATCCGCGACGTCGAAGCCGGCATCGCCGCCGACGAGGAAGCCAAGCAGGCTGCTCAACGTGCCCACGACGAATACGTTGCTGAGCAAGAGAGGAAGCGGGCAGAGGAGCGTCGCCGCTGGCAAGCGGCCCTCGACGAGGCTCGTCCCCAGGCCTCCGAACTTCTACGCAAGAAGGCGTTCCGGCGGGCCTACGACTCCTGGATCTCCGCCAACGAGATCCGCGCCTTCTGCGATGCCCTCGAAGTAGCCGGTTCCGATAGGCCGGACGACTTGGACAACCGTGCCCGATGGATCGGCTGGGCGCGAGCCGCGGCAGCCCGCCTTGATCCCACCTGCGGCGACGGAGCCCTCGCTGGCATCGACTTCGACATCGAACCCAAACCCGACGACCTGCGGCCCTTCATCGGCGACTGGAGCCCGCATCAGCCCCATCGTGAGTACCGCTCCGAGCGCGACCAGCAGGCCATCGACGCGACCCGACTTCAGGCCGACACCTGGCACCACGGTATGCGCGGACGCCCCAGTTGGTGGCGCAAGTAGCAGCCATACCGAAGCGTGCCTATGGTCGCCGACGGTCGGCTGGGCCCGTCCGACGGATGCATTCGCCTACTGGTGGGTGAAGTGGCCGTACTTGGCGCCGGCCAGAAAGCTGGTCCAATCCTCCCGGCGGAACAGGAGGGCCGGGCCGGTTGGGTCCTTGCTGTCGCGGAGAGCCACCGCGTCGGCGAGGTCGGCGACCTCGACGCATTGGCCGTTCCCGCTGGACCGGGTGCTCTTCTTCCACTGGGCGCGGGACAGGTCGACTGAGGTCATCCCGTACCTCCTTTCTGACTGATCGCCGCGGCGTGGTC
This sequence comes from Micromonospora sp. 15K316, assembly GCF_004348525.1. Classification (GTDB taxonomy): domain Bacteria; phylum Actinomycetota; class Actinomycetes; order Mycobacteriales; family Micromonosporaceae; genus Micromonospora. The sequence continues at coordinate 22,152 of NZ_SMKG01000059.1, read as the reverse complement.
CTGGATCAGCTTGACCGAGCTGGTCGGGTCGAGTGCGGTGGCGCGAAGGTGTTCGAACGTGCTGGTGTAGCGGCGGACGTCTGCTTCCCGTTCGAGGAACAGGTCGCCGGCCATGCTGTCGACGTACACCAGGGCGGGATCGGCTGGGTCGGGGAAGTCCATGACGACGAACGAGCCAGGCATGCCGGCGTGCGCGCCCGAGGTGAACGGGATGACTTGAAGGGTGACGTGCGGTTGGCCCGCCACGCTCACCAGGGCGTCGAGCTGTTCGGCCATGACCGCTGGTCCGCCAGTCAGCCGGTGCAGGACGGCCTCGTCGAGGATCGCCCAGAGGCGTAGCGGCTCCGTCTTGCGGAGCGACTCCTGCCGCTGCATGCGTGCCTCCACCCGGGCCTGCACGTCCGCGTCGGTCGCCAGCGGCAACACACCCCGGATCACGGCCCGGGCGTAGTTCTCGGTCTGCAGGAGGCCCGGGACGAAGAGCGACTCGTAGTTGCGGACCGAGCGGGCTTCGGCTTCGAAGCTGATGTACGTAGTGTAGAGCTCGGGCAGTTCCGACTCGTACGCCTGGAGCCAGCCCAGCTGCGCGGCCTGGCGGGACAGGGCGATGAGTTCGCTGCGCTTGTCCTCGTCGGTGACGCCGTATTTGTCCAGCATCGCCATCAGGGTGCGCCGCTGCGGGCGAACCTTGGCCGTTTCGATGCGGTAGAGGGTGGCGGGGTTGATGCCGGTCTGCTCGCTGACCTCGTCGCGGGTGAGGCCGGCGGCGGTGCGCAGGCTGCGCAGCTCCGCCGCGAGCCGCCGGAGGCGCACGGTGGGCGGTTGCCGTCGAGCTGACAACTCCATGTCCCTTCGCTCCTGTCGTAGTCAGAGTGTGCCCGCCGTGCGGATGCAACCTTCAGGCAGGCCAGGCAAGTGACGTACATGCGAATGCAATCCTTGCATTCTCACTAGTGCATAGGCACTATGGGCATGAGCATGTCAGGCCGGTGCGGCTCATCAAAGCCGCGCGGTACGGCGGTGGGCTCGCGCTCCCAGGGGCCCACCGCCCGTCCGGCCTCGGACGCCTCTCGATGGGACGCAGCCCGTCGCCCGAAGCGGGCTGCGTCCCCCACGAGAGGCCGAGTCAGGGAGGCAAACGCAGTGGTTCCATCCCTCGTCCTGGCGGTGGTCGCGATGCTCGGCTTCGCCGCCGGACTGTTCCTGTTCAAGGTCAAGTCCCGATGGTGCCGACGGTGCGGGTCGGCACTGAACTGCCCCGACTGCGGAGGCCGCAGATCCCGACCGCATCCTGGCCGGACGAGTTGGACGAGCGGACTGTGACCCCCGCGCCGATCACACCTGTAGTCGCCGTCGCACCCGGCGACGTCGTGCACCTACGCGAACAGGACTACCAGCACGGCAGCGACCCGCTTCGACTGCGGATCGTCTGCGTCCGCCTCGACCTCAGCCTTTGGTACGACGGCCAGTGGGTGTGGCTCGAAGGCATCGAAATGCCCTCGCCCGGACGCACCGAACGTTTCCGGCACGTCCTCGCCTGCGTCGCCGCCCTCCCACAGCCGCAGGAATGACATGGCCGCCACCGTCTACCTATCTGCAGCGGCCATCGATCAGCTCGCGGCCGCCCAGCGAGCGCTCGACGAGCACGTCACCTCCAGCGCCACCGCCTGTTGCGTGCGTTGCCACCTCATCGGCCCATGCCCCACCAACGAGCAGGCCGCCGCCACCTTCACCCGCTACGGCCGCCTGCCCCGAAGAACACCGGGCGCAACCCGACCTCAACTCATCAACGCCCGCCGGATCACCGCCGGCGCCGATCCCGCAGCCGACCTCACCCGGAGGTACCAACCGTGACCCTGCCCGACATCGCCGCCGCGCTACGAGACCTTCACGTCTCCATCGGCCAACAGCAGGACCTAACCAAGGTCGTCATCCAGGACGCCGAGAACGCCCGAGCCGAGTTCCGCGCCCTAACCACCGGAGCCACCAACCCCTTGGTCAACCGGGCCCTGGGAAACTACGCCCAAGGAATCGTCAAGCTCCGCGACGGCTCATGGCTGCTCGCCGAAGCCGGCGGCATCCTCGCCGAGTACGCCCGAGCAATCGGCATCGAGATGCCGCCACGGCAGCCGACCGAGGGTAAGCGGAAGGCCGGGCCGACCCCCGAAAAGCAGAGCGACTCCGGTCCCCGCCAGCCCGGCACCCAACGGCTCCCGCAAGCCGACGAGCCGGCACCGCGCGAGCCGGGACCGTTGGCCAGCACGGACCGCAGGTCCTCGTGCCCGGAGCGGTAGGTGGTCGGGTCGCTAGTCGCGAGCAGGCTGCTCGCGGAGTCGGCGCCGAACACCACCAGGTACGTCGTCTGCCCGTCGCCAGGGCCAAACGGCTGCGCAAGGTCGGCCAGATTCGCCCGGTACTGGGTCGAGGTGAGGGTCTCGCACTGGTGGCCGGCTGCGGTGATCGCCTCGACGGTGGCGTCGGCCGCCTCGTCGGCAGCGGCGACCAGCGGCGCGACGAGGAAGCGGACGGTGCCGAGGGCGTGCTGGCGGGCCACACCTGACCGCGGCTGCGTTCAGAACGTCGGCCCCGACCGGGGAGGTGCCGAGCACCGCCAGATGGCTGCCTGGAGTGGCGTCGAGCGTGAACCCGGCGGTCGGCAGGCCGACGTCGACGGCGCGGCCGACCAGCGCCCGCCGTCGCCGTACGTTCGGTGAGAGACGGGCAAAGGTGGGATCGGCGTCGGGGTGCTGCTCGGCGTACCCGGCGAACACCGCGGGTGGCGCGTCGCCCGGCGGGCGGGCGTCCCACAGCAGGTGCCGCTGCGTGGTAACCGACGCGGCATCGGCGTTCGGGAAGCGGATGACCCGGTTCGCCCCTGGTATCCCGGCCGCCGCGTTGACGACGGCTGCGCCGATAGGGAGGTTGTCGGCGCCGTCGTTGAGCTGGTGAGGATCCCGCCGCCACCGGCGAGCGCGACACGCAGCGGAAACTGCCCGAAGATCGACTCAGTCTTGGCGAACAGCGCCTCCACCCCGGAGATCGTCTGCGACGCCAGGACCAGGTGGATGCCGTACGAGCGGCCCTTTCGCGCCAGCTCCTCCAGCAACGCCACCGCCTGCCGGGCCACCGCGTCATTGCCCTCGAACAGCACATGGAACTCGTCGATCACCGCCACCAGCCGCGGCATCGCCACGTCGGGCCGCCCGGCGCGCAGGTCGGCGAGCTTCGTTACCCCGGCCCGCTTCAGCTCGGTCGCCCGTCGCGTCATCTCCCGCGACAACGTACGCAGCACCGCCAGCCCGTACTCCCGGTCGGACTCGATACCGACGGTGCGGGCGTGCGGGATCCACGACGGGTCCACCGCCGTCGGGGTGAACTCCGCGAACGACACCCCCTCCTTAAAATCCAGCAGGTACAGGCCCAGCTCGTCCGGGGAGTAGCGCGACGCCAGGCCGTAGAGCACGTCCAGCAGGAACACGGTCTTGCCCGACCCGGTACGACCACCCACCAACCAGTGCGGCGTCGCATCATCCAGCGCCAGCACGCACTCGGCGCGGCCCTCCCGGCCCACCACGGTCCGCATCCCGCCGACCGACGACTCCTGCCAGATCTCGGCCGGCATCAACGCCGCGAAGTCCGTCGACGCCTGCACCCGCGCGGCTTTCGCCAACCTGCGGCAGACCGTCTCGACCAGATCGTCCGGCGGGCCGCCGTCCAGCCGCATCGGCGCCGCCAAGCCCGTGCCGTCGTCACTGAACCGGTGCGGACCCGGCGGGTCAGAGACCCTGAACAATCCGCTGCCAGCCGCCGTCAGATGCGTCGTCCGCTCCAGGCGAGGCGCCGCCTCCAGCCCTGGATGCTGGGGCGGTGGATAGCCGGCCACCAGTAGGAACACACCTACGGCCGGACCGGCGTGCGCGATCGCCGCCAACCGCGACCACTCCGCACGCCCGGCGCCCTGCGGCATGGCTGCGACACACAGCAGTAGCACCGACGGGTCCGCCTCGCCGGCCTGAACTCGCTCGATCCGCTCCTCCGCCTCGGCCAGCACCTGCTGGAAACCCGGAAGGTCGATCGCGGGCCGTCGCCACGCCTCGGCCTCCACCATGGCGCGGAACGGTCCGAACACCGCACCGAGCGTCGCCCCGTCCACGGCCGCGACCCGAAGCGCGCCGTCCGGCAACGCCGCAAGCACTCGAAGCAGCAACCCCCGCAGCCAGCGCGCTACGGACGGATCACGGGCGTCGCTTTCGACCGCCAGATGACCGGCACCCACGAACGGTACGACGACACCGAAGACGCTGCCGGCGACCGGTGACGCCTCACCCAGCCGAACAGCAAGCGGGCGACCCACAGCCGCATCGACGCCCGTCGGAAGGCTCGCGGCGGCAGCGTCCAACCGGCAACCGAGCCACCCCGGCGTCAGGCCCTCGGCCATCCGCTGGATACCGGCAGCGAAACGCCGGGGCATCCTCGCTGGCCTGCGCAGAGAGGCCGTCCTGCCCGGCACCAGCGCGTAACCGGGCACGGGCGGCCTCGGCATGCGATCCCGCTTCTCGGTGCGCCGTCACCGCCCGACCGAAGGCCGACGCCACCGACTCCATGCCAACGTCTCCCCAGGACCGATGGACCGCGATCTCTGGCGCCGACCCTATCCAACGACACCACCCGCAGTTAGCCCCGTATTGCTCAGCGTGCTGAGTGAGGGTGGTGAGGTGGCCTCTGCCACGGCGAGGACATGCTTAAGGCACCGCACCACCAGCAGGGGTGCCGGCCGCCGCCTGTCACCGCTGGGCGGCCTGCCCTCCCGGAGCCCACTCGTTGGCGAACGTCTCCATCTGGCGGATGACCAGGTCGACGGCGGCGCGTTCATGGTCCGGCGGATAGTCGTAGCGGGCCAGCAGGCGGCGGATGTGGCTGCGAAGCTTGGCGCGTACCGGTTCACGGGAAAACCAGTCCACCGTGATCGAGTTCTGAATCGACTTGACCAGCTCTCGAGCGATCTCCGCCAGGGTCCCGACACCCATGAGCTCCGTGGCCGCGCCGTTCTGCGCGACGGCGTCGTAGAAGGCCAGTTCGGCATGGTTGAGCGGAGGGTCGAACTGCTGACCGCGCCGGGCGTCCGCAGACACCTGCTTGGCCAGCTCGACCAGCTCAACGATTAGCTGCGCGCTGGTCAGCTGCTGGCGCATGTAACGGTTCATCAGGTCTTCGAGCTGGGCGGAGAAGCGCTCCTGCCGAACGACGTTGTGCTTGGTGACCTCACGCATCTTCCGCTCGATCAGGCGACGGAGAGCGGAGGCGGCCAGGTGCGGGGTGTCAGAGTTCTGTAGGCGCTGCAGGGCAACCGCGTTGAGCTCGGTGATGTCGAGCTTGCCGAGTCCCGCCTCCTCGTAGATGTCGGTGATGTCGGCGGCGTCGACCACCTCGGCGGCGAGCTGAGACAGGTAGCGCTCCACCTGGGCCGTGTTGGGCAGGCCCTTGGCCTCCCGGTCGGCGGCCTCTTCCTTGACGATCCAGACTCGGACGTCGCGGAAGAAGTGAATGTCACGGCGCAGGCGCTGGATGTCGCCGGCACGGTCGACGAAGTCGCGGCTGGTGGAGCAGAGCGTGTAGAACCGCTCCAGCCGGCCCGCCGAGTCGCGGAAACGCTGATGCAGCGGCTTCGTGCCGGGCTCTACGACGTTACCGGGGGTCCGCGGGTCGCGCAGGAAGTTGGCGGCTTTCCGCACCGCCCTGATCCACCGGGTCGGGTACTTCTCGTCGTCGAGGATCGCCCGCCACTTGAGCGGCGCCAGCATGGCCTCGATGATGGAGATCTCGTTGTGTACCTCGCTGATTGCCCGGTCGATCTCCCTGCCGAGCGTCTGGTCTTCCTGGTCGCTGGGGGTGTACTCGGTGAGCGCCTTCCGCAGGTTCTCGGTCAGCGGGGCGTAGCCGACCAGCAGCCCGTCCTGCTTGTCCCGGAAGCGGCGGTTAACTCGGGCGAGGGCCTGCATGAGGTTGGCGCCCTTCATCGGCCGGTCCATGTAGATCGTGTGGATCGGAGGTGCGTCGTAGCCGGTGAGCAGCATCGAGTGCACGATGAGCAGCTCCAGCTCGTCGTTCGGGTCCTTGGCGCGAGCCTGGACCGTCCGCTGCTGTGACGGGCGCAGGTGATGCGGGCGCAGTTCGGCCTCGTCGCCCGGTACCCCGTGGAAGACGATCTTCATCTTGCCCTTACCGACGGCCGGGTCCGCCCAGTCGGGCCGAAGCTCCCTGATGGCGTCGAAGACACGGACGCAGATCTCCCGGGTCGCGCAGACGAGCATCGCCTTACCCAGCCCGCCGAGCTGCGGTCGCATCAGCTCGCGCCGCTTCTCCCAGTGGCCAACCAGGTCCTTCGCAAGGGTCTCGACCCGGTCAGGGGCGCCATAGATGGTGTTCATGGTCGCGGCGTACGCCTCGGCCTTGCGCCGCTCCGCGTCATCCAGGCTGGCGGTAAGTGTCTCCACCTGTTCGTCAATGCTGTCCGGGTCGATGCCCTCTGGGAGTGACACCGGAATGATCCGCGGCTCGTGGTAGACCCGTACGGTCGCCTCGTCGTCGACAGCGCGCTTGAGGTCGTACACGTCGATGTAGTCGCCGAAGACCGCTTGGGTGTTTACCTCGGCGGTGGCGATCGGGGTGCCGGTGAAAGCGATGAACGTGGCGTACGGCAGTGCGTCGCGCAGGTGCCGGGCGTAGCCGTTCAGATTGTCGTAGTGACTACGGTGCGCCTCGTCGACGATCACCAGGATGTTGTGCCGGTTGGAAAGAAGCGGATGCGACCTTCCGGCCTCCCGTTCTTCTCTCGTACGCCCGAACTTCTGCAGCGTCGTGAATATGATGCCGCCGGAGTTCCGGTTCGACAGCTCCTCCCGCAGTAAGGCGCGGGAGTCGGCCTGGATAGGTTTCTGGCCTAGCAGACCCTGGCTTTCCTGGAAGGTGTCATAGAGCTGATCATCGAGGTCGGTGCGGTCGGTCAACACGACGATGGTCGGGTTCTTCAAGGCAGGGTGGCGGGCGGTCAGCGCCGCCGTACACACCATCTCCTCAGACTTGCCGGAGCCTTGGGTGTGCCAGATGACGCCCGCCTTGCCGTCGCGCTGCGATGCCTGCACGATGCACTCGACTGCCCGGACCACCGCGAAATACTGGTGTGCCTTAGCGATCCGCTTGCTCTTCGACGTGAAGTTGACGAACCCGTCGGCCAACTCAAGGAAGCGCCGCTGGTTGAATAGGCCATAGAGGGCGACGATTAGCGCCTCCGGGCCGTCGTAGTCGGGCGCAGTGGCATCAACGGGCTTACCCTCGTCGTCGATGTTCCACGGCGCGAAGTGCTCGTACGGGGTGAACGGCGTGCCGTATTTCGCGGTGATCCCGTCGGAGATCAGGCACAGGACGGCGTGCCGGAAGGCGAGCGGGAACTCCGCGAGGTACGTCTGAAGCTGGGCGTGGGCGCCAGTGAGGGTGGCGTTCTCGTCGGCGGCGTTCTTCAGCTCGATGATGGCGATCGGCAGGCCGTTGAGGTAGAGCACAATGTCGAGCCGGCGCCGAAAGTCGCCGTCGACGATTGCAACCTGATTGATCGCCCGGTAGACATTGCGGCCAGGATCATGCAGGTCAGCCAGGTGCACGGTGGGGTTATGTTCGGCACCGAATGCATCGGTGTAAACGACCGAGCGTATCCCGTGAACCAGCCGCTTGTGCGCCTCCCGATTTTCGGCGAACGCCTCTCGGGACGCCACGTCCGTGGCGGTCCGTACTACGTCGGCGACGGCCGCTGGTGGCAGGTCGGGGTTGAGGCGTTCGACCGCCGACCGGAGGTCCTCGAAGAGCACCAGGTCGGCCCAGTCCCGCCGCTGCCCCGACCCCGGCGCGAAGTCCTTACCGGTCCCCGGCTCCCATCCGAGCTCACCAAGCTGCTCCAAGGCGAGCGCCTCCCAGGCCGCCTCGTTCATCCGCCCATCCAATCCCATCCCACTCCTCCCCGCGAACCCTCTTGACCTAAATCGCTTCTTCGGCAATCTTTTCGGCGTCCTTGACCCGCAACCGCCCCGACATCACCTCCGGCAACAACATGTCTCGCAGGCGTTCGAGGACGCGCGACTCCTCCATAAGGGACCTCAGGTGGCGGAATGCGACCTCCACCTCGGCTCCAAAGGCCGCTAGCTGGCCGGAATCTGGCCGGTGCACGAAGAAGTGCGCCGCATCGGCAGCACTCACTCTCTGGCGTCCAGAGGAGCCAGCCATCTTGCGGATAGCGTTCTTCCGGAAGCGTTCATCTCGCGCAAGGAAATAGGAGAACTCGGGAGGTACGCCCTTTTTGGACCGCATCACGATGAACTCAGTCGACCCGATCCCGGTTTCATCCTCATTGAGGAAGTTCACGAACCCTGTTTTGCCGTTTTCCAGACAGGGGGTGATTCGGGCCAACAGTGTGTCGCCATTCTGGAAGCGGCTACCGCCCTTCGGGGGGCGATACGCCCATGTTCGGATGGAGGATTGGCGTGTAGGTAGGGCCGCCATGTCGACGTAGACTGCGTTGCCCTGAGCAGGGCGCGGGGTCCGTGGGTTGAACTCGACCAACTCGGTGATGGCGCAATCGCCCTCTACCGTCGTGCCGAGAGCGGTGAACTTCGCTTGGAACAGGCCCTCATAGGCTGCAGCGATGCGATCGTTGACCGCAATCTTTGCATCCAAGGAACCCAATGCTTCTGCTATGGACCGCTGCGTCGTAAGCGGCGGCAGGGGAACACGTAATCCCTTGATTGAAGTTAACGGCGTTGCGATGCCAGGTACGCCGACTGTTGAAGCGTTCGCGAGGATGGACCTCTGGCCTTCCGGTGACCTGAACCAGTAGTAGTAGAATTCGGGAACTGCGACCGATTCGGCCAGTCGAGTTTTGACCTGACTTGAACCGATGACGTAACGGTCGAATCGTGGCCTTCGCGGCACCATTGAGACCTGGCCAATAGTGCCGCGATGTGTGAATATCAAGTCTCCGGGCGCTACATTGGCGGCTATAAGCTCATCCGCCTTTTGGGGCTCAATGTACACGAAATCATCGTCCACGAAAATGCCGCGAGCGAGATTTACGCCACGAACTACCGGCACCCCGGCGGCGACGTAGTTCTCTTTGGTGATCTTGGAGCCGAATGGCCCCATTGAGAACGCGGATCGTTCTGATGACGAGAGAGTTCTGTACTCAACGAAGGGCCAGTCAGGCATCGAACCTCCCGAGCTGGCTGCGCACGACAGCCTCAAGGCGGGCCGACTCGTCGAAGTAGGTGTACAGCTCCTTGGTGAGTCGGTCAACCTGATTGGCGATTGGCTCAGCGTCCGGATCTTCTTCTGCTTCGGCTGCTCCGACGTAGCGGCCAGGAGTGAGCACATGGTCCTTGGCTGCTACCTCGCCGAGGCTTGCTGAGTAGCAAAAGCCTGCCACGTCCTCGTACGTTTGGCCCTTGGATTTGGCGGACTTGGTACCGCGCCAAGCGTGGTAAGTGTCGGCGACCTTAGAAATTTCCTCCTCGGTTAGGACGCGCTCAGTGCGATCGACCATGGTGCCGAGAGCGCGGGCGTCGATAAAGAGGATCTCTCCGCGCCGATCGGCCAGCGCTTTCGAGCCCTGCGGGGTCTTGTCCTTCGTCAGGAACCACAGGCAGGCAGGGATGGCGGTGGTGCGGAACAAGTTCGGCGGGAGGGCGACCATGCACGCCACCAAGTCCGCCTCGATCATCGCGCGGCGGATCTCCCCTTCGCCAGATTGCTTGGAGAACATCGATCCGTTAGCAAGAACGACGCCGGCACTGCCGCGGTCACCGAGCTTGGAGAGCATGTGCTGGAGCCAGGCGTAGTTGGCGTTGCTCTGCGGCGGCACGCCGTAGCGCCAGCGCGGGTCATTCTGGCGACGGGCCCAGTCGCTCATGTTGAACGGCGGGTTGGCCATGATGAAGTCGGCCCGCATGTCTGGATGCTTGTCATCAGAGAACGTGTCGGCCCAGCGGTCGCCGATGCCCACGGGGTCCATGCTGTGGATGGCGAGGTTCATCTTCGCCAGTCGCCAGGTGCGCTCGTTAGCTTCCTGGCCGTAGATGGCGATGTCGTGGGTGCGGTCTCTCCCGGCGTGCTCCTCCACAAACTTTTTCGACTGTACAAACATGCCCCCGGATCCGCAGCACGGGTCGTAAACCCGGCCCTCATAAGGTTCCAGCACATCGACGAGGACTCGCACCACGCTGGGCGGTGTATAGAACTCGCCAGCCCGCTTGCCCTCGGCACGGGCGAACTTCTCCAGGAAGTACTCGTACGTCTCACCGAGAACGTCCTTCGCCTCCCGATCGTCGTGACCGGTGAAGCGGGCATCGCTGATCAGGTCGACGAGTTCCTTCAACCGCTTTTGGTCGACGTTGTCTCGGTTGAAGATCTTCGGGAGGACGCCGGTCAGCGCAGGGTTTTCTCGCATGATCGCGTCCATGGCGTCGTCGAGCAGCGCACCGACGCCACCAGGCGCGATCTCCACCAGGTAGTCCCAGCGGGCGGTTTCCGGTACCCAGAAGACGTTGGCGCTGGTGTACTCGTCGCGATCGTCGAGGAATTGGGCGTGGCGGTTCTCAGGGATGCCGGAGAGGCTGTCCTTGATCTGAGCGCGGCGTTCGGCGAACGCGTCCGAGACGTACTTGAGGAAGACCAAGCCGAGGACGAACTCCTTGTACTGCGCGGCGTCCATGGAGCCGCGCAGCTTGTCGGCGGCCTTCCACAGGATGTCCTGGATCTGCTTGGTGCTGGACACGCCGAACAGCTCGGCCTGGCCGTTGGCGCGTTTACGTGGGGGCACTATGTGTTCCGTTCTCTCGTTCAGGAGTTCGTACCGTACAGAGTCGTGAGGCTGCCGTCGGCGAAGCCGGTCACGATAAGTTCACGCAACGTTGCCAAAAGCTCGGCTTGCCGCTGCAGTAGATGCTCGCGTTCGTTCAGACGGCGCAGTACGTCGTCCATGCGGGCCGCCTCGTCCCGGGCTAGGTCGGGGATCGTGGCGTCCATCAGTCTCGGGCCCCGCACTGCACCAGCGCTGCGTGCCATGTTGCGGGCGGTGCCCAGGAGTGCCGCCAGCACTCGGGGGGTGAGCGGGTCGCCAGAAGAGATGCGCAGGCCGCTGGCGGGGAACTCGATCACCGAGAAGCCGTCGTCGTCGAGGAGGACCCCGAACCGGGGGACGCTGGTGACCACGACGTCACCAGGTTCGGTGAGGGCGACCTGCGGGTACTGCGCGGCGAGGGTGAACCGGTCCATCCAGCGCTTGGACGACTGGGCGATTACCTCTGCCGCGCCGATGACCCGATGGTGACCCCGCGGTCCGACATGCTCGGGGTTCAGGCGGTGCCCGGTGAGGGAGCGGACCCGACGAGTCGTTCGCAGCGCCTCGCAGGAAAGCTCCTTCGGCCGGGTTCCATGGCGCTGTACCGCTCCGGTGCTCAGAAAGCCGTGCTCCTCTGCGTATCGGATGGCCTCTTGCTCAGCGTCGGTGAGACGGCGCTCGACCTCACCGACGAGCGCGGGGCGGTCGGCGGCCAGGCGGGTACGGAGGGTGACTGACGCAGGACCAGGAGGCCGAAGCGCGGCAGCCCGTCGCAGGTCGAGGCTCTCCAGCGGGACGATTCGTCCGGTGCGCGGGTCGTGGCCGTCGCTGCGGTGCCCCTCGGCGCGCCAGAGGAGGATGTCTTCGGCTGCGGACTCGACAGTGGTGTGGTCAAGCGCGTGACCGCTGAGGTCGGCGAGCAGCACGCGGCCCTTGGTGGTGGGGAGCGGGTCTCGTGTCAGCAGCCACAGAGCGGCGCGATGACCTGGCCTGGCCGGGTAGACGCCGCCCGGCAGTTGCACAACTGCCTCGACGATACCGCTGCTCAGCAGCGCGGACCGGCGCAACGCCGCCGGCCCGTCCCGTAGTTGGTCGATGAGGCTGCTGGCGGGACCGACGACGATGGCCGTGCGGCCCGGACCGAGCAGATCGGCGATCGCTTCAACCCGGTCGAGGTCGGCGAGGGCCTCTCGGCTCTCCGCCGGTTGGTAGGGGAGCCGAGTGACGATGAGGTCCGGTTCGGCGAACTCCTCGTTCAGCTCATCGGCGCGCACGTCGAACTGGAACTCGGGCAACTCGGCGAGGAGTAACTGCCGGCGCACCAGGCGGGCGAGTTCCTCGTCGGCGACGACCGCGTTGACTTGCAGATTGTCGCAGTCCTGGTCGCTTACCAGTGCTGTCAGTAGGTCGCCTGCGCCCGCGTTGCCGTCGGCGATGGTGATGGCGCGATGGGCACGCAGCCGGGTCGGAACGTCGGCCACCCGACGGATCAGGGCCACCGTCTCCGGGGTGAGTGCGTCCGCTGTCAGCTCGGGCCAGCCGAGGCGGTTGGCGGAGCTGAGCAGGAACTGACAGCTGTGCCAGGGGTCGAAGGCTCCCTCGATCAGTTGCTCGACCAGTTGGGCGAGCCCGGTCGGTTCCGGGGCGTCAGCCAGCTCGTGCAGCAGAAACTCGTCCTCGGGATCGAGGCGCCGAGCCAGCGGCAGAGGATCGGATGGCAGTGCCTGGCCGGTGAGGTGGCGGAGGCAGAGCGCGGCGCCGAGGACGACGATCGTGCGTCGGCCGCCGTGCCGCCGGGCGTACGCCGCCAGCGTGTGCATGGACCGCTCGGCGCGCAGGGTTTCCGGGTCGGCGTGGCCGAGCCCGGTCCGGAGTAGCCAAGCCAGGACCGCGTCGGCGGGAAACAACGGCTGTCCATGGTTGCCCGGCACGGGCGCAGGGAAGTCGGGGTGCCGCCGGCGCCAAGTCGTGACCGCAGGCTTTTTGACGCGCGCGAGCTGCGCGATCTCGCGCTGCGACATCAACTCCGCCTCCATGGCTCACCTCCTCGCTCTGGCGGTCACAGTACGAGTCCTGGAACCTCGAAGAAGAACGTGGATCTGTTATCCCGGGATAACAGTGTGTAGGGCAGTGTAAGCGACCAATCTGCGGTTCCCTCGATGCGCCAACGACATCAGGGGGTCTGATGAACGACACGCTCACGCTCTACCAGGAGCTCACTGACCGCCTTCAGCGGTCCCAGGTGCCCGGCCCGGTCCGCGACCTGGTTCTTGCCGCCTTCCACGGAGAGCAGGTTCTCGATGCCGTACTGCGAGGTGAGGCCCTTCCGCCGTCGCCCGAGTTGGGTGAGGCGGGCGGTGCCGCGCCGCAGGCATTCCTGGAAGAGGTCCGGGTTGCCGGCTTCCGCGGAATCGGCCAGCAGGTCACGGTCGGGCGGCTACCCAAGACCGGGCTGACCGTGTTCGTGGGCCGCAACGGCTCCGGGAAGTCCAGCATCGCCGAGGCCGTCGAGTACGCGCTGACCGAGGACTCCCTGCGCTGGGCGCAGCGTCCGCCGGCTTTCCGCGAGGGCTGGCGGAACCTGCACCACGACGGCGCATCGGAGATCCGCCTCAGCCTTCGGCTCGACTCCGGCCAACAGGTGACGACCCACCGCACCTGGCCGGCCGGGGCCACCGATCTGACCTCCGCGACGGTCACCACGAGCACGGGCGGCGCCGCGATGCCCCCCGGTCAGGTGCCGCAGTGGGTCGGTCAGGCCGCCAAGTACCGGCCATTCCTTTCCGCCCGCGACCTCGAACGGGTCATCACCGCGAAGCCGGCCGAACTGTACGACGCGATCGCGCCGATCCTCGGCATGGGCCCGCTACGCGACACCGACGGCCGGCTGCAGCAGCGGCGCAAGGTCTACGACGACCGAGCCAAGGCGCTCAAGGCGGCCTTCACCGAGCTACGCGAACAGCTCGGCCAGATCGACGACGACCGCGCCCGCGACGCCCTGAGCGCGCTCGGCGCCCGTCCGCTCCGCGCAAACCTGACCCTGCTGGCCGACCTCGCCTGCATCGACACCGCCACGTCGGAGGAAACTGCAGCGGCAGCCGCCCGGCGGCTCGCCGAGCAGGACTTGCCCGACCTCGGAGGGGCGCTGGTTGCCCTCGCCGAGTCCGCGGCGGCGATGCGGGAGACGACCGCGACCGACAGCGGCGCCGCGGATCGGAGCGTCCGGCTGCTGCGGGCCGCGCTCGACGTGCACCACGATCGTGGGAACGGCCCTTGCCCGGTGTGTCGCGTCGGGACCGTGGACCAGGACTGGCGTACGCAGGCCGAGGAGGAACTCGCCGGGATGGCCGCGGTCGCTGCGGCGGCACGCGCGGCCCAGCAGGCTCACGCGCACGCCCGGCGTACGGTCGATGGGCTGCTCGGCGACATCCACCGGCTGCTGGAACCGGCCGCTGCCACGCTGGCGCCCTACATCCCCGGCGAGAGCGCGGCGATGCGCGAAGCTCTCGCCGGCCTCGGCCCCAATCGGGTCTCCTGGGACAGCGTCGTCGCGGCGCACACCACCTTCGTGAAGGCGGCGGCCGGCTGGCTCGCCCAGCGTCACGACGCCTGGCGCGAGCCCGGGGCAGCGATCCGCCGGTGGGTCGACGCCGCGGCCATGGTCCGCGCCGAGGCGCCGGCCCTGGCTCTGCTCACCAAGGCTCGTGCGGCTCTCGACACCGCCGAGAAGGCGATCCGTGCCGACCGACTGGGCAGCTTCGCCGCGCAGTCGGACCGGATCTGGCAGAAGCTGCGGCAGGAAAGCAACGTCGAGCTGCGCCGGCTGCGGATGGAAGGGGTGAACAACACCCGCCGGGTCCTGTTCCCCGTAGCCGCCGACGGCGTCGAGACCAGCGCGCTCGCGGTAATGAGCCAGGGTGAGCTGCACGCCCTCGGCCTCGCGGTCTTCCTGCCCCGTGCCTGCGCCGAGACCAGCCCGTACCGGTTCGTGATCATCGACGACCCGGTGCAGAGCATGGACCCCACCAAGATCGACGGCTTGGCCGAGGTGTTGCGGGAGGTCGCCCTGACCCGGCAGGTCATCGTGTTCACTCACGACGACCGGCTGCCGGAAGCGATCCGCCGTCTCGACATCGAGGCCGACGTCCGGGAGGTCACTCGCCGCGAGGGCTCGATCGTCGAGGTCCGCAAGGTCTGCGACCCGGCGGACCGCTACCTCGACGATGCCCGCGCCCTGGTCGCCGCGGACATCGCGGACGAGGCGAAGTGCCTGATGGTCGCCGGGTTCTGCCGGTCCGCGATCGAGTCGGTGAGCATGGATCGCTACCGGGCCGCCGAGCACCGGCGCGGCGCGCCCTACCAGCAGATCCAGGAAGGGCTCAGCCGGGCGCACACCGTCAAGGACCGGCTCAGCCTCGGGCTCTTCGGCCGCCTCGTACCTCGACCGGAGCTCTTCGCTCGTCTCGACCGTGACTACGGCACGCAGGCCACCCGGACGGTCAAAGCGGTGGCGGATGCGGTCCACGGCCACCGGAGCATGCCTGTCCGGGCGATGGTCGCCAACACCGCTGCGCTCGTGGGGCGGTTGCGTTGACGACGTCGCTGTACCTCGCCACCGCCGACCGGATGCTCGGCAGCGTCATCCGAGGCGCCAGTGGAGCCTGGCCCCGTGCGTGCGCGTGGCTGCTTCGCCACGAACTGGAAGCAGCGATGGACCGTTACTGGGCTCGCGTCTGCCCGGAGATCGGACGGACCCGGGTGCAGCGGCCGAAGCTGCTGATGCTCACCCACTGCGCCGGCCCCGACCTTGGGCGCCGGGCCAGCTACCTGTGGTGGGCGCTGTCCCGCGCCGGTCACCACCACCACTACGAACTCGGCGTCACCGCAGCCGAGCTGACCCGGCTCCGTACCGAACTCGTCGACATCATCGCGCTCCTTGACCACTCGGAGGCACCCACATGCTGAAGCGAGATCAAGCCATGCTGATCCTCGGCGTTGAGGCGTTGGCCATCGTCGGCGTCGTCTACTACCTCGTCACGCTCGACTTCATCAGCCTTGCCTGGTCGGCGTCGATCGCGATCGCCATTCCGGCCTGGCTGCTTGCCGTGAAGGCGCCGACGACGTGCGGCGTGACCACCCAGAAGGGCGGCCGGTGCGGACGGAAGGTCAACGGGGTGATCTTCGGCTGCGGCCGGTCGAACCATATTTGGGCCAAGTTCTTCGCCCGCTTCGGCTGGCGTCGTCAGCCTGACCCGAGCAACCGGCGGAGCCGGTCCAGCGAGGTTACCGAGGTGACCGAGATGGTGACCGTGAAGATCGCCGAGGACTGGAAGAGCAGCGTGACGTTCTGGCTCGCCCTCGCCGCGACGACGTGCGCCCTGGTCAGTGCCACCGTTGATGCCACCAACTTTCTCCGTGCGCAGGAGTCGCCGAAGCCGCCGGTCGCCGTCTCCCGTTGAGCCTGACCTTCTCCATCGGTAAATCGAGAACCAGGTCCCGGCGAGGATCGCCCGCTACGGCCTCCCCTGCGCCGCGTAGCACCTGTTCGAGTTGGCCTTCAGCCACGTCAAGCTGCACCCCGGCACTGCAACATCTCGGCCTGCCCGATGTGCCAACAAGGCACGGCGGTACTCCAGCCAAGGAGGTAAGGGTTGCTGAGCGGGGTCTTTCCGATGACGTCGGTGTCGGAAATCTGACGCATAGACCGACATGTCATCGGTCCTATCCTGGAGGGCTTTGCCTCGGGCCGACGGCCCGGCGGATCAGCACTGGCGTACGTCGACTGACTTGGAGACGAGATGCTGTTGACCCAACCGGATGTACTCCACCTCGTTCAACAGGCCGCCAGCCGGTGGGCAGACCGACTGATCGACTTCGGCCCGCGCAACACGCTGCTCTACTTCAAGGAGCGACAGACCACCACCCTCGATCTCGCTGACGCGGCTCCCGGCGTGGTCGCTGACCTGCTCCGGGGACAGAAGGTTCGCTTGCGGACGCTGTTCCCGGACCAGGACCGGCACAACACCGCCTGCAACACTGCCCGCAGCCTCCGCCGGAAGCTGGTCGAGCTGGAGGAGGAGCAGGGCATCCAGGCAGGTTGGGTGAGCCGCGGCCTGCTCTGCATGGTTGGCCAGTACACCCGGGGGTCCGTGCCGATGCAACCGCTGCGGGCGCCGCTGATCCTGCAGCAGCTTGCGCTGGACAGCAGGACGGCGACCGAGAACGACTTCACGCTGGAGCTGTCAGAGTCACCTGAGATCAATCCCGTCCTCCTGTACGCGCTGGAGCGGCAGTACGGCGTGGAGACGGATATCAGCGCCCTAGGCGAGAAGCTGAGCGCGATGTTGTCCGAGATCGCTGACCCGGACCAGCAGCTCAGTACTGCATACGAGCTGATCGCCGAGGCAGTCGCTCCCAGCGGCCTGTCTCTCCGGCTCGAGTCCGCGGTGGTTGCCGGCGTCTTCAGCTTCGACAAGCTCCCCATGGTCGAGGACCTGCGTAATTCGGCCGAGCTGCTGGCATCACATCCGGTGATCGGCGCAATGGCGGGCGACCGCGACGCTCGGCAACAGTTGCGCACGGAGCAAGCTCAGGGGTCCAGCTCCAGTGCCGATCGGATCGATCCGGCCAAGGAGTTCCTGGTCCACGACGCGGACTCGTCTCAGCAGTCGGCGATCGACGCGGTGCTGTCCGGCCGGCATGTGGTCGTTGAGGGTCCACCCGGCACGGGTAAGAGTCAGACGATCGCGAACATCATCGCGTACATGGCCGCGATGGGTCGCAGCGTGCTGTTCGTTTCCGAGAAGCGGGCCGCGATCGAAGCGGTGATGAACCGCCTTGGCGACGTCGGGCTCGACAATCTGGTGTTTGACCTGCACGACCGCAAGATCAGCAAGCGGCAGGTCGCCCAGCGCATCGCCAATGTCCTCACTCAAGCCGGTGCCGAACCACCCGTCGACACCGACGAGCTGCACCGCCGCCTACACAGCCGCCGGGCGGCGGCGAAACGGCACCCGGCCGAGCTGCACGAAGTTCGGGAGCCCTGGGGGGTGAGCGCTTTTCGGGTCATCGAGCAGCTCCTCGCGCTTCCGACTCTCGATGTCAGCGGCTACAACTTGCGCGCGTCCGAGCTGCGGAACCTTGACCGGTCAAGGCTTGAGTCCGCGCGGGAGGACCTTCGGACGTTCGTGGATCGTGGCGGCCTGAGGATCTGGCGCGGGGAGTCGCCGTGGGCGAAGGCCGCCATCCGCACTCCAGACGATGTCGGCCAGGTGCTGGTGCATCTCGACGAACTCGCGGCCGGTGCCCTGCAGGGCGCACAGCGCCAGATCCGGGACTTGGCCGACCGCGCGGGGCTGGACGTGCCGGACGACCTCGCTGCATGGAAGGATCTGTTCGACCTGCTCGGCGAGGTCGACCGCACCATCGCCAGCTACGGCGAGCAGGTCTTCGGCCCGGATCTGGACGACTTCGTCTATGCGACAGCACCAGGGCGATCCCGGCCGCGCCGCTCGGAGCCGCTCGGGATCTTTTGCCGGTTCCAGTTGCGCCGCGAGCTGCGGCGGACTTGTCCGGCCGCTCCCCGGAAGCGATCCGAGATGCACCAGGGCCTGGTCGCCGCAGTGGACCAGCGTGAGCGGTGGCGGAAGCTCAGCCGTCAAGACGGCGCACCCACTGCTCTGGCGGACGCCGACCTGTGCATGTCGTCCTTCACGCAGGTGCGTAACCACCTCGCCGCGGTAGCGGCATGTGCCCGGATCGACGGCCTTGAGCGTGGAACCACGACCACCGCGGCCAACAGGCTCGCCGAGTTGAACGCCGACCGCGAGACGTTGTTCCTGATGCCTGAGCTGAACAAACAGCAGCAGCTGTTCCGCTCGTTGGGACTGAGCCACATGCTCGATGACCTGGCCCACCGGCAGGTCTCAAGCGACGAGGCAGCCGACACCCTGTTGCGCTCCTGGTTGCAGGTGGTCCTCGACGAGATGCGCATGCGGGTCCCGTACCTCGGTCAGTTCGTCGGGCAGCAGCATGCCGCGGTGGTCCAGGACTTCCGCGCTGCGGACAGCCGGCACATCGAGATGGCCGCCCGGCACGTGCGCCGCAACGTGGCAGTGAACCTGCGCAAGGCCCGAGACGCCCATCCCGACCAGAACGGCCTCGTCCGGCGGGAGGCGGCCAAGAAGAGCCGGCACCTCCCTCTTCGGAAGCTGCTCAGCAGCGCACCGGAGGTGCTCCTCGCCGCGTTCCCGTGCTGGGCCATGTCACCACTGGTGGTCAGCCGCACCCTGCCGCCCGAGCGGTCGTTCGACGTGGTGATCTTTGACGAGGCGAGCCAGATCGAGCCGCACGACGCGGTCGCCTCGATCATGCGGGGCGCCCAACTCGTCGTGGCCGGCGACCCGAAGCAACTCCCACCCACGCCGTTCTTCCGGCGCCTCGTTCAGCAGAGCCCGGCTGGCGAAGACGATGATCTCGGCGACGAGAGCCTCGAGGACTACGAGTCCGTTCTTGACGTCCTCGGCGGCCTCATCTCGAACCGGTACCGCCTGACCTGGCACTACCGCAGCCGAGACGAGCGCCTGATCGCGTTCTCGAACGTCGAGATCTACAACCGGTCCCTCGTCACGTTCCCTGGCGTGCAGGTCGACAGCCCGCTGCGCTTAGAGACGGTGGACGGCCGTGTGGCCCCCGGGCAGAACGGCTCATCAACGGAGGAGGTCAACCGGGCGGTCGAGCTGATCCTCGAGCACGCCGAGCAGCGACCGAACGAGAGCCTGGGCGTCATCACCATGGGGCAGAAGCACGCCCTGCGGATTGAAGCCACTCTGCGCAGCCGACGACGCGAGCACGAGCATCTCGACGACTTCTTCTCCCAGGACCAGGCCGCGAGCCAGCGGTTCTTCATCAAGAGCCTGGAGAACGTCCAGGGCGACGAGCGGGACGCCATCATCCTGAGTATCGGCTACGCCAAAACCCGAGACGGTCGACTTCCGCTGCGCTTCGGACCGCTCAACCAGGAGGGCGGTGAACGACGCCTCAACGTCGCAGTCACCCGAGCGCGGAGTCGGATGACCGTGGTGAGCGCCTTCTCCCACCACGACATGGACCCGAACCAGACCGCGGCAACACGGAACCGCGGACCCGAACTGCTCCGCCGCTACCTGGAGTTCGTCGACCTCGGCGGCGACCTCGGCGCGCGACAGCACACCGGGGTCGAGCTCAACGGCCTCGAACGCAGCGTCCTGAAGGCTCTCCAGCAGCAGGGCATCAACGCCGTACCACAGTGGGGCGTCTCCGGCTACCGCATCGACCTGGCCCTCGCCCACCCAGATCAGCCCGGCCGCATGGTCCTCGCCGTGGAGACCGACGGTCACTCGTACCACCAGGCCCGCAGCGCCCGGGACCGGGACCGGCTACGCCAGCAACACCTCGAACGCCTCGGCTGGGAGTTCCACCGCATCTGGTCGACCGACTGGTACGTGGACCCGGCAGGCCAGACCGCCCGACTCGTCGCGCGCTGGAAGCAGGCGGTCGACCGCGCCAGCCACGCCGCGACGAGCCGCCCCGTACCGCCTGCCCGCCAGCCCGCTCAGCAACCAACGCCGCCGACGCCTCGCCGTGGCCCACGCCCCGACGTGCCGATCGGTCTGCGGATCACCGACTACACACGGGAACAGCTGGTACAGATCTGCACCTGGCTGGTGAGCGACCAGCTCCAGCACGATCGGGATGAGCGCCTCCAAGAGGCCATGAGCGAACTCGGCTTCCGCAAGCGGGGCTCAATCATCCTCCAGCGCCTGACCGAAGCACTCGACATCGCGCAGCAGCGCGCCGACCGGGAGGTGTCCCGATGATTGCCCTCGACCCGCTCACTCTGGAACGCGTCGCCCGCCTGATCTGCGACGTCGATGGTCCCTACGAGCGGACCGGTACGCAGATCGAGCGGTTCCTGCACCGGGTCCGGTGGCCCGGCGATCCGCAGTACGACGGCTCTCCGCGGATCCCCTGGCTGACTGAAGTACTCAATTCCCATGCCGACGATGCCGCCGCCCTCGACCGGCTGCTCTGTCGCATCGGTGATCCGCTGGAGTACGACGGCGGCGCCGAGGCCGCCGAACCGATCGCACAAGAACTGAACCGCGTCCTGGCTCCCGAACAGCTCACCATCACCTACGTCGGCAGGCGCCCCGTGCTCGGTCAGATCAGCCAGAGCAGTGACGTTCCCCTGTACGGGCCGCCCCCGGACCTCCACGAGCGGGTGCGACGACTATCCCCCAACAGCAAGGCGGTCGACATCCTTATGGCGCGCGCCGACGAAGCGTCCATCTGCCAGAACAACGGGGCCTACGCGCTGGCGATCATCGGCATCGGCAGCTTCGTCGAAGGCCTGCTGCACGTCGTGGTGACTGACCGCGACGAAACCGTGCGAAGGAACGGCCTGGTCGGCCGGAACGGCCGACGGGTTCCGGCCGAACGAGCGGGCCTTCACCTGCTCCTCGAGTACGCGCATCGACAAGAGTGGGTCCAGACCGACGCCAAGGACTTCATGGAGAAGGTCCGGGACTACCGCAACTTCGTGCACCCCCGCCACCAGATCGACTACGGGCTCGTGCCCGACCTGGACACGGTGCGGATGTGCTGGGCGCCTGTGCACGCGCTTCTCAACGACCTGGAATCCGCAGCATGATCAACAGCTCATCTCGGTGACCAGCAAGCAAGCGGATTGGCCTCTCCTTGTCCAGATGCCGACCTCGACACCGCCGCTGCTACTCCAGCTTCCGAACCAAGACCAGGTGCTGGAGTAGTAGACGGAGGCCAGCGGGGCCGCATCGAGCGAGTGTGCGGCGACGCGTTCGGCGCAGCCCTCTCGCCTGTAACCCCTCGGGACGGCGCAATGCTCGGTTTCAGGTCTGTGTTCACGACCCACCGCGAACGAAACCATCTGCAGCCACTGGTACGGGAACAGCTCGACCGCTGGATCGCGGGCCCGAAGGGCTGGGATCCATCTGCGCTTCATGAGAATCGGTGGGCGACCATCGGCGACGACGTCAGGGCCCTCCTACTGCAGCACGAGGGGCAGGATGGATCGACGTCAATGCGCGTACGGATCGTCGAAACGAAGCCGGACGGGCAGTGGATCATCCAACTGACCGTACACTCGCCCAACGCGAGAGAGCGGGCGGCGTGGGCCTGGATCGACATCGAATCCCCCGACCCCGACAGCGAGGACCCACGCAGCCGCCCCCGCCTCGCAGGCACCCCCCGCT
>NZ_SMKG01000058.1 GCF_004348525.1 Micromonospora sp. 15K316 | reverse complement strand
CCCCGGTGGAGGCCCGGTCCGGCTCCACCCCCGCCCGGGGACAGCTGCTCAACGGCGGGACGGCCGCCCGGTACCGCGCGGTGGTCGCCGACGGCGTCGGCCGGGTCGCGCGCCGGGTGGCCGGTGTGGACCGGCCGTTCACCGGGGTCACCCCTGGTGAGCTGGCGCCCCGGGTCGCCGGCATCGACCTGGATCGGCCGCTCGGCGACGCCACCGCCGCGCTCGACGAGCTCGACGAGGTCTACCTGCGTGACGCGGTCTGGTTCCACCATCCCCGCTACCTGGCCCACCTGAACTGCCCGGTGGTGATCCCGGCGCTGCTCGGCGAGGCGGTGCTGACCGCCGTGAACTCCTCGCTGGACACCTGGGACCAGAGCATCGGCGCCACCCTGATCGAGCGTCGCCTGGTCGACTGGACGGCCGAGCGGATCGGCCTCGGCCCCGCCGCCGACGGGGTCTTCACCAGTGGCGGCAGCCAGTCCAATCTCCAGGCGCTGCTGCTGGCCCGGGAGGAGGCGTGCCAGGCCGCGCCGAGCCGGGACGCCCGCGCCGAGCTGCTGCCCCGGCTGCGCGTGCTCACCTCGACGGCCGGTCACTTCAGCGTGCAGAAGTCGGCGAAGCTGCTCGGCCTCGCCCCGGACGCGGTGCGCACCATCCCGACCGACGCCCAGCGGCGGATGATCCCGGCCGCGCTGCGCCGGGAGATCGAACGTTGCCGGCGCGACGGCCAGGTGGTGATGGCCGTGGTGGCGACCGCCGGCACCACCGACTTCGGCTCGATCGACCCGCTGGACGAGATCGCCGGAATCTGCGCGGCGACCGGGGTGTGGCTGCACGTCGACGCGGCGTACGGCTGCGGGCTGCTGGTCTCGCCCACCCGCCGGCACCTGCTCGACGGCATCGAACGGGCGGACTCGGTGACCGTGGACTACCACAAGTCCTTCTTCCAGCCGGTCAGCTCCAGCGCCGTGCTGGTACGCGACCGGCGGACGCTGCGCCACGTCACCTACCACGCCGACTACCTCAACCCGGCGCGCATGGTCGAGCAGCGCATCCCCAACCAGGTGGACAAGAGCCTCCAGACCACGCGCCGCTTCGACGCCCTCAAGCTCTGGCTGACCCTGCGGGTGATGGGCCCGGACCAGCTCGGTGACCTCTTCGACGAGGTGGTGGAGCGGGCCGCCGGCGCCTGGGAGCTGATCAGCGAGGACCCCCGGTTCGAGGTGGTGACCAAGTCGCCGCTGAGCACCGTGGTCTTCCGCTACCTGCCCACCGGGCCGGGCCGGGGGCTCGCCGACGCGGCGAACCTGTACGCGCGCGAGGCGCTGGCCGCCTCCGGGGCGGCAGTGGTCGCCAGCACCACCGTCGACGGCCGGCACTTCCTCAAGTTCACCCTGCTCAACCCCGAGACGACCCTCGACGACGTCGGCCACGTGCTGCAGCTCATCGCCGAACACGCGGGCCGGTACGTGCACGAGCGGACCACCGCCGACCTGGCCTGCCGGGTCGGCTGACCACCGAAGGCTTGCAACCCGCCCCGGGAGGGCCGCCATGTCCACACACGACTTCATCGCGATCGGCCTCGGCCCGTACAACCTGGGCCTGGCCTGCCTCACCGCGCCGATCCCCGAGCTGGACGGGGTGTTCCTGGAGGCCCGGCCGGGCGTCGACTGGCATCCCGGCATGCTGCTCTCCTCGGCCCGCTTGCAGACGCCGTTCCTGGCCGACCTGGTCAGCCTCGCCGATCCCACCTCGCCGTACTCCTTCCTCAACTACCTGAAGGAGACCGGCCGGCTCTACCCGTTCTACATCCGGGAGAGCTTCTACCCGCTGCGCAGCGAGTACAGCGCGTACTGCCGGTGGGCCGCCGCGAAGCTGCCCAACCTGCGCTTCCACCACGAGGTCACCTCCGTCGAGTACGACCCGACCGACGGGCGCTACGTGGTGCGGGCCCGGATCGGCCCGGGACAGGAGGGCGGTGGCGCGGGGGAGACGGTCACCTTCCGGGCGCGGCACCTGGTGCTCGGCACCGGCACCCCGCCGCACCTGCCGAAGGCGTGCGAGGGGCTGGGCGGGGACGCCGTGCACACCTCCCGCTACCTGGAGAACCGCGCGGCGCTACGGACGAAGCGGAGCATCACGGTGATCGGCAGCGGGCAGAGCGCCGCGGAGATCTACCACGACCTGCTCGGCGACATCGACACCTACGGCTACCAGCTGAACTGGGTCACCCGCTCCCCCCGCTTCTTTCCGCTGGAGTACACCAAGCTGACCCTGGAGATGACCTCACCGGACTACGTGGACTACTTCCACGCCCTGCCGGAGGCGACCCGCTACCGGCTGGAGTCCGAGCAGAAGGGGCTCTTCAAGGGCATCAGCGCGGACCTGATCGACGCGATCTTCGACCTGCTCTACGAGCGGAGCGTGAGCGGACCGGTGAACACCCGGCTGCTCACCAACACGGAGCTGGCGAGCGCCGCGCACGACCCGGGCACCGGCACCTACACGCTGGGGCTGCGGCACGTCGAGCAGGAGCGGGACTTCACCCTGCGCACCGAGGGGCTGGTGCTGGCCACCGGCTACCACTACCGGCCCCCGGCGTTCCTCGAACCGGTCCGGGACCGGCTCCGCCGGGACGCGCACGGCCGGTTCGACGTGGCCCGCAACTACAGCATCGACCACACCGGCCGGGAGATCTTCCTCCAGAACGGTGGCACCCACACCCACAGCGTCACCTCGCCCGACCTCGGGATGGGCCCGTACCGCAACTCCTGGATCATCCGGGAGCTGCTCGGCCGCGAGCACTACCCGATCGAGAAGAGCATCACCTTCCAGGAGTTCGGCGCACCGGCGGGAGCGGCGTCGTGAGCAGCCGGGACGAGCCGGACACCCCGGGTCGGCCGCCGGCGGGCGAGGCGGTCTTCACCCGGGTCGACGCGCGGCTGGGCGAGTTCGCCCTGCGGGCGGTCGACCCGGACGCCGACGCCGCGCTGCTGCACCGCTGGGTGACCCACCCGAAGGCCGCCTTCTGGCTGATGCAGGACGCCGACGTGGCCGGGGTCGCGCGGGAGTACCGGCGCATCGCCGCGCACCCGCACCACGAGGCGTACCTGGGCCACTGGCGCGGCCGGCCGGCCTTCCTGGCCGAGCGTTACGACCCTGCCCGCGTCGAACTGGTCGGCCTGTACGACGCCCGCCCCGGCGACGTCGGCATGCACTTCCTCTGCGCGCCGGCCGACGCCCCCGTGCACGGCTTCACCCGCGCGGTGATCACCACTGTCATGGCCTGGCTCTTCGCCGACCCGTCCACGCAGCGGGTGGTGGTCGAGCCGGACGTGCGCAACACCGCCGTGCACACGCTGAACGCCGCCGTCGGCTTCGACGTCGTCGGCACCGTCACGAAACCCGAGAAGGACGCCCTGTTGAGCATCTGTACCCGCGCTCGCTTCCACACCGCCACCGGCCTCGGCACCGGAACCCCTGCCACCGCCGGTGTGTCCAGCACGGACGGAGCCTCGGCGTGACCGTGTTCGACCCCGTCGCCCACCTCACCCCCGCGCACTGGGCCCGCGCCAACCGGCTGCTGGTGCGCAAGGCCCTCGCCGAGTTCACCCACGAACGGCTGCTCGCCCCGGAACCGGCGGCCGCCCCCGCCGACGCCCCCGCCGCGCAGCCGGCGACCTCCGGCGAGCCGCAGTGGTACGTGGTGCGCAGCGACGACGGTACGGTGACGTACCGGTTCACCGCTGTCGTGCGTACCCTGGAGCACTGGCAGATCGATGCGGCGAGCATCACCCGGCACCGCGGCGACGACGAGTTGCCGCTGGACGCCGTCGACCTGATCATCGAGCTGCGGGCCGCGCTCGGCCTCTCCGACCAGGTCCTCCCGGTCTACCTGGAGGAGATCACGTCCACGCTGGCCGGCATCGCGTACAAGCTGGACCGCCCGCAGCTGACCGCCAAGGAGCTCGCGGCGGCCGACTTCCAGACCATCGAGACCTCGATGACCGAGGGCCACCCCTGCTTCGTGGCGAACAACGGTCGGCTCGGCTTCGGTATCGACGAGTACCACCGGTACGCCCCGGAGGCGGCCCGGCCGGTCCGGCTGGTCTGGCTGGCGGCGCACCGCGACCACGCGCAGTTCAGCCACTGCGCCGACCTCGACTACGACACCCTGATCACCGGCGAGCTCGGCGCGGAGACGCTGTCCCGCTTCGAGGCCGTGATGGCCGGTCTCGGCCTCGACCTGGACGACTACCTGCTGCTCCCGGTCCACCCGTGGCAGTGGCAGAACCGGATCGCGGTCACCTTCGCCGGCGAGGTGGCGCAGCGGCGCCTGGTCTGTCTCGGTCCCGGACCGGACGAGCACCTCGCCCAGCAGTCCATCCGCACCTTCTTCAACCTCACCGACCCGGGGCGGCACTACGTCAAGACCGCGCTCTCGGTGCTCAACATGGGGTTCCTGCGTGGACTGTCGGCCGCGTACATGGCGGGCACCCCGGCCATCAACGACTGGCTCGCCGACCTGGTCGCCGCCGACGAGGTCTTCGCCGCGACCGGGCTCACCGTGCTGCGCGAGCGGGCCGCCGTCGGCTACCGGCACCCGCAGTACGAGGCGGCCACCGACAGGTACTCGCCGTACCGGAAGATGCTCGCCGCGCTCTGGCGGGAGAGCCCGGTGCCGAGCCTGGGACCGGGGCGACGACTGGCCACCATGGCATCGCTGCTGCACGTCGACCGCGACGGCGGTTCACTGGCCGCCGCGCTGATCGACAGGTCCGGGCTGACGCCGCAGGCGTGGCTGCGCCGCTACCTGGACGCCTACCTGACCCCGCTGCTGCACGCCTTCTACGCCTACGACCTGGCCTTCATGCCGCACGGCGAGAACGTGATCCTCGTCCTCGACGACCAGGACACCGTCGAGCGGGCGATCTTCAAGGACATCGCCGAGGAGATCGTGGTGATGAGCCCCGACCGGCCGCTGCCGCCGGCGGTCGAGCGGATCCGGGCCGACGTGCCGGAGGAGGAGCGGCTGCTCGCCATCTTCACCGACGTCGTGGACTGCTACCTGCGGCACCTGGGCGCGGTGCTGACCGAGGCGGGCACGCTCACCGACGAGGCCTTCTGGCGTACGGTGGCCGGCTGCGCCGCCGACTACCTGGCGAGCGTCCCGCACCTGGCCGAGCGGATCGCCCGGTACGACCTGTTCGCGCCGGAGTTCGCGCTCTCCTGCCTCAACCGGCTCCAGCTGCGCAACAACCAGCAGATGGTCGACCTCGCCGACCCGTCGGCGGCGCTGCAGTTCGTCGGCACGCTGGCCAACCCGCTGGCCCCGTACGCCCCCGCGCGGTGAGGCCGGCGCCGTCGGCGCGGCCGGGGATGGCCCGGCCGCCCCGACGGCGCGTTTAATGATCCGATGACCACCCTGCGCACGCTGAGCCTGCTCGCCGCGACGGTGACCATGGGTCTGACGGCCGGCCTCTTCGCCGCGTTCGCCTACTCCGTCATGCCCGGCCTGGTCCGGGCCGATGCCCGCACGCTGGTCCTCGCCATGCGGCGGATCAACGAGGCCATTCTCAACGGCTGGTTCTTCGCCTGCTTCTTCGGCGCGCTGCTGCTCACCGGCGCGGCAGCCGTCTTGCACCTGTCGGCCGGCTGGAACGCGGCGCTGCCCTGGATCGTGGCGGCGCTGCTGCTCTACCTGGTCGTGCTGGTGGTCACCATGGCGCTCAACGTGCCGCTGAACAACGCCCTCGCCCAGGCCGGTGACCCCGACCGGCTCGCCGACCTCGCAGCCGTGCGGGACCGGTTCGCCCCGGCGTGGATCCGCTGGAACCTGTTGCGCGCGGTGGCCTCGACCGCCGGGTTCGTGCTGCTCACCTGGGCGCTGGTGGTGCACGGGCGGGTCTCCGGCTGACCGCCGCCGGCGGGAACCGGGCCGGTCAGAGCTCGCAGTACATGACGTGCAGACCGACCCGGCCGAGGGTGGGGTGCCGGAACGCGCCCGGCACGGTGCCGACCACGCGGAACCCCTCCCGCAGGTAGACCTCGACGGCCGCCCGGTTCGTCTCGACTACCGCGTTGAACTGCATGCCCGCGTAGCCCTGCCGGCGCGCCCAGTCCAGCGCGTCCCGGCAGAGCGCGGTGCCGACGCCCCGACCGCGGGCGTCCGCGGCCACCATGAAACTCGCGGTGGAGACGTGCGAGCCGGGACCGGGCCGGTTGGGCCCCATCTTGGCCGTACCGAGGACCCGCTCGCCGTCGACCGCCACCGCGGTACGTCCCGGTGACGCCTCGACCCAGAGGGCGTACGCCTCGTCGGCGGAGAGCGCCGGATCGTAGACGAATGTCTCCTGTGCCCGGACGACGTCGGAGATGATCGGCCACACCTGCGCCCAGTCCCGCGGGGCGAACTCCCGGATCCGCACCCCGGCAGGCTAGGGACCGCGACCCGGCAAGGCAACCGCATTCCCTTCCGTTCTCCGGTGCCGGTACGGGCACCGGTCCCGGGCCGCCTCCGCCGACGGCGCGGCTGCGGGGTGGCTCGCCCGTCGGCGCGCGCCCGGCTGTCGGTGCCCGACCCTAGACTCCGCGGCCATGGTGATGGTCAAGTTCGTCGACGAGACCACGAGCGGCGCCAAGGCCGCCGCGTGGCACCTGGAGATCTTCGAGGAGCGGCTCGCCCTGCGCGAGCTGATCCGTCGCCGGGTCTTCCAGGAGGTGGCCGAGTACAACGCCGCACGGCCCGAGGTCTTCCGCGGCCTGGTGCAGCCCAGCGACGCCGAGCGCACGCTCAACGGCTACCGGTTGCGCGAGCCCCGCCGGGTCGACGCCGAGCAGCAGTTCGATCGCGCGATCGAGGCGTTCGGCCGCAACGGTTTCGTGGTGCTCGTCGACGATCGGCAGGTGGACGACCTCGACACGGAGGTGCAGCTGCGCGCCGGCACCGAGGTCTGCTTCCTCAAACTCGTTCCGCTGGTCGGTGGCTGATGAGCGCCTACGACAAGCACGTCGCCGCGCTCCGGCGGCTCGCCACCGGCGACGACATCGCCGCGATCGTCGCGGAGCTGGCCTGGATCGCCTGTCACTTCCACGGCGGCTGGTACTACGAGGGTCCCCGGATCGCCGGCGCGCTCGACGCGCTGCCCGACGACAGGCGTGCCCGGCTCGCGACCGCCCTGGTCGACCGGCTCGACTCGGGTGACCCGCCAGGCCCCGACGAGGAGGCCGACGACGAGGCGTTGACCACGCTCGTGGCGATGCTGCTCCGCAGGTTCGGCGCGGCGGTCCCCGTCGCCGACCTCCGGCGCCTGCTCGATCACGCCACCGGACGGTGGATCTGGTGGCTCGCCGACGAGTACGCCGGGCTGTGCCGGGTGGTGTACGAGACCGACGGCGCCCTGCCCGGCGAGGTGGTCGCGGCGCTGCGCCGCACGGAGGTCACCGGCTACGGCCCCACCGGCCTGGTACGGCAACTGCTCCAACAGGTGCGGGAGCCGCTGCTGAACCCGGGGGAGGCGTGGAGCGACCAGCTGCTGGCCGAGCTGCCCGGCCTCGGTGCCGACTGGCCGGAGCTGGTGGCGCACGCGCTGACCGCGACCGCCGCCCGCCCCTCCGACCGCTGGGAGCGGCAGGCCCGCGTACTGCTCGACCGGATCGGGAGCGACCGCTACCGCAAGGCGGCGCTCGCCTGGCTGGCCCAGGTCGGCCGCCCCCGCACGGTCCCGATCCTCGCCCGCCAGCACGAGCAGGACTTCTCCCAGGCGTACGACCCGTACAACTCGACGGCCCTGCGCGGGCTCATCTGGCTGCTCGCCCTCGCCGCCGACGAGGCGGACACCGATGTCGCCCGGGAGCTGGGGCGGCTGGTGGAGACCTCGCTGCGCAAGGTGCCGGGCATCGGGCCGCGCAACCCGAAGGTGGCCAACGCCGCCGTCCACGCGCTCGCCCGCCTCGACGGTGAGCCGGCCCTGGCCCAACTCGCCCGGCTGACCACCCGCGTCACCTTCAAGGGCACGCTCAAGGAACTGCACAAGGCCCTCGACCGGCGCGCCGTCGAGCTCGGGCTCTCCCGGGCCGAGGTGGAGGAGCTGGCGGTGCCGACGTACGACCTGACCGCCCTGGGGCGGCGGGTCGAGACGTTCGGCGAGGCCACCGCGGAGCTGGTGGTCGAGGGTGGCGTCGTGGCGCTGCACTGGCGTAACGCGACGGGCCGTCCGGTCCGGACGGTGCCCGCCGCCGTCCGCCGCGAGCACCCGGAGCGGCTGCGGGAGTGGAAGGCGGCGGCGAAGGACGTCGAGAAGATGCTGGCCGCACAGGCTGAACGGCTGGACCGGCAGTTCCTCGCCCGCCGGCGCTGGCGATACGCGGCGTGGCGGGCCCACTACCTGGACCATCCGCTGGTCGGCACGCTCGGGCGGCGGCTGATCTGGCTGGTCGACGGGGTGCCGTGCGGGTACGCCGACGGCGCGCTGCGCACCATCGACGGCACGCCGGTCGTGGCGGCCGACGACGCCGAGGTGCTGATCTGGCACCCGATCGGCCGGGACGTCGCCGAGGTGCTCGCCTGGCGGGAGTGGCTGGAGCGGCACGCCGTGGTGCAGCCGTTCAAGCAGGCGCACCGGGAGGTCTACCTGCTCACCGCCGCCGAGGAGCACACCGCCGTCTACTCCAACCGGTTCGCCGCGCACGTGCTGCGGCAGCACCAGTTCCACGCGCTCGCCGCGGTGCGGGGCTGGCGCAACAAGCTGCGGTTGATGGTCGACGACGAGTACCCGCCGGCCACCCGGGAGCTGCCCGAGTGGGGGCTGCGCGCCGAGTACTGGGTGGAGGGCGCCGGTGACGATTACGACGCGGACGCCACCGATACGGGCACCTACCTGCGGGTGGTCACCGACCAGGTCCGTTTCTACCCGCTCGGCGCCCCGGAGAACAGCGCGCACGCCGGCGGTGGCGGGTACGCCCAGTGGATTCCCGGGGGCGGCGAGCCGACCGGCCCGGTGCCGCTGGAGCAGATCCCGCCACTGGTCTTCAGCGAGGTCATGCGGGACGTCGACCTCTTCGTCGGGGTGGCCAGCGTGGGTAACGACCCGACCTGGCAGGACGGCGGTCCCGAGGGCCGCTACCGGGAGTACTGGCAGTCGTACGGCTTCGGCGAGCTGTCGGCGACCGCGCAGACGCGGCGGGAGCTGCTCACCCGGCTCGTGCCCCGGCTCGCGGTCGCCGACCGGTGCCGGCTGGAGGGACGGTTCCTGGTGGTCCGGGGCGACCTGCGCACCTACAAGATCCACCTCGGTTCGGGGAACATCCTGATGAGCCCCAACGACGAGTACCTCTGCATCGTGCCGAAGCAGTCGGCGTCCGCCGGGAACGGTGAGCTGTTCCTGCCGTTCGAGGGTGACCGGATGCTCGGCGTCGTGCTCAGCAAGGCGCTGCTGCTCGCCCGGGACACCGAGATCACCGATTCGACGATCGTCTCCCAGCTCCGTCGTCGCTGAGCGTCCGCCGTGCCGCCGGCGGCCCCACGAGGGCCGTTCGGCGGCACGGGCCGGCGCGGGGGCCCGAAACCGGTGGCCGGGGCGGCGCGGGGGCGACATGATCGGTACGCCCCGACCCTCGATCACGTACGGGAGTGCCGTGTTCGCGCTGCCCCTGACCTCCGACGTCGAGCTGCGTCCCCTCGAACCCTGGCGGGCGGAGGAGTTCCTCGCCCACCTCGACCGCGCCCGGGAGCACATCGCCCCCTGGGTCGGACCGTCCTTCGTGGCCACCGACCTCGACTCGGCCCGGACGGTGCTGCGCCGGTACGCCGACTGCTGGGCACGTGACGCGGGCGGGATCTGGGGGCTGTGGCGGCACGACACCCTCGTCGGCGGGGTCATGCTGGTCTCGTTCGACGTCGCGCTCGGTGTGTGTGAGGTCGGCTGCTGGCTCGAACCGGCCGCCGAGGGCCACGGGCTGGTCTTCCGGGCGGTACGCCACGTCGTCGACTGGGCGGTGCGGGTGCGCGGCATCCACCGGGTGGAGTGGCGGACCAAGCCCGACAACGTCCGCAGCATCGCCCTCGCGCGGCGGTTGGGTCTGCGTCACGAGGGCACGCTCCGCCAGGTCTACCCGGGGCCGTCCGGCCGGATCGACATCCAGGTCTGGTCGGTGCTCGCCGAGGAGTGGCGAGCGTCGTTCGGCGTCGCGGGCGGCGAGCCGGACGCGGACCGGCGTCCCGCCGAGTGACCGGAGGCGTCCAGTGACCTCGCCCGAGTCCGGCGGTTCCGGCTGAGGAGCCGGATCGGTCCGGCGACGGGGTGGAGGCGTCGGCGGCCCCGGGCTTCTCCGGCCCGCGTTTCTGTCGTACCCCTGCGACAGCATGCATCCATGGCTGTCTCCGCGCTGACCCCCCACTCCGATCAGCCGCGATCCCTGCCGTTGCGCGAGGCGCGCACCCGGCTCACCCAGCTCGTCGCGCTCGCCGAGCTGACCGACACGGTCACGGTGGTGACCCGCGACGGCGATCCCCGCCCGGTGGCCGCGATCGTGCCGGCCGGCGCCGCGCGCACACTCGCCCAGACCACGGCCGACGCCGACCGGCTCGCCACGGTCACCTCCGGCTGGGCCCGACGCCTCGACGAGCAGCGCCGGCAGAGCGGCCGCCGGCACGCGGCCGAGCTGCGCGCGGTCCGGGCCGCGTTGGCGCAGGTCTGGGCCGAGCTCGACCGGCGGGCCGAACCCGGCGATCGGGCCCTGGCCCGGCTCCGGGCCGCGCACGCCGATCTGTTCGCCGACTGATCCGGCTCGGGTGGTCCTTCGCGTCGTCGCGCGCGGCGGGGTCGCGTCGTCACGCCGGGCTCCCGGGATCGCGGCGATCGACCCGACGGCGACGGGCCACGTGCGGCAGCTGCGCGCGGGCCCGGTTTTCATCGAGGGTCGAGGGCCGAGGACAGCACGGCCCGCGGGCTCAGTCAACGGGGCACGGCGTGCCTGTCGCGGACACGCCGTGGTTACCGGTGAGGAGGCGGGCAGGCGTCAGGCCCGACCCGTCCGGCCCTTGAGGTGCCGGCCCATCTCCCGGGCGATCTCCCGGTTGGCGTCCCGCTCGGCGAGGGCCTGCCGCTTGTCGTACGACCGGCGGCCCCGGGCGAGCGCCAGCTCCACCTTGGCCCAGCCGTTCTCGAAGTACATCGACAACGGCACGAGCGTGATCCCGCCCTCCCGGGTCTTGGCGAGGATGCGTTCGATCTCCACCCGGTGCAGCAGCAGCTTGCGGGTGCGCCGCGGCTGGTGGTTGGTCCACGTGCCGTAGCCGTACTCGGCGATGTGCAGCCCGTACAGCATGATCTCGCCGTCGCGCTCCTGGGCGAAGGCGTCGACCAGCGACGCGCGTCCCTCCCGTAGCGACTTGACCTCGGTGCCGGCCAGCACGATCCCGGCCTCGTACGTCTTGAGGATCGTGTAGTCGTGCCGTGCCTTCTTGTTCGAGGCGATCAGTCGGCGCTCGGGCTGCCTGGAGGCGTTCACCCGGCCGAGGATATCCGGACGCCGGCGCACCATCCGGCTCACCGGCGTGCCCGGACCACCGCGCCGTCGTCGATCGATCCGCCCTCCCGGTAGTCGGGGTGTCCCGGGCGCTGCGACAGCCCGTCTGTCGCCGAGCCCGAGTCGATCACGGCAGCGCGCCCGGTCGAGTACTCCCCGCACCGCCCCGGCGGTCACGGACCGGTGGGGCGTTCACGTGGTCTCGGCGCGCAGCCGTTCGGCGAGCTCCCGGACCGAGTCGGTGAGCCGGTCGTCGGACTCGCCCGGCCAGTGCCCGAACATCGGCGGGGGCACGCTGTCGCTCGGCGGCGCGACCACATCGCGCGGGTCGACCTGCCGCCGGTCCACGGTCGCGGCGGGGTCGTCCGCCGGTCTCGGGTCGCCCGGCCGGTTCGGGGAGAAGATCCAACTGCCGATCTGGTCGGTGTCCCGCCAGATGTTGATCCACCGCCAGCCGACCCGCCTGCCCACCTCCCGGAGCACGTCCTCGTCGACGTACGCGGGAAAGAGGTGGGAGTAGAGCCGGCGCAGCGGCGAGCCGTAGGTGAGCAGGGCCACCCGCTCGCCCACCCCGTCGGGCAGTTGCAGCACGGCCGCCGCGAGCAGGACCGACCCGTGGCTGTGCCCGGAGAGCAGCACCCGGTCGCCCCGGCCGACCAGGTAGGTGATCCGTCGGGTCAGCTCGGGCACCGCCCGCTCCGCGTAGCAGGGTGGCGCGAAGGGATGACTGCCGCGGGGCCAGAACGTACCCAGGTCCCAGATCACGCCGACGTACCTGCGGAACTCGGCGGTCCGGTAGGCGAAGATGCCGCCGACGACCAGGCCGAGCAGGATGGCCGCGATCACGTAGCTCCCCGCCCCCAGGAAGAAGTTCACCAGGTCGCCGGGGAGCCCGATGTAGCCCTGCACGATGTCCGCGGGGTAACGCCCCATCAGGCCGAGCACGCTGGTGGCCAGGCCCACCCCGATGAGGAAGGCGTACACCATGGTGATCGGCTCCAGGTGCTCGGTGAACCGGGCCCGGGCGATGGTCCGCTCGACCTGCCGCAGCCGTGGCCCCGCCTCCGGCGGGGCGTCGGGGAAGTCGCGGGCGACGATCCCCGCGGCGACCCGGTACCTGCCCCGGCCGGAGACGATGACCACCAGCCCGGCCACGATCAGCGTGCCGAGCACCGCCAGCCCGAACCCGAAGATCGCCCACTTGTACGCCGGTGGCGGGCTGATCATCAGCCGTCCCGCCGTCGGCTGGTCGCGGTTCAGCAGGTCCGCCACCCGGTAGACCAGCTCGGAGGAGAACGCCACCGCCAGGCCGGTGGCGACCGCCGCGATGACCGGCGCCCCCCACCCCTGCCGCGTGCCGCGCAGGCCCCGGCTGCGGAGCACGACGAGGCCGATGCCGGCCAGCAGCAGGGTCTGGGCGACGAAGACCCACGCCAGGGTGGCGCCGTAGCGGGGCAGGCCGATCCCCGCCGGCCACGGCGCCGGGTCGACCAGGATCACCACCACGACAAGCACGGTCAGCCCGCAGGTGACCGTTCGTAGCGTCCGGGTGGCGAGATCCGCCGCGGGGCGCGGGCCCGGGTGGTCGATCAGGTTCCGGGCGCAGACCATCGCCAGGCAGGCCACCAGGACGGCCACTACCAACCCCGCCAGCACCAGCGACGCCACGGAGACCCCGGGCCCGAGGCGGGCGGCGAGCAGGCTCGCGTCGAGGGTGGCGAACGCGGTCGCGACGTGGATCGAGCGCAGCCGCCCGCCGAGCGGACCCGAGTCCCACCTGCCCACCTCGCCGAGCTGGTACGCACCCGAACCCGAGTCCGCCGGTGGGCGGAAGGCGCTGAACGACCGGCCGGGCCGGGCGCCGAGCCACCAGATCAGGGCGATGGCCCCGGCCGGAACGAGGCTGATCACCGCCAGGCGCAGCCCGGTCGGCTGCACGCCGAGCCAGGAGAGCCAGTCCCGGTCCCGGACGCAGCGCGGCGCGGCCATGCACTGCCAGGCGACCAGATCCACGGCGGCCCCGACGATGGAGAGCACGTAGAGCGCGGTCAGGGTGAGCCCGAGCACCCGGCACAGCGCCTTCATCAGGGTGTGCGCGCCGGTGGCGTTCGGACGCATCCAGGCCGCCACATTGCAGAGCATGAACGGGAGCAGGAAGACCAGCGACAACGTCCGGACCGCGGTACCGGAGGGCAGGTCGCTCCAGCGGTACGCCTCCACCGTGATGCCGCCCGGACCGGCGCTGTCCGGGTAGCCGGGCCGCGGGCGGAAGAATCCCCCGTTGCTGTCCCCGGCGACCTGGTACGCGTGCGGCCGGTCCAGCACCTGCTCGGCGCCGGCCCCCGAGACCCCGTGCACCCGTAGCTCCACGACCTCGCCGGTCCCCGCCGGCCCGGCCGAGGGCGCTGGCGTCTCCGACATAGGCCCCCCGGAGGTGAATACGGCAGCCCGGGCCGCGGCGCCCCGCCGGCGCCCGGCCCCGGTTACCCACCCGGGGGCGCGCCAATCGTGCGACGTGGCGGTACCACGCCCCTTCCCGGGTACGCCTCGCCGAGGTGCCCGTGACCGGCGGTGCGGGAGGTGGTTTCATGAGCGCCATGGCGAACCCGGTGATCCTGAGCGTCGACGACGACCCGGTGGTGTCCCGCGCGGTGGCGCGCGACCTCCGTCGCCGCTACGGCGAGCGGTACCGGGTGGTCCGCGCCGGATCGGGACCGGAGGCCCTGGACGCGCTGCGCGAGATCAAGTTGCGCGGTGAACGGGTGGCGTTGCTCCTCGCCGACCACCGGATGCCCGAGATGACCGGCATCGAGTTCCTCGAGGCCGCGATGGATCTCTTCCCCGCCGCCCGCCGGGTACTGCTCACCGCGTACGCCGACACGGACGCCGCCATCGAGGCGATCAACATCGTGGACCTGGACCACTACCTGCTCAAGCCCTGGCACCCGCCGGAGGAGAAGCTCTACCCGGTCGTGGACGGCCTGCTGGACGCCTGGGCGGCCACCCCGGACGCGGCGCTCACCGAGATCCGGGTGGTGGGGCACCGCTGGTCCGCCCCCTCGTTCAAGATCCGTGACTTCCTGGCCCGCAACCTCATCCCGTACCGGTGGCTGCTCACGGACGACCCGGAGGGTGCCCGGTTGCTCGCCGCCGCCGGCGCCGGTGAGACGGACGTGCCGCTGGTGGTGACCGCCGAGGGCAAGACGTTGATCGCCCCGTCCGCGGCCGAGCTCGCCAGCGTGGTGGGCCTCGCCGTGGAACCGACCACCGACTTCTACGACGTGGTGGTGGTCGGCGGTGGCCCGGCCGGTCTCGGCTCGGCCGTGTACGCCGCGTCGGAGGGCCTGCGTACGGTGCTGGTGGAGCGCCGCGCCACCGGCGGCCAGGCCGGGCAGAGCAGCCGGATCGAGAACTACCTCGGCTTCCCCGACGGCGTCTCCGGCGCCCAGCTCACCGACCGGGCGCGCCGGCAGGCGCTCAAGTTCGGCGCCGAGCTGCTCAGCACCCGGGAGGTGGTCGGGTTGACCGAGGCCGGCGGCGCCCGGCTGCTCCGTTTCGGCGACGGCACCGAGATCGCCGCGCACACCGTGGTACTCGCCACCGGCGTCTCCTACCGGGTGCTCGACGCCCCCGGCGTGAGTGACTTCACCGGACGGGGTGTCTTCTACGGCGCCGTCTCCACCGAGGCGCCGAACTGCGTCGACGAGGAGGTCTACATCGTCGGCGGGGCGAACTCCGCCGGCCAGGCGGCGGTCTTCTTCTCCCGCTACGCCGCCCGGGTGCACCTGCTGGTCCGGGGCCCCGACCTGACCGCCTCCATGTCGCGGTACCTGATCGACCAGCTGGAGCAGAGCGACCGGATCGTCGTGCACCCGCACACCCGGGTGGTCGGCGCGGCGGGCGGCGACCACCTGGAACGGATCACGCTCTGTGACAGCCGCACCGGCGAGGTGCGCACCGCGGAGACCTCCTGGCTCTTCGTCTTCATCGGGGCGGAGCCGCGCACGGAGTGGCTGGACGGCGTGCTGGCACGTGACCGGCGGGGGTTCATCGTCACCGGCCCCGACCTGGTCACCGGCGGCAAGCCGCCGGCCGGCTGGTCGCTGCCGCGCGACCCGTACCACCTGGAGACGAGCCTGCCGGGAGTCTTCGCCGCCGGCGACGTGCGCTCCCAGTCGGTGAAGCGCGTCGCCTCCGCCGTCGGCGAGGGGGCGATGGCCGTCTCGCTGGTGCACCGCTACCTGGAGGCGCAGTGAGCACCCCGACCGACCGGCTGACGCCGGAGCAGCTGCGCACGCTGTTCCTGTTCGAGTCGCTCGGCGACGACCAGCTGGCCTGGCTCGCGGAGCACGGCCGGACGGAGCAGCGGGGCGGCGGCACCGTGGTGTTCGCCGAGGGCGAGGCCGCGACGTGCTTCTTCGTCCTGCTCTCCGGCACGGTGACCCTCAGCCGGCGGGTCGGCGACGACGAGGTGGAGCTGAACCGGACCTCCCAGCGCGGGGTGTACGGCGGCGCCACCCAGGCGTACCTCGACGGCGAGACCGAGCAGATCTACCGCAACACGATGCGCGCGGTCGCCGACACCGAGTTCTTCGTGCTCCCCGCGGAGAGCTTCGCGCAGGCCGTCCGCACCTGGTTCCCGATGGCGATGCACCTGCTGGAGGGGCTCTTCATCGGGATGCGCAACACGCAGACCCTGGTCGGGGAGCGGGAACGGCTGCTCGCCCTCGGCTCGCTCTCCGCCGGCCTCACCCACGAGCTGAACAATCCGGCCGCGGCGGCGGTGCGGGCGACCTCCGTGCTGCGCGACCGGGTGGCCGCGATCCGGAGCAAGCTCGCGATGATCGCCGACGGCCGCCTCGACGGCAGCGGCCTGCACCGCCTCGTGGAGTTGCAGGAGGAGGCGGTGACTCGGGTGGCGAGCGCGCCGAAGCTCAGCCCGATGGCCGTCGCCGACGCCGAGGACACGCTGACCGACTGGCTGGACGAGCAGGGGGTACGGGGGGCCTGGGACCTGGCGCCGATCCTGGTCGGCGCCGGCGCGGACACCGAGTGGCTGGCCCGGGTGCGGACGAGCGTCGGCCAGGCCGACCTGGAGACGGCGATCCGGTGGCTCACCTACACCGTGGAGACCGAGCTGCTGATGCGGGAGATCGGCGAGGCGGTCACCCGGATCTCCGGTCTGGTCGGCGCCGCCAAGCAGTACTCCCAGCTGGACCGAGCGCCGTTCCAGGTGGTCGACGTGCACGACCTGCTCGACGCCACGCTGGTGATGTTCAAGGCGAAGATCCCCGCCGGGGTCCGGCTCGTGAAGGAGTACGACCGGAGCCTGCCGCCCGTGCCGGCGTACGCGGCGGAGCTGAACCAGGTCTGGACCAACCTCGTCGACAACGCGCTGGGCGCGATGGGGGAGACGGGCACGCTGACCGTCCGCACCGAGCGGGCGGGTGACCTGCTGGCCGTCGAGGTCGCCGACACCGGGCCGGGCATCCCGCCGGAGGTGCGTCCGCGCATCTTCGAGCCGTTCTTCACCACGAAGCCGGTGGGCAGCGGCACCGGGCTCGGGCTGGACATCTCGTACCGGATCGTCGTGCACAAGCACCACGGCGACATCCGGGTACGCAGCGAGCCCGGCGACACGGTGTTCCGGGTGCTGCTGCCGCTGACCGTCGAGCGCCCGCCCACGCCGGATCCGCTCGCCACGCCCTGATCACCCCCGTCGGTCGCGCCGCCGAGCCCGGTGGCGGCGATCCCACTGTTGACCTCCAGCGCGCTCGAACTCCTAGCGTGCGGCGTACGCCCGCCGGGTCCACCGGCGGGCATCCGTACGACGACGGGGAGTTCAGGCATGCGTTACCGCGTTCTCGGCGGCACCGGCATCGAGGTCAGCGTCCACGCGCTGGGCGCGATGATGTTCGGCGCGGTCGGCAACCCGGACCACGACGAGTGCGTCCGGATCATCCACTCCGCCCTCGACCGGGGGATCAATCTCGTCGACACCGCCGACATGTACTCCGCCGGCGAATCGGAGGTGATCGTCGGCAAGGCGCTGCGGGGTCGGCGGGACGAGGTCGTGCTCGCCACCAAGGTGCACTTCCCGATGGGGGAGGGGCGCAACCGTGGCGGCAACTCGCGGCGCTGGATCGTGCGGGCCGTCGAGGAGAGCCTCCGGCGGCTGGGCACCGACTGGATCGACCTCTACCAGGTGCACCGGCCCGACCACACCACGGACGTCGAGGAGACCTTGGGCGCCCTCACCGACCTGGTCCGGGCGGGCACCATCCGGGCCTTCGGCTGCTCCACCTTCCCGGCGGAGGAGATCGTGGAGGCGCAGCACGTCTCGCAGCGGCGCGCGCTGGGCCGGTTCCGCACCGAGCAGCCGCCGTACTCGCTGCTCGCCCGGGGCATCGAGGCGGACGTCCTGCCGGTCTGCCAGCGGTACGGCATGGGCGTGCTCACCTGGAGCCCGCTCGCCTCGGGCTTCCTCTCCGGCCGGTACCGCGACGGCCGTCCCGCCGACCTGACCCGCGGCCGGGCCACCCTCACCCCGGCCCGCTTCGACCCGGCGATTCCGGGTAACGCCGCGAAGTACCGGGCCGTCGAGGAGCTCGTGGCCCTGGCCGGGCAGCTCGGCTGCACGCTGCCGCAGCTGGCGGTGGCGTTCCCCGCGACGCATCCGGCGGTCACCTCCGTGCTGATCGGACCCCGCACCATGGCGCAGCTCGACGGGCTGCTGGCCGGCGCCGACCTGACCCTCGACGACGCCGCGCTCGACCGGATCGACGAGATCGTGCCGCCGGGCACCGACCTGTACACGGCCGACGGGGCCTGGCGCCCGCCGGCGCTCACCGACCCGGGGCGTCGTCGCCGACCGGTCGACGACCGCGCCGCCGCCTGACAGTCACCGACCGCGCCGCCGCTTCGGCCGGGGCCCGGCGTCGCGGTCGGCGTCCAGGAGGGCCGCCTCAGCGGGTGTGGTGTCCGGTCAGGAAGTCGGCGAGCACCCGGGTGTGCGTGTCGAAGGCCAGCTCGACCGGCTCGGTGAGGACCAGCCACTCGGTGGCCTCCTCGGTCGGCGCCGACGCGGGCAGGTCTTCGGCACGTTGCTCGGGCAGTACGCCGAAGACCATCATCGTGCCGCCGCGGGGCGCGGAGTGCACCGCGAAGAGCGTCGCGTCCTGCGCCGCCGCGACCAGGCCGGTCTCCTCCCGCAGCTCCCGGACCAGGGCCTCGTTCCACTCCTCGCCGTACTCGATGAAACCCCCGGGCAGGGCGAGCTGCCCGCGGGCGGGCTCGATGTCGCGCCGGACCACCACCACGCCGACCCCGGCCTGGGTGCGTACCGGGAGCACCGCGACCGCCACCGGCAGCGGGTTGCGCCAGACCGTCTGCCCGCAGACCGTGCAGACCCGCGGCCAGCCGGCCCCCGCCGGGTAGCCGGCTCCGCAGTAGGAACAGTGGGAGTACGGCGCAGCGGTCATGTCGCAGCACGTTACCCGCGCGGTCGGCGCTCCGCGTCCGGCAGCGACCGTCGATGCTGCCCGGTCACCGCCCCGCACCCGCGTGATCGACTCGACATCCATGAAGTCTGGCTGTCCGGGTGCGCCGGACAGCCCGACTTCCTTGACCAAGAGTCGATCACACCTCAGGGCACCCCCACGCCCGCCAGGTCGGCCGCGAGGCGGTGGCTCAGGCCGAGACGCCCGTGTAGAAGGCGGTGACCTGCTCGGCCGCGGCGCGGGCGGCCTCGGGGTCGGTGCCGGCGGCGACGCTCGCCTCGCGCCAGCGCTCGCTGGCCAGCGTCATGAAGGAGCGCCCCTCGGCCGAC
Source organism: Micromonospora sp. 15K316 (assembly GCF_004348525.1). Classification (GTDB taxonomy): domain Bacteria; phylum Actinomycetota; class Actinomycetes; order Mycobacteriales; family Micromonosporaceae; genus Micromonospora. Next base: position 10,471 of record NZ_SMKG01000058.1, on the reverse strand, counting down.
GCCGACCAGGCCTCGGCGTCCTCCGGGCGGACGCCCGAGCCGGGTGCCCCGAAGTACGTCGCGAGGCCGAGCAGCCCGAGGTCCCAGCCGATGCCGACCGCGCCCGGGCCGAACTGGGCCCACCGGTCGTCGTCGACGTGGGCGATGTGGTTCAGCTCGAAACGGGTCCGGCTGCCGTCCTGCGGGGTCAGCCGGACCTCGATCCAGCTGACCTCGCCGCCGTACTCCCACGTCGCGGCGAAGCTGTGCGGCGGGTCGCAGCTCTCGACGACGCCACCGGCGTTGCCCTCCAGCTGGTAGCGGCCGCCGAGGCGCAGCTCGCCGGAGATCGGCAGGAACCAGCGGGGGATCCGCTCGGCGTTCGTGCAGGCGTCCCAGACGTCCTCGACCGGCGCGTCGTACGTCTGGCTGATCGTGGTCACGCGCGCCTCGCCCGCCTCCAGCGTCCGGCTGCCGACCTGCCGCCGGACGGCGTTGATCTGCTCGGTGGCGTCAATCATCGTGTTCTCCTGTCATCGCGGATTTCCGTGGCCGGCCGACGCGGCCCCTCGTCCGGGCCGGGGGACGCCTGTGGTGGCGGCCCGCCGGGTGTGCCGGACTCCTCGCGCAGTCGCCGCTCGCGTTTGCCGCGGGCGAGCTCGGTGGCCAGCGCGGTCAGTGGTGGGGTCCAGAACCGGCGGAAGTGGTCGAGCCACTGGTCGACGTCGCGCAGCGGGCGGGGGTCGACCGCGTAGAGCCGCCGTGTGCCGTCCGGCCGGACGGTGGCGAACCCGTTGAGCCGGAGGACCTTCAGGTGCTGTGAGACGGCCGGCTGGGAGATGCCGAACTCGCGCTGGATCACCGCGCAGATGTCGCCCGCGGTCGTCTCGCCTCCGGCGAGCAGCTCGAGGATCCGGCGCCGCACCGGGTCGCCCAACACGTCGAAGGCATGCACCCCGAAGTTATATCAGCGGGAGGTTAATTAAGCAAAGGGTGATGAGCCGGCGAGTTTGTCCAGCCGGATCGGCAGGTCACGCACCCGTACGCCGGTGGCGTGCCGGACGGCGTTGGCGATCGCCGCCGCCGTGCCCACGATGCCGATCTCGCCGAGCCCCTTCACCCCGGTCGGGTTCAGGTCGGCGTCCTCCTCGTCGACCCACTCCGCCTCGATCTGCTCGACGTCCGCGCACCCGGTGATGTGGTACGTGGCGAGGTCGTGGTTGACCCAGTCGCCGTACCGCTCGTCGAGTAGCCCCTCCTCGTGCAAGGCCATCGAGATCCCCATGGTCATGCCCCCGATGAGCTGGCTGCGCGCGGTGGTCGGGTTCACCACCCGGCCGACTGCGAACACGCCGACCATGCGGCTCACCCGGACCTCGCCGGTGTCCGCGTCCACCCGCACCTCGGCGAACTGCGCGCCGTACGCGTAGCGGGCCATCGGCCGCTGGGCCCGGACCTCGTCGGCGGTGCTCGCCGCGACGGTCAGCCCCTCGGGCGGCAGCGAGCCGGAGTGGTGGCCGAGCCGGTCGCGCAGCTCCTGGCAGGCGCGCGTCACCGCCCAGCTCCACGACGCGGTACCCATCGAACCGCCGGCCACGCCCGCGGGCGGCAGGTCACTGTCGCCGATCCGGATGGTCACCCGCTCCGGTGGCACGTCCAGCGCGTCCGCGGCGACCTGCCAGAGCGCCGTGCGCGCGCCGGTGCCGATGTCGGTCGCGTTGATCCGGACCAGGTAGCCGCCGTCGGGCAGCGCGGTGGCCGTGGCCGCGGAGGCCCGCGCCCTCGCCGGGTAGCTGGAGCCGGCCACTCCGGTACCGATCAGCCACCGGCCCTCCCGGCGGCTGCCGGGACGCGGGTCACGATCGCCCCAGCCGAACCGGCGCGCGCCCTTGACCAGGCAGGCGACGAGGTTGCGGCTGCTGAACGGGTGCCCCTGGTCGGGGTCGACAGTCGGTTCGTTGCGGACGCGCAGCTCGATCGGATCGATCCCGCAGGCGGAGGCGAGTTCGTCCATCGCCGACTCCAGGGCGTATGCCCCGGGGCACTCGCCGGGCGCCCGCATCCAGAACGGGGTCGGCACGTCGAGGCGGGCCAGCCGGTGCGTGGTGCGCCGGTGCGGCGCCGCGTACATGCTGCGGGTGTAGACGGCGGTCTGCTCGGCGAACTCGGTGATCGTCGAGGTCTGGCTGATGGCGTCGTGGCAGATCGCCGCGATCCGGCCGTCCGCGTCGGAGCCGAGCCGTACCCGCTGGATCGTCGGGGTGCGGTAGCCGATCGGCCCGAAGAGCTGTTGCCGGGTGAGGGCGAGTCGCACCGGCCGGTCCACCTGCCGGGCCGCGAGCGCGGCGAGCACCACGGCGGCCTTCGGGTAGCCCTTGCTGCCGAAGCCGCCGCCCACGTGTTCGCTGATCACCCGCACGGACTCGCGGGGGATGCCGAACAGCTCGGCGAGGGCGGCCTGCACGGCCGTCGAGCCCTGGTTGGAGTCATGTACGAGCAGCCGCCCGTCCCGCCACTGTGCCGTGGTGGCGTGCGGCTCCATCGGATTGTTGTGGTACGCCGGGGTCCGGTACGTGGCGTCGACCCGCACCTCGGCGGCGGCGAACGCGGCGTCGAAGTCCCCTTCGGAGGTGTCGGTGGGATAGCCGGGGTTGACCTTCTCCGGTCGGTACAGTCCCGGGTGGTCGGCGGTGAGCACCGTGCTGTGCGGCTCGGTGTCGTACTCGATCCGGACGTGGCGGGCGCCCTCGCGGGCCGCCTCGATGCTCTCGGCCACCACCACGGCCACCAGCTGACCGCGGTAGTGCACCGCCGGCTCCTGCAACAGGTACAGCTCCGCTTCGACGTCGGGCGAGAGCCGGGGGGCGTTGCCGTGGTGCAGGACGGCGAGCACGCCCGGCACCGCGAGCGCCGGCTCCGGGTCGATCCGGGTGATCCGGCCGCGCACCGCCGCCGCGGGCACCGCCCAGCCGTACGTCACGTCGTCCAGCGGGTACTCGACCGCGTACCGGGCGGTGCCGGTGACCTTCTCGGGGCCCTCCAGCCGGGGATGGGCCCGTCCCACCGCGCCCGCGCTCACGCGGGCGCTCCCGCGTCCGGGTGGCGGAACCGGCGGTTCATGCCTGCGCCTCCGCCAGCTCGGTGAGGGCGCGGACGGTGATCGCGCGGATCAGCGGCACCTTGAAACCGTTGTGCCGCAACGGGCGCGCCGCCGCGAGTTCGGCGTCGGCGGCCTGCCCGGCCAGCTCCGGGGTGAACTGCCGGCCGCGCAGTTCCGTCTCGGCCCGGAAGGCCCGCCAGGGCCGGTGCGCCACCGCGCCGTAGGCGAGCCGGACGTCGCGCACCATGTCCCCGTCCAGGTCGAGCACGGCGGCCACCGCACCGACCGCGAAGGCGAACGAGGCCCGATCGCGAACCTTGAGGTACGCCGACCGGCGTGCGGCCGGCAGCGGAGGGATCCGCACGGCGGTGATCAGCGCGCCACGCGGCAGGGTGGTCTCCCGCTCCGGGTGCTCGCCCGGCGACCGGTGCAGCTCGACGAAGGGCACGTCCCGTGTTCCGTCGGGCTCGGCCACCTCGACCACCGCGTCGAGGGCGGCCAGCGCGACGGCCAGGTCCGACGGGTGGGTGGCGACGCACTCCTCGGACCAGTCGAGGATGGCCAGCTCGCGGTTCTGCCCGTGCCGGGCCGCGCAGCCGCTGCCCGGATCCCGTTTGTTGCACGCCTTGCCGGTGTCCTGGAAGTAGAAGCACCGGGTGCGCTGCAACAGGTTGCCGGCGGTGGTCGCCATGTTGCGTACCTGGCCGGAGGCGGCGGCGAGCAGTGCGCGGGCGAGCACGGGGTAGTCCCGGCGTACCAGCGGGTGGGCGGCCAGCTCGCTGTTGCGCACGGTCGCGCCGACGCGCAGGCCGCCCCCGGGCAGCGGCTCGATGCCGCCCAGCGGCAGCCGGGTGACGTCCACCAGCAGGTCGGGGCGCTGCACGCCGAGTTTCATGAGGTCGACGAGGTTGGTGCCGCCGGCCAGGTACGCCGCCTCGGGGTCCGCGCCGAGCAGCGCCACGGCCTCGTCGACGTCGGTCGGGCGGCGGTACCGGAACTCCCTCATCGGTCGCCCGCCGTCTCGCGAATGGCGGCGACGATGTGCGGGTACGCCCCACACCGGCACAGGTTGCCGGCCATCCGTTCGCGGATCTCCGCGTCGGTCGGCCGTACGGCGCCGGTGAGGTCGTCGGTGACCGCGCTCGGCCACCCCTCGGCGATCTCGTCGAGCACGCCGCGGGCCGAGCAGAGCTGCCCCGGCGTGCAGTAGCCGCACTGGAAGGCGTCCTGCGCGACGAACGCCTCCTGCAAGGGGGAGAGCTGGTCGGGCCCGGCCAGCCCCTCCACCGTGGTGATCGCGCAGTCGTCCAGCGTGACGGCGAGGATGAGGCAGCTCTTCACCCGCCGCCCCTCCAGCAGCACCGTGCAGGAGCCGCACTGGCCGTGGTCGCAGCCCTTCTTCGCGCCGACGAGGTCCAGGTGTTCGCGGAGCGCGTCGAGCAGCGTCGTGCGGTTGTCCAGGGTCAGCTCACGGCGGGTGCCGTTGACGGTGAACGCGACCGGGGACGACCGTTCGTCGCCGGCGACCGAGGCGCTACCGGAGCGATTCTGCACCCGCCCATAGTAGCTTTGTTCACACTAATAGGGAGAAAACCGGCAGCACTTTCACGGTCGAGGGAGTGGGGTGGCGGAGGAGAAGGTGGCCGGGCTGGTGCTCGCCGCCGGTGCCGGGCGCCGGTTCGGCCGGCCCAAGGCGCTCGTCGAGTTCGAGGGGGAGCAGCTCGTCCTCCGTGCCGTGCGCCTGCTGACCGCCGGGGGCTGTGCCCCGGTGCACGTCGTGGTCGGCGCCGGGGCGGACGACCTGCCCCCGCTGCCCGAGGCGGTCCTGGTGACCAACCCCGACTGGTCGGAGGGGATGGGCCTGTCGCTGCGCCTCGGGTTGGCATCGCTGCCCGCGCAGGCGGGGGCGGCCGTGGTGATCCTCGTCGACCAGCCGCTGCTCAGCCCCGCGGCGGTACGCCGGCTGCGGGCCGCGTACGCCGGCGGTGCGGTTGTCGCGACCGCCACCTACGCCGGGCGTCCCGGCCACCCCGTCCTGCTCGGGCGCGACACCTGGCCGCTGCTCGATCGGTACGCCACCGGCGACCGGGGCGCCCGCGACCTGCTGCGCGCCCGGCCCGACCTGGTGGTCCGGGTGCCCTGCGACGGCGTCGGTGTCCCGCTCGACCTCGACACCCCGGGCGACCTCGCCCGGGCCACTGAGCGGGTGACCCCGGCTCCGGTGGCGGTCGACCGAGCGGGCTCGGCGGGTGACGAAGGCCGGGGGTCAGCGTGGCCGTGATCCCGCAGGCAACGGCGCGGCCACCGACACCGAGGGGCCGCCGCGGGCGACCGCGACGGCCCCTGGATCGGGTGGCTCAGCGGCGCCACTTCTGGTTGGGGCCGCCCGTGCATTGCCAGATCTGCAGGCGGGTGCCGTCGGCGGAGCTCGCTCCGGTCGCGTCGAGGCACTTGTCGGCCTGCGGGTTCACGATGTCGCCGGCAGCGGTGAAGACCCAGCGTTGCGCGGCGCTGCCGTTGCAGTCCCACAGCTGCACCGGCGTGCCGTTGGCGGTGCCGCCGCCGGCCACGTCGAGGCACTTGCCGAGGGCCCGCACCGAGCCGTCACCGGCCCAGCTCCAGCGCTGCGCGGCGGTGCCGTTGCAGATCCAGAGCTGCACCGGGGTGCCGTTGGCGCTGTTGGCGCCGGCCACGTCCACGCACTTGTTGCCGTAGCCGACGATCGGCGCGCCGCCCCCTCCGCCGCCGCTGTCCCAGGCCTGCACCCGGACGTAGTCGACGACCATCTGCTGCGGGAAGACCGTCGTCCCGTCGGGGGAGCCGGGCCAGTTCCCGCCGACCGCCACATTCATGATCATAAAGAAGGGGTGGTCGAAGACCCATCGGTTGCCGCGCAGGTCGGCCGGGGTCTTGCGGGAGTACTGCACGCCGTCGAGATACCAGGTGATCGAGTCCGGCGCCCAGTCGACGGTGTACGTGTGGAAGGCGTCGGCGAGCGCCTGGCCACCCGGCAGCGAGGTCTGCCCGGTCACCGCGTTGCCGCCGGAGTAGCCCGGCCCGTGCAGCGTGCCGTGCACGGTGGACGGTTCGCGCCCGACGTTCTCCATGATGTCGATCTCGCCGCGGTCGGGCCACGAGTTGCTGCTGGTGCCGAGCATCCAGAAGGCGGGCCAGAGCCCCTGCCCCCGAGGGATCTTGATGCGCGCCTCGAACCGGCCGTACGCCTGGGCGAACGTGCCAGCGGTCAGCAGCCGGGCCGAGGTGTACTGGCAGCTGCCGTACCAGCAGTTGAGGTTGGCGGGGTTCTCCCGGCGGGCGGTGATCACCAGGTTGCCGTTGCCGTCCAGCGCCGCGTTGCGGGTGCTGTTCGTGTAGTACTGCAACTCGTTGTTGCCCCAGCCGCCGCCCCCGATGTCGTACCTCCACTTGTTCTGGTCCGGGGGTGTGCCGGCGGGGCCGTTGAAGTCGTCGGACCAGGTCACCGCGCCGGGCGCCGCGACCGCGGGGGCCTGCGTCGTCGCGATGAGCGTGACGCTGAGCCCGGCGGTGGCGGCGGCGAGCGCGGCGATGGCACGGATGCTGCGCACGGGGGCCTCCCTGCGTGTGTCGGGGTGTCTGGACCCTCGATCCGCCCAGCGGTAGCGGTGGGGGCGAGACGGTGCGGGCGGAAATAGATTGGTAACAATCTATTGATGGGCATCCATGGTGTCAAGAGAGCGCTCTCTGGTGGCTCGGCGCGGCAGCAGTCCGTGCCGGACATGGGATCCGCTGGCGTCGGGCGGGCCGGGGCGACGGGTAGCTTCCCTGGATGCTTTGGAGCGGAGTCGCCCGCGACATCAGGTGTAGGAGCCGGTGCATCAAGACGCCGGCGGCGAGCACGGCGGCTACGCCGGCGACAGGGTGATGTCTGATGCGTCGAGACGGGTGATGCCGGGTGTGTCGAGGCGGGGATGATGCCCGGGTCACCGGCGGCGACCTGCCCTGATGCGTTCACGACATCAGCTCTAAAGGACACCAGGTGAACACCCGCCCCGTCGCCGATCGGCCCGGACATGCCACGCGCGTTCTTCCGCCGCTCCTCGACCGCGCAGTGGCGGGCCAGACCCTGGGCGCCGCACGGCGCGGCACCCAGGGATCCCGGGGCCCGGTCGGTCCGCTCAGGCCACCGGCGTGGCGGTTCCGGTCGCACCGGCGAGCCGCTGGTGGGCCCGGATCAGCTCGGCGTAGCGGTGCCCGCTCGCCTTCACGGTTCGCCGCTGGGTGGCGTAGTCGACGTGGACCAGGCCGAAGCGCTTGTCGTAGCCGTACGCCCACTCGAAGTTGTCCAGCAGCGACCAGACGAAGTAGCCGGCGAGCGGCACGCCCCGGGCCACCGCCGACGAGCACGCCACCAGGTGCTCCTCCAGCTGGTCGGTGCGCTCCTTGTCCTCCACCGTGCCCTCCGCGGTGACCGTGTCCGGCCACGCCGACCCGCTCTCGGTGACGATGATCCTCGCCGGCCGGTACTCCTCGTGCACCGAGACCAGCAGCCGCTCCAGCCCGGTCGGGTAGACCTCCCAACCCATCGCCGTCTCGACCGCCCCGGGCACCGGCACCTGCCGGGCGTACGGCGGGGGCCCCGCCGGGTCGTCGACGACCAGCTGGCGGAAGTAGTAGTTCACGCCGAGGAAGTCGGTCGGCGTGGCGATCACCGCCAGGTCGCCGTCGCGTACCGGCGGCTCGATACCGTACGTGGCGATCATGTCGGCCGGGTAGCCGCGCCCGTGGATCGGGTCGAGCCACCAGCGGTTGACGTGACCGTCCATCCGGCGGGCCGCCGCGACGTCCTCGGGACGGTCGGTGGCCGCCTCGATCGGGCTGAGGTTGAGCACCAGCCCGATCGACGCCGGCCGGGCGGCGTTCGCCCGGACCGCCTGGGTGGCCAGGCCGTGACCGAGCAGGGTGTGGTGGGAGGTGCGCACCGCCCGGTCGAGGTCCCGTTCTCCGGGGGCCATCTTGCCCTCCAGGTGGCCGATCCAGGAGACGCAGAGCGGCTCGTTGACCGTGTTCCAGTCGGTCACCCGGTCGCCGAGGCGGGCCGCGACGATCGCGGCGTAGTCGGCGAACGCCTCGGCGGTCGAGCGCTCCGGCCAGCCGCCCCGGTCCTGCAGAACCTGCGGCAGGTCCCAGTGGTAAAGCGTGACGAGCGGCCGGATGCCCTCGGCGAGCAGCCGGTCGACCAGCCGGTCGTAGAAGTCCAGGCCCGCCGCGTTGACCGTGCCGACCCCCTCGGGCAGCACCCGGGGCCACGCCACCGAGAACCGGTACGCGTCGACGCCGAGCCGGCGCAGCAGCGCGACGTCCTCGGGCCAGCGGTGGTAGTGGTCGCAGGCGACGGCCCCGGTGTCGCCGTTGTCGACGTTCCCGGGGGTGGCCGAAAAGGTGTCCCAGATGGACGGAGATCGTCCGTCGACGTCGACGGCCCCCTCGATCTGGTACGCCGCGGTGGCGACGCCCCAGAGGAAGTCGGGCGGCAGCTTGGACAGGTCCGGCACGGGTTGGTTCTCCTCTGCGGTGGATCGAATCACTTGACCGCGCCGGCGGTGAGACCGGCGACGAAGTAGCGCTGTAGCGCCAGGAAGCCGGCGACGACGGGCACGCTCACCACCAGCGAGGCGGCCATCACCTGGTTCCAGTAGACGTTGAACTGGGTGGAGTAGCCCTGGAGGCCGACGGCGAGGGTGCGGCTGCCCTCGTCGGTCATCACGGAGGCGAAGAGCACCTCGCCCCAGGCGGTCATGAAGGCGTACACGGTGACGGCGACCACGCCCGGCACGGCCGCCGGCAGGATCACCCGGAACAGGATGCGCAGCGGGCCGGCGCCGTCGACCTGAGCCGCCTCGTCGAGTCCGCGGGGGATCGAGTCGAAGTAGCCGACCAGCATCCAGATCGAGAACGGCAGCGAGAAGGTCAGGTACGTGATGACCAGGCCGGTTCGGCTGGCGTACAGCTCGATCCCGGTGGCGTTGCCCAGGTTGACGTAGATGAGGAAGAGCGGCAGCAGGAACAGGATGCCGGGGAACATCTGGGTGGAGAGCACGGTCACCGAGAAGAGGCCCCGGCCGCGGAAGCGGTACCGGCTCACCGCGAACGCGGCGAAGATGGCCACCGCCACCGAGCAGACCGCGGCGATGCTCGACACCACCAGGCTGTTCACCAGGTAGCGGGCGAGCGGCACCGTGCTCCACATGTCCACGAACGGTTGCAGCGTCGGCCGGCTGGGCCACCAGGTGAAGCCGTTCTGCACGTCCTGCAACGGCTTCGCCGCCGAGGTGACCATCACGTAGAGCGGGATGACGACGAAGAGGGTGAGCAGGGTCAGCACTATCCGCCGGCCCCAGCGCTCACCGGTGGTCTCACGCATGGTCCCTCCGGCGGTTCGTGATCAGCAGGTAGCCGGCCGAGACGACCAGCAGGAAGAGCAGGAGCGCGACCGACATCGCCGAACCCGAGCCGAAGTCCCAGGTCTTGAAGGAGCTGCGGTAGATGTGGATGGAGATGAGATCGGCCTGCGCCGGCGCCGAGCCGCCGAAGAGCACGTACGGGGTGTTGAAGTCGTTGAACGTCCAGAGGAAGAGCACCAGCAGCAGGACCAGGTTCACCGGCCGGAGCATGGGCAGGGTGACCGAGCGCAGCCGCCGCCAGAACCCGGCGCCGTCGATCGCGGCCGCCTCGTAGAGCTCGTCCGGCACGTTCTGCAGGCCGGCCATGAGGCAGAGGAACGCGAACGGCCAGTTGCGCCAGACCGAGACGATCAGCAGCGACCAGAAGCTGTTGTCGCCGATCAGCCAGAACGGCTTCTCGTCGAGCAGCCCGAGCTGGTCGACGAGGACGTGGTTGACCAGGCCGGTGTCGCGCTGGAGCAGGAAGCTCCAGGTGATCACCGCGGTGTAGACGGGCAGCGCGTACGGGGTGAGGAAGAGCGCCCGCAGGATCGCCCGGCCGCGGAACGGTCGTTGCAGCACGACCGCGCCGGCGATCCCGAACAGCCAGGCCAGCCCCACCGAGAGCAGGGTGTAGACCAGCGTGACCCAGAACGAGTGCAGCAGCTCGCGACCGGCGACACTGTTGAAGTCCAGCGTCGCCCTGTAGTTCTCCAGCCCGATGAAGGGTGCGGTGGACCAGTCCCGGATGTGGAACTGGGTCAGTTCCAGCAGGCTCATCCAGACCCCGACCACCATCGGGATCACGTGGATGGCCAGTTCCAGGACGACGGCCGGGACGAGCAGCAGGTACGGCAGGAGTGAACGCCGGGGCCGGCGGGGCCGCCGGTCGGGGGCCGGTGCCGCGGTCGCGGCACCGGGTGCGCGCCGGTCGGGGCGGGCGCAGGCCGCGGTCAAGGCCCGGTCGACG
>NZ_SMKG01000057.1 GCF_004348525.1 Micromonospora sp. 15K316 | reverse complement strand
TCCCCGCCCCGCGATACCCGCGTCATCCACGCTCCTCTCGCCGTGACCGCCAATCCTAGGGCTCCGCTGCCGGGCGGAGGCGGCGGTGCCCGCCCGCCCGCGCCGAACGGCCGCCGCGACGCGGCGAGCGCGATCGGGGGCCGGGGAGCGCGAAGCCCGCGCGGGGAGCGCCGGCCGCAACGCGCGGTGCCTGGACGTGCCGAACGGTCATCCGGTGGGTCGAGCGGAGTCGGCGCGCGGGGCCGACGTGCAGGGCTGGCGCGCGGTCGACGCACTGGGGCCGGCGTGGTCAGTGTGGGCCGGCGGGGTCGGCACGCACCGGAGTTCAGGCGATCCGGCGGCGGCGCAGCGGCCGGGGCCGCGGGACCGGCGGCCGCGGGGCGGGAAGCACCTCCACCTCGAAGCCCGACCGGACGAACAGCTCGATCGCCCGGTGCTCGGCCGGGCCGAGGTCGGCCGCGGGGGAACTCTCGTCGAGCAGGGCGGTCACCAGGCAGCCGGAACAGCCGGCACCCCGGATGCGGCACCGCTCGCAGTCGATGAGCATCAACGCCTCCTGATGGGCTGCGGCGGCCTCGACGACCGGAACGTCGCCACCCGACCACCGTCGGTCATGCTCACGCTATGCCCCGGGTACGACAGAACCGGACAACGAGCACCGAACCGGCGCTGATCAACTCGACTTCACTGAAGTCGGGGTATCAACGGCGTGCGTCACAGCGACTTCATGGATCTCGAGTGGATCAGCCCGACCCGAGCGGGTCAGACGCGGTCAGGAGCGGGCCAGGCGGCGCAGCAGCGAGTCGGCGCCGAGCGGGTACGCGCCGTGCCGGCGTACCCCGTCGGCGACCTCCCGGTCGGAGGAGATCACCACGACCGGGCGGCCGGGCGGCTCGGCGCGGACCAGCCGGCGGATCAACTCGTCGGCGGTCTCCCCCTTGCGGGAGAAGAGCACCCGCACGCCGCGCGGGGTGGGCGGCAGCCCGGGGATGCGCTCGGCGCCGTCGAAGACCACTGTCACCTCGTCGCCGGTCTGCGCGGCGATCCCGCCCAGTCCGCTGATCAAGCGCTTGCGCTGCTGCTCCAGCGACATCTCGCCGAAGCCTCGCTTGGTGACGTTGTAGCCGTCCACGACCAGGTGGGCCCGGGGCAGGGCGAGCAGCTGGTCCAGCCGGGCCGGGTCGTCGGTGTCCCGGGCCCGGGTCGCGGCACCGGTCGCGGCGCCGGGCTGGTCGGCGAAGGCGTCGGCCACGAAGTCGGCCGGGAGCGCGTCGACCGGGTCGAGCGCCAGCTCGCGGCGCAGCCCGACCGCGGCCTGCCCGATCGTCTCCAGGAGCAGCCAGAGCCGGGCGTCGTCGACCGAGCGGGCCTCCTTGGCGCTGGTCCGGGCCGCCCCGGCGGCGGCCTCGGCCTCGGCCAGCCGGGCGCGGGCCCGGCGCAGCTCCGCGTCGGCGTCGGCGGCCGCCCGCCCCGCCCGGCCTCGTTCGGTGGCGAGCAGTTCGTTGGCCCGCCGCTCCCGGGCCTGCGTCTCGCGCAGGGTACGGGCCAGCTGCCGGGCCTCCTCGCGCTGCTGGCCGAGCTCCTCGCGGACCCGGGCCAGCTCGTCGCGGAGCTTCTCCGCCTCGACCCGGGCCACCGCGCGGTCGTGTTCGGCTCGGGTGGCCCGCTGCTCCGCCTCGCGTACCAGCTCGGCGACGACGGCGCTGTCGGCCTCGGCGCGTACCGCCGCGCCGCTCGCCTCGATGAGTTCCCGCCAGCCGGTGGGTCGGGCCAGGTAGGCCAGGGCGGCCACCTCGACCGGGTCGGCGGCGGCCGGGGCGGTGCCCTCGACCACGGCGGCGCCGAGATCGCCGGCGTCGGCCAGCACCCGGGCGCTGACCCGCTGCCGGAAGAGCGGGTCGGCGGTGAGCTGGGTGGCGATCGCCGGCGCGCCGAGCCGGGCCCGGCGGTTGGGGGCGAACTTGGCGACCCGGCGCAGCGGGACCGGCACCTCGTCGGCGGGGAGGCCGGGCAGCACCGCGGCGGTGAGGGTCACGATCCGCTGTCGCACCGGCTCGGGCAGGACCGGTTCCGGCTCCGGCGAGCCGCCGTCGGCGGGGGCGTCCGCGCTCGGGCCGGTGGCACCGCCGGCGGCGGTGTCCGCCGCGTCGGCCGCGGCCGGCCCGCCCACCTCACCGGTGTCGCGCGCGACGGCGGCCTGGTCCTCCGGCGGGAGGTGGTCGTCGTACGGCTCGGTGAGGGGCATGTGGCAAGTCTCCCACCGCAGCCGGGCCCACCGCCCGGTGAGTGAGCCGATCTCTCATCCTAGCCCGGTGGTGACTGGTGGGGCCGCTGAGGCGGGAGTGTCGGACCGGGACGCTAGCGTGCCGCGGATGGCACAGGCGGAGTACGTCCAGCAGGCGCTGGCCGGCCTCGACCCCACCTCCGTCGGCGGGGTCGACCCGGCTCTGCCGCTCTACGCGACCACGTTCGTGGTGGTCGACCTGGAGACCACCGGCGGCTCCCCCGACGGCGGCGGGATCACCGAGATCGGTGCGGTCAAGGTGCGCGGCGGCGAGGAGCTGGGCGTGCTCGCCACCCTGGTCAACCCGGGTGAGCCGATTCCGCCGTTCATCACCGTGCTGACCGGCATCACCCAGGCCATGGTGGTGCCGGCGCCACCGATCGAGCAGGTGCTGCCGAGCTTCCTCGAGTTCATCTCCGACGCCGTGCTGGTCGCCCACAACGCGCCGTACGATGTCGGCTTCCTGAAGGCCGCCTGCGCCCGGCACGGCTACCGCTGGCCCAACCCCCGGGTGCTGGACACGGCCGCGCTGGCCCGCCGCGTGCTGACCCGCGACGAGGTGCCCAATCGCAAGCTCGGCACCCTCGCCGCGTACTTCCGTACCGCCACCCAGCCGAATCACCGCGCTCTGGACGACGCCAAGGCCACCGTCGACGTGTTGCACGCGCTGATCGGCCGGCTCGGCGGGCACCGGGTGGAGAGCATCGGCGACGCGATCGAGTTCGCCAAGGCGGTCACGCCCACCCAGCGCCGCAAGCGGCACCTGGCCGAGGGGTTGCCGAAGGCGCCGGGGGTGTACATCTTCCGCGCCGCGGACGACCGGCCGCTCTACGTCGGCACCTCCGGCGACATCGCCACCCGGGTGCGCAGCTACTTCACGGCGGCGGAGAAGCGGGCCCGGATCTCGGAGATGCTCGCCGCCGCCGAGCGGGTCGAGGCGGTCGAGTGCGCGCACTCGCTGGAGGCCGAGGTCCGCGAACTACGGCTGATCGCGGCGCACGCCCCGCCGTACAACCGCCGGTCGAAGTATCCCGAACGGATGCTCTGGCTCAAGCTCACCGACGAGCACTACCCACGGCTGTCGGTGGTCCGCGAGATCTCCCCCACCGACCGCGCCTACCTCGGGCCGTTCACCTCGCGGCGGGCCGCCGAGCTGGCCGCCGCCGGCTTCTACGACGCGGTGCCGCTGCGACAGTGCACCCACCGGCTCTCCCTGCGTACCGTCACCCCGGCGTGCGCGCTGGCCGAGCTGGGCCGCTGTCCGGCGCCCTGCGAGCACCGGATCAGCCCCGACGTGTACGACGAGCGCGCGGCCGCCCCGTTCCGCGCGGCGACGGCCGACGACCCACAGGTGGTGGTGGACGCGCTGCTGCGGCGGATCGAGACGCTCTCGGCGGATCAGCGCTACGAGGAGGCGGCGGTGGTCCGGAGCCGGCTGACGGCGCTGCTGCGCGCCGCGGTACGGATGCAGCGGCTGGCCGCGCTCGCCGGCATCGCCGAGCTGGCCGCGGCCCGTCCCGCCGCCCGGGGTGGCTGGGAGCTGGCGCTGGTCCGGCACGGCCGGCTGGCCGGCGCCGGTGTCTCCCCACCGGGCGTCCATCCGCGACCGACGCTGGCCGCCATCCGCGCCACCGCGGAGACCGTCGCGCCGGGTCACGGGCCGGTCCCCCGCGCGACGGCCGAGGAGTCCGAACGGATCCTGTCCTGGTTGGAACGGCCGGAGACCCGGCTGGTCGAGATGTCCTCCGGATGGTCGTCCCCGGTGCGTGGCGCGGCCCGCTTCCGGGACCTCCTGGCGAAGGCCGAGGCCGCCGCGACCCACCAACTCTCGACCGAACGCCCATGACCAACTGACCGATCGGACTACGTCGACTCCCTTACTCTGTTAGAGAAGTGCATTCCTGCCCGTTTCGTGGGCCTGCTCCCGGTTGCCGGTCGCCCGGTGGTCGCGGGGCCGGGGTGAGGAGGTGTCCCTCGTGGACGTCGACGCCGGACACGGCGCCGCCCTGGGGGGCGCGCTTCCCACCCAACCGGGTGAACTGCCACTGACCCGCCGGCTCCGCTCGCTGCTCAACTGGCCGACCGCCGAGTCCGACCCGGTCGGTCACCTGGTACGCGCCCACCGCGCCATCCACTCGGGCGCCGACCCCTCGGTGCTGCGCCGGGCGTACGCGATCGCCGAGACCATGCACCGGGGGCAGTTCCGCAAGAGCGGCGAGCCCTACATCACCCACCCGCTCGCGGTCGCCCAGATCTGCGCCGACCTCGGGATGGACACCACCACCCTGGTCGCCGCGCTGCTGCACGACACGGTCGAGGACACCCGCTACACGCTCCAGGCGCTCGCCGACGACTTCGGGCCGAAGGTGGCGCACCTGGTCGACGGGGTGACCAAGTTCGACAAGGCCTTCTACGGCAAGGCCGCGGAGGCCGAGACGATCCGCAAGATGATCATCGCGGCCGGCCGGGACGTCCGGGTCCTGATCATCAAGCTGGCCGACCGGCTGCACAACATGCGTACCCTCGGCGTCCGGTCGGCCGCCTCCCGGGAGCGGATCGCCCGCAAGACCGAGGAGGTGCTCATCCCGCTCTGCGAGCGGCTGGGCATCCAGACGCTCAAGCGCGAGCTGGACGACGTGGTGCTGCAGCACCTGCACCCGGAGGAGCACGTCCGCATCGCCCGGCACGTGCACGACCGGCCCGGCTGGGACGCGTACCTCGCGCAGGTGGTCGCCGAGGCCAAGGTGGCGCTGCGCCGCGACCGGGTCGACGCCGAGGTCGCTCCCCGCCCCCGGCACCTCTACTCGATCTGGAAGGACACGGTCGCCGGCAGCCACAGCGCCCCGTACGACCTGCCCCGCATCGCCGTGGTGGTGGACGGGCCACCCACCGACTGCTACGCGGCGCTCGGCGCGATCCACGGGCTCTGGCGCCCGATGCCCGGGCGGTTCAAGGACTACATCGCCTCGCCCAAGAACAACCTCTACCGCTCCCTGCACACCAGCGTCTGCGGGCCGAAGGACCGCACCGTCGAGGTGCTCATCCGTACCGAGGAGATGCACCGCTCGGCCGAGTACGGCATCGCCGCCGACTACCGCTTCCCCCGGGTCGGCGGTGGCGCGGGCGGCGCCGAACAGCTGGCCTGGCTGCACCGGGTGCTGGACTGGGAGCAGAACGCCGCCGACCCGGCCCAGTTCCTCGAGTCGTTGCGCTGCGACCTGGCCGAGGCGCAGGTCGAGGTCTTCGCGGACGGGCGGCAGATCGTGCTGCCGGCCGGCGCCACCCCGGTCGACCTCGCGTACGAGCTGGGCACCGAGCGGGGTGACCACTGCCTCGCGGCCCGGATCAACGGCCGGCTCGCCCCGCTCTCCTCGGAGCTGGAAGAGGGCGACGTGGTGGAGATCTTCACCGAGAACGACGCCGAGAACGGCTTCGAGGCGGAGGCCGCACCGCGGGGGCCGCGCCGGGAGTGGCTCGGCTTCGTGAAGTCCCCGCACGCCCAGATGCAGATCAACCGCTGGTTCGCCGAGCACACCGAGCCGGGCATCTCGATCAACGACAAGGTCCGGCTCGGCCGGGCCACCATCGGGCTCACCCTCCGCCGGCACAACCGCGGGCTGGCGAGCGACCTTCCGCTGCTGCGTCTCGCCGAGGAGCTCGGCTACCCCGACCTGGAGACCCTGCTGGTCGCGGTCTTCGACCGGGTGATCGAACCGGACGCGGTGGTACGGCAGCTCATCGATCTCGTCGACCATCGCCAGTGACCGGCGGCCCCCGCCGGGCACCTGCCGCATTCGTGAGCATTAGCCTGGTGTCATGATCCCTCGCTCGCGCGTTACCGGCCGGGCCATCGGCTATCAGGTCTTCTACCGGCTGCCGCTGCCGCTACGCCGCCGCCTGGTCCGGATGGCCGTGCCGAAGTACATCGTCGGTGCGGTCACCCTGGTCCGCGACGCCGAAGCCGAGGGGGCGGGACGGCTGCTCCTGCTCCGCCAGCCGCCCGGCAACGGCTGGACGCTCCCGGCCGGGCTGCTGCAACGCGGTGAAGCCCCCGCCGTGGGCGCGGCCCGTGAGCTGTACGAGGAGTCCGGCATCCGGCTCTCCCCCACCCAGCTCGTTCCGGCTGTGCCCAACGCGATCGTGCACGCCAAGGGCTGGGTGGACGTCGTCTTCACCGCGGAGGTGCCCGCGGCCACGACGGAGCTGAAGGTCGACGGCGCCGAGGTCTTCGAGGCCGCCTGGCATCCGCTCGACGACCTGCCCCGGCTCAGCTGGGCGACGGCGCGGCTGCTGGCGTACTACGGCATCGGCCCCCTGGTGGGGCAGTTCCCGCCGCCCCTGCCCGACACGCAGGAGTGAGCGTGTCGGCGGCCGGCCCGGACGACGTCTGCGCGGTGGTGCTCGCCGCCGGCGAGGGCACCCGGCTGCGGCCGCTCACCGAACGGCTGCCCAAGGCGCTCTGCCCGGTCGGGAACGTGCCGCTGCTGGACCGGGCGCTCGCCCGGCTCGCCGGGCTCGGCCTCTCCGGCCCGCAGCGGGTGGCGGTGAACGCCTGCTACCTGGCGGGCCAGGTCGTCGACCACGTCGGCGATCGCGCCCACCTCTCGGTCGAGCCGGGCGATCCGCTCGGCACGGCCGGCGGGGTCGCGAACCTGAAGGAGTGGATCGCCGGGCGGCCGGTGCTGGTCGGCAACGCGGACGCGTACCTCGCCGACCCGGCCGTCGAGCCCGGCCCGGACATCGCCGCGATGCTCGCCGGCTGGGACGGGTCCGAGGTGCGCCTGCTGGGCCAGCCGGCCGCCGACCCGCTGGCCCCCGGCACGTTCGACGGGCATGTGTTCACCGGGTTCTCGCTGCTGCCCTGGCGGGTGGTGCGCGACCTGCCGGTCGAGTTCGGTGACCTGGTACGCACGGTGTGGCGACCGGCCGAGGCGGCGGGCGCGCTTCGGGTGGTGCCCTACCGTGGCACCTTCTACGACACCGGCACCCCGGCCGACTACCTGGCGGCCAACCTGCACGCCGCCGGCGGTGACGCTCTCGTCGACCCGGCCGCGACGGTCACCGGGCCGTGCCGGGAGTCGGTGGTGGGGGCGGGCGCCGTGGTGCGTGGCGAGGTGATCCGGTCGGTGGTCTGGCCGGGGGCGACGGTGCGGGCCGGAGAGCGGCTGCAGGAGGTCGTGCGGGCCGGTGACGGGCTCACCGTGCCGGCGGGCCGGGGATCCGCCAGGATCTAGGCGACGGCCTCGACGCCGGGCATCACCCGGGTCCGGGGCGGCCGGGCATGGTCTCATGGGACAGGCCCTAGAGTGAGCGACGACGTCGACGAAACGGAGAAACTGCCCGTGATCACCGCGATCGTGTTGATCGACTGCGCCACCGACTCGATTCCCGAGGTGGCCGAGGCCCTGGCAAACCTTCCCGGCGTCAGCGAGGTCTACTCGGTCGCCGGGCACGTCGATCTGATCGCCGTCGTCCGCGTACGCGAGTTCGACCAGATCGCCGAGGTGATCGCGGGCCGCATCTCGAAGGTTCCCGGGGTGAGCAACACCGAGTCGCACATCGCGTTCCGGGCGTACTCCCAGCACGACCTGGAGGAGGCGTTCGCGATCGGCCTGGCCAACGCCGACTGACCGCCGTCCTCTCGGACGCCACGGCGAGGCCCGCAGGCCCGCGGCGGGACCGGGCAACGGCCGGCCCATCGGGTGATGGGCCGGCCGTTCGTGCTTCCCGAGGTCAGCTCACGCCCGGAGCCGGGGACTCGGTGGTGCCGCCGCCCGGAGCCGGCGATTCGGTCTCGGTACCGCCCGGAGCCGGCGATTCGGTCTCCGTGCCGCCCGGAGCCGGCGATTCGGTGGTGGCGCCGGGGCTCGGCGTACCGGTGGCGCTGGCCTGCGGGACCGGGATGCCCAGCTGCTGTGCCAGCTGGACCAGCTCGTCATAGTGCGTCTGGAGCGCCGGCAGCGCGGTCTGCGCCAGCTGGATCACCGACTGCTCGGAACCCTGCGAGATCTCCGTCTGGGTGGCCTGGATGGCCTGCAGGTGGCCGGCCAGCTGCGCGGTCACCCATTCCCGGTCGAAGTTCTTGCCGCTGGCGTTGTTCAGCCGGTCGATCACCGCCTGCTGGTCGGCGGTGGGCCCGTTGGGCAGCTGCACGTTGAGCTGGGACGCGGTCTGCTGCACCGTCTGGTCCAGCTGCGTGTGGTCGGTCACGAACATCTTGCCCAGGTCCTTGACCCGCTGGTTCTGGCCCTTCTGCTGGGCCAGCTCACCGGTGGTGATCTCGAACAGGTTGACCTGGTGGATCGCCTGCAGGTACTGGGTGTCCTGCTCCGACGGTTGTGCCTTGGCCTGCGCCGCAGCGGCCGGTGCGACACCGACCAGCACCAGCGCGGCCAGCAGGCCGAGCCGTTTGATACCCAACATGCTTCCTCCCCGTGAGACGTTGGACCGCACGGATACCCGGCTCACCGGGGTTATTCCTGCGATCCCCGCACGCGAGGGGACGGCCGGGTCGGGGCCCGCCGTCCGCTCTGCACCGACTCAACCGGCTCCGCCGCCCGGCGGCGGAAGGGGGCGGAAACGGGACGTGGCGCCCGCCGGAGGATCCGGCGGACGCCACGTCCCGGTGGGTCGAGGTCAGTGACGCGACTCGGAGCCGCTGCTGATCTCCGCACGCTCCGGTCGAGGCTCGACCGGCGGGTGCCCCGGCGAGACCGGAGCCTCGACCGGCTTCTCGATCGGGTAGAAGAAGCCCCGGATGGCCGGGCCGAGGGCACCGAGCCGGTTCATCTTCTTCGGTACCACCCAGCCGGTGTACTCCAGCGCCCCGTGGCCGTCGTGGTCCTGCGCGCTGAGCGGCTGGTGGACCTCGACGAACTTGCCGTCCGGCAGGCGCCGGATGATGCCGGTCTCCACGCCGTGCGCCAGCACCTCACGGTCGTGCTGCTGCAGACCGAGGCAGAGGCGGTAGGTGACGTAGTACGCCAGCGGCGGCAGGACGAGCAGGCCGACCCGGCCGGCCCAGGTCATCGCGTTCAAGCTGATCTGGAACTTGTCCGCGATGACGTCGTTGGCCCCGGAGAGGGTCAGCACCAGGTAGAAGGCGACAGCCATGGCGCCCACCGCGGTCCGGGCCGGAACGTCACGAGGACGCTGGAGCAGGTTGTGGCTCCGGTAGTCCTTGAGGTGCCGGGCTTCCAGGAACGGGTAGAGCGTGGAGAGGCCGACCAGGATTCCGGGCAGCACCACCGTCGGCCAGAACAGCGGCGGGATCACGTAGCCGTCGCCGAGCGGGATGTTGATCTGCCAGGCCGGCATGAGCCGGGTCGAGCCGTCCAGGAACATGACGTACCAGTCCGGCTGGCTGGCGGCCGAGACGACCCACGCCTCGTACGGGCCGAAGAGCCAGATCGGGTTGATCTGGAACAGACCGCCCATCAGCGCGATCACGCCGAAGACGATCATGAAGAAGCCGCCCTGCTTGATCGCGTACCGCGGGAACATCCGCTCGCCGACCACGTTGCCGTTGGTCCGGCCGGGGCCGGGCCACTGGGTGTGCTTCTGCTTGAAGACCAGGCCCAGGTGGACGCTGATCAGCGCGAGCAGCAGGGCCGGGATGAGCAGCACGTGCGCGATGAAGAACCGGCTGATGATGATGGTGCCCGGGAACTCCCCACCGAAGATCGACGAGGTGAGCCAGGACCCGATCACCGGGATCGACAGCATGATCGCCGAGGCGATCCGCAGGCCGGTGCCGGAGAGGCCGTCGTCCGGCAGCGAGTAGCCGGTGAAGCCGGCCAGGAAGCCGACCCAGAACAGCAGCGAGCCGATGATCCAGTTGGTCTCACGCGGCTTGCGGAACGCGCCGGTGAAGAAGACCCGCAGCATGTGCACGACGATCGCGGCCATGAACAGCAGAGCCGCCCAGTGGTGCATCTGCCGCATGATCAGACCACCCCGGACCTCGAAGGAGAGGTCCAGGCTGGAGGCGTACGCGGCGGACATCGGCGTGCCGCGCAGCGGCGCGTAGCTGCCGTCGTAGACCACCTCGGTCATCGACGGCTCGAAGAAGAACGTCAGGAAGGTGCCGGTGAGCAGCAGGACGATGAACGAGAAGAGCGCGATCTCACCGAGCAGGAAGGACCAGTGGTCCGGGAAGACCTTGTTCAGCAGGCGGCGCAGCGGGGTCGCCACCTGGAAGCGGTCGTCGAGCCCCACGGCAGCCTTGCCCGGCGCCGCCGCCAGGTCGAACTTACGACGCTTCATGGCCGCTCCCAGAAGTCTGGCCCGATGGTCTCGGTGTAGTCGGACTTCGCTACGAAGAAGCCCTCCGAGTCTACCTCGATCGGCAGCTGCGGCAGCCGCCGGCTGGCGGGGCCGAAGACGGGTCGGGCGTTGTCGGTGATCAGGAACTGCGACTGGTGGCACGGGCAGAGCAGCCGGTTCGTCTGCTGCTCGTAGAGGCTGGCCGGGCAGCCGGCGTGCGTGCAGATCTTGGAGAACGCCGCGTAGTTGCCCCACATGTAGTCGCCGTGGCCCACCCGCTCGTTGGCCTGGCGCGACTCCTGCGCGTCCTCGTCCCGCAGGTGGATCAGCAGCGTCGGCGAGTCCGCGTGGCGGTTGCTGATGCCGTGCTCGATACCGGGGAAGACGGTCAGCTGGCCACCGGCGCTGATGTCCGACGGGCGGATCGGGCGGCCGTCCTCGCGGACCAGCCGGACCCTCTGACCACCCTCCGCCGGGGCGAACCCGGTGGTGAACATCTGATTGTTCTTGTGCGGGTTGGAGATCAGCCCACCCACCAGCGGCGCGGCGGCGACCGCGCCGATCGGCACGAGACCCGCCAGCAGCGAGATGCCGAGCAGCGGGCGACGCTTCACACCCAGCTCGTCGGCCATGTAGAGCATCGTCTGGCCGGTGACGGTGCGCTCGTCCTCGGAGACCGCGCCCTCGTGCCGGTCCTGGATCGACACCTCCTTGGGCAGCAGCTTCTTGCCCCAGGTCAGGATGCCGAAGCCGACGCCCAGCAGGGAGAGGCCCAGGGTGACGCCGAGCAGCGGGGTGAACCACTTGTCGCTGCCGCGGCCCGGGGCGTACTCCCACGGCCACCAGATGTAGACGACCAGGAAGGCCGTCCCCACCAGGCCGGAGAGCAGGAAGAACCAGGCGACCAGGCGGACGAGCCGGCGTTCGGCCTTCGTGCCCGGAGCGACCTGCGGCTCGTAGTGGACGATCTCGATGTCGTCCCGCCGGGCGCCCTCGCGGACGATGTCGAAGCGGGTAAGCCCGGGGGTGTTCACGTCGAGCGGTTCCCGACCCTGCTGGGTCTGGTGCTCGGTGTGCGTGCTCATGCCGTCACCTCGTTACCGGCGGTGCCGCGCGACGGCACCACAGCACTGGATCGAAAAGTCCGCTCGGTCACGACTTGCCCGCAATCCACAGGCTGGCGAAGACGAGCGCGACGATGCCGACCAGGAAGATCGCCAGACCCTCGGTGGAGGGGCCGTACCGGCCCAGGTTGAAACCGCCCGGGTCCTGGTCGTGCTTCAGGGTCTCCTGGATGTAGGCGATGATGTCGGCCTTCTGGTCGGGCCGAAGCTGGTTGTCGCCGAACACCGGCATGTTCTGCGGACCACTGAGCATCGCGGCGTAGATCTGCCGGTCACTCGCGGGACGCAGGCTCGGGGCGAACTTGCCCGAGGAGAGCGCGCCACCACCGGCGCCGAAGGCGTGGCACTGCGAGCAGTTGATCCGGAACAGCTCACCGCCGGCCGCGATGTCCCCGTCGGAGTGCAGGTCGGTGCCCTCCGGCAGCTCCGGGCCACCGCCGAGCTCCTGGATGTACTGGGCGAGCTGGCGGGTCTGCTCGTCGGTGAAGAGCGGCGGCTTGCGGTGCGCCTGGGCCTCCTGGCGCGCCAGCGGCATCCGGCCACTGCTCACCTGGAACTCGACCGAGGCCGCGCCGACGCCGATCAGACTCGGCCCGCGTCCCTCGACACCCTGCGCGTTGCGACCGTGGCAGGTCACGCAGCTAACGTCGAACAGCGCCTTGCCCTCGGCAGCGGCGCTGCTCAGCGGCGGAGTGTCCTGGGCCTGCGCGCCAGGGGCGAAGACGGTGTAGGCGCCGCCGGCGAGCGTCAGCGCGGCGAGCAGCCGGACCGCGGCACCCAGCCGGCGGCGGCCCCTGCTGCGCGCCGCGGGCCGCCCGCGCAGCCGCGCGAGCAGACCGCGTCGGCGGTCGTTGTCAGAAGTCATGACCTGTGTCCTTAACCGGTTGGACCTTCTCAGGGGACGGAGCAACGGCGCGGTACGCCATGCGCCAAGATCACTGAAGCCAGTAGATCATGCCGTACAGCGCGATCCACACCACGTCGACGAAGTGCCAGTAGTACGACACGACGATCGCCGAGGTGGCCTGCGCCGGCGTGAACCGGCCCATGGTGGTGCGGATCATGAAGATGATGAAGGCGACCAGACCGCCGGTCACGTGCAGACCGTGGAAGCCGGTGGTCAGGTAGAACATCGACCCGTAGCCGTCTTCGTTGATCTTCACGCCCTCGTGCACCAGCGTGCGGTACTCGTTCAGCTGACCGAGTACGAAGATCAGGCCCATCACGAAGGTGATCGTGAACCAGCGCCGTAGCGCGTGCACGTCACCCCGCTCCGCCGCGAAGACACCGAGCTGGCAGGTCACCGAGGACAACACCAGGATCACCGTGAAGGTGGTCGCGTACGGGATGTTGAGGTGCTCGGTGTGCTTCTCCCACTGCTCCGGCGCCGCGGCGCGGATGGAGAAGTACATCGCGAACAGCGCCGCGAAGAACATGAGTTCGCTGGAGAGCCACACGATCGTCCCGACGCTGACCATGTTGGGTCGGGTCAGGGAGTGGATCCGGCTCTTGTCAATGGCTGGGGCCGCAGTCACGCGGTCATTATTGCCCCTGACCGGCATCCACGATCAGCGGGGGGCCAAACCGGTGGTCAGGGTGGCCCGATCGTGGTCGTCCGGTTCGCCTGGCCTAGCCTGAAAAGCGTGCTGCACGTCGATCCGATCTTCGCCGCCACCTCGACTGCCTCGGCGTACGTCGCCGGCGCCGCTTCGGCCGCGCCGGCGAGCGCGGCCGGCGGCGAGGCGCTCCCACCACCGTTCACCGTCGGCGCCGTCCTGACCGAGACCCGGCTGGACAGCTGGCTGGCGGTCGGCCTGGTGCTCGCCGCCGGGCTCTACCTCTACGGCGTGCACCGGTTGCGGGTACGCGGGGACCACTGGCCGGTGGCGCGGACCGTCTTCTTCCTCGGGCCGGGCCTCGGTGGGATCGCGCTGGTCACGGTGAGCGGGTTGCACGCCTACGACACGGCGCTGCTGAGCGTGCACATGGTGCAGCACATGATGCTGTCGATGGTGGCGCCGATCTTCCTGGCCCTGGGCGCGCCGATGACGCTCGCCCTCCGTACGCTGCCGCAGCGGCCCCGCAAGCGGCTGCTCGCGATCGTGCACAGCCGGATCGCCCGGATCTACAGCTTCCCGCTGGTGGCGTTCGCCATCTTCGTGGTCAACCCGTTCGTGCTCTACTTCACCGACCTGTACCGGTACACGCTGGAGCACGCCTGGGCGCACGAGCTGGTGCACGCGCACTTCATCATGACCGGCTGCGTGTTCTTCTGGCCGCTGCTCGGCCTCGACCCGCTCCCCGGTCGCTGGCCGTACCCGGCGCGGGCGCTGCTCATGTTGCTCTCCGTGCCGTTCCACACCGTGCTCGGGCTCACCGTGATGCAGAGCTCCACGCTCTTCGGCGGGGACTGGTACCCCTCGCTCGGCCTCGACTGGGCCGACCCGTGGGACGACCAGGTGCTCGCCGGCGGCATCCTCTGGGCCGGTGGCGAGTTCGTCAGTGTGACCATGCTCGCGGTGCTGGTCGTGCAGTGGATCAAGCAGTCGGAGCGGGAGGCGCGCCGCGTCGACCGCGAGCTGGACCGGCAGGAGGCGCGCGAACGCGCCGCCGAGTCACCGGCCTGAGCTGCACACGGGCGCGTCGCCGCTGAGCGGCGCCGGGCGGGATGTCGGCTGTGTCACGTCGACCGGTACGATCGGCGGGCAGCTACGAGGTGGGAGCCTGTCCAGCGATGAGCGAGCGCAACGAGCGAGTCATCAAGCTCAGTGCAAGGGTGCCTCAGGACGGCACGGAGCGAAGCGGAGTGTCGGCATGAGCGATCGTGAGTGCACCGTCCTGCTCTACAGCGACGACCCGCAGGTCCGTGACCGGATGCGGCTGGCCGTCGGCACCCGACCCGCGCCCGGTCTCCTGATCGAGTTCGTCGAGGCCGCCACCTACGCCGAGGTCGTCCGCCTGGTCGACGACTACGAGATCGACCTCCTGCTGCTCGACGGCGAGGCGACGCCGGGCGGTGGCATCGGGATCGCCCGCCAGATCAAGGACGACCGGACGGACGCGCCCCCGACCTGCGTGGTGATCGCCCGCACGGCGGACCGATGGCTCGCGGCCTACGCCGAGGTCGACGCCACGCTGGTGCACCCGCTCGACCCGGTGACCACCGGCAACACGGTGGCCGAGCTGCTGCGGACGCACGCACCCGCCTGACGTCCCCGCTCCGGCACCGACCACGGCGCCGGACCGACCGGCGCCGGTTCACCCACCCGCATCCGCACGCTCGGGAGGCCCGCGATGGGCGATCGGACCTGGCCGCACCTGCTCAACGCGCTGCTGCGCGGCGAACAGCTCTCCACCGCCGACACGGCGTGGGCGATGGGCGAGATCATGAGTGGCGCCGCCAGCGCCGCGCAGGTCGCCGGCTTCGCGGTCGGGCTGCGCGCCAAGGGTGAGACCTCGGCCGAGCTCGCCGGGCTGGTCGAGGCGATGCTCACCCGGGCGGTCCCGGTGGCGCTCAGCGACGAGCTGCGGGCCACCGCGCTCGACGTGGTCGGTACCGGCGGCGATCTCGCTCACACGGTCAACATCTCCACCATGGCCGCGATCGTGGTGGCCGGCGCCGGTGTACGGGTGGTCAAGCACGGCAACCGCGCGGCCTCCTCCCTCTGCGGCACCGCGGATCTGCTGGAGTTCCTCGGCGTACCGCTGGATCTCGGCCCGGAGGCCGTGGCCCGGTGCGTCGCGGAGGCCGGCATCGCGTTCTGCTTCGCGGCCCGGTTCCACCCGGGCATGCGGCACACCGGGCCGGTCCGGCGCGAACTGGGCGTGCCCACCGTGTTCAACTTCCTCGGCCCGCTGAGCAACCCGGCGCGTCCCCGCGCCGGCGCGGTCGGCTGCTTCGACCCCCGGATGGCTCCGGTGATGGCCGGCGTCTTCGCCGCCCGGGGTGACTCGGTGCTGGTGATGCGGGGCGAGGACGGGCTCGACGAGTTCAGCACCGCCGCGCCCACCCGCGTCTGGGTGGCCCAGGGCGGCACCGTACGCGAGACGCTGCTGGACGCGGTCGACCTGGGGGTACCCCGGTCCACCCTCGCCGACCTGCGCGGCGGTGACGCGCCCTACAACGCCGACGTGGCCCGTCGCGTGCTGGCCGGCGAGTCCGGGCCGGTACGCGACGCCGTCCTGGTCAACGCGGCGGCGGCGCTGGCCACCCAGGGCTCGCTGGAGGGCGATCTCGTCGAGGCGCTGCGGGTGGGGCTGGCCCGGGCGGCCGAGTCGATCGACTCCGGCGCGGCGGCGGCCACCCTGGAGCGTTGGGTCCAGGTCGCCAAGGGGCTCTGAGGTCCCGCGGCGACCGGGGTCGCGGTGATCGCCACCACCGCCGCCGAGGTCGCGGTGGTCGCCACCCGGATCGTCTTGATCGGCTCGACTTCGCTGAAGTCGGGGTGTCCCAGCGACCGCGATAGCCCGACTTCCTTGAAGTTGAGTCGATCAAGCGGCCACGGGCCCGACCGGTCATGTCGGAGGGGCGTGCCAAACTACAGCGGAGTGATTCGACAGCCGTCGGGCCGACGCCCACGACCGGCCCCGCTCCCCCGAGCGGCACGGCGTCCCTCCGGCGGCCCACAGCGAGAGGAGACGCCCGTGTCGGAGCGAGAGCTCTACTGCGACAGCTGCCAGGGCGTTCAGCAGTTCGAGACGCCACCCTGCGACGACGGGCACGGCGCCGACTGCCCCGAACTCGTCTGCACCCGCTGCGGCGGGGCCGTGTTGATCGCCACGTTCACCTTCGGCGCGCCGCGCCTCGGCCGGGCCCGTCGGCAGCCGGCGGCACCCCGCCGCCGGGCCGCCTGACGACGCGCGTCCCTCAGCGGCTGCGACGGCCCACGACGCCGGGACTCCCCAGGACCCGGCGGGCCGGTAGGGGTGGACGGACGCCGTCGCGGCCGCTCCCGCATCCGGCACACCCGACGAAGGGGCCGGCCGCCCGACGGCACGATCCCGCACCCGCCGCAGCAACCCCGAGACACGCGAAAGCCCGCCTCCGAGGAGGCGGGCTTTCGCGGTTGATCCGGTTACGGCGGGCTCAGTGCTCCGCGGTGCGCCGGGTGCCCGAGTAGTACTCGAAGAGCAGCCCGCAGGCGGCGAAGATGACCGCCACCAGACCGGCGCCGAGCAGCCAGAACTGCCAGAACACCAGGCCGAGGCCGGCGACGGCGGCGGCGAGCGCCAGCCCGAAGGGCCAGTAGCTGCCCGGGCTGAAGAAGCCGACCTCGCCGGCACCGTCGGCGATCTCCGCGTCCGGACGGTCCTCCGGGCGCAGGTCGATCCGGCGGGAGACGAACCAGAAGAAGCCGCCGCACATCGAGCAGAGGAAGAACGACAGTGCCAGTGCGGTGGTGCCGACCCACTCGACGCGGCCGTCCGCCTCACCGGCGGTCCAGGCGCCGTAGAGGATGGTCGCGCCGAAGAGGAAGGCGGCGATGATCAGGAAGATGCGCCACTCGGTCTTCATGCCTGCTCCCTCAGCGTCCCGCGCCGGCCGGAGCCGGGTTGAAGTTGTGCTCCGTACGCCGAGTCTCGAACGGCTTGGTGGTCTGCGCGTACGGGTCCTCGCCGATCGCGCTCAGCGCCTCCTGGGTGGTCTTGCCATCCCGCTTGGCCGCGAGGAACTGGTCGTACTTCTCCGGCGAGACGACCCGCAGCTCGAAGTTCATGAACGCGTGGTAGGTGCCGCAGAGCTCGGCGCATCGTCCGACGTAGGCGCCCTCGCTGTCCAGGCTGGAGACCTCGAAGACGTTGCGGATCTTGCCGGGCATCACGTCGCGCTTGAAGAGCAGCTCCGGCACCCAGAACGAGTGGATGACGTCCCGGCTGGTCTCCTCGAACCGGATGGACCGGCCGGTCGGCAGCACCAGGATCGGGATGACCTCGCTGGTGCCGAGCGTCGAGGCGACCGTGTTCGCGTCCGTGCCCTGGCCGTCGCGGTAGTTGAACTGCCAGTTCCACTTGAACGCCACCACCTCGACGGTGACGTCGGGGTTCTTGCTCAGCTTGTTCACGTCGGTCTGCACGATCGCCGTGTAGTAGAAGAGCACGGAGACCACGAGGATCGGCGCGATGGTGTAGAGGAACTCCATCGGCATGTTGTAGCGGGTCTGCACCGGCAGGTCGTTGCCCCGCTTCCGGTAGCGGATCACGCACCAGAAGATGAGGAACCACACGAAGACCCCGACCGCGAGCGCCGCGATGCAGGACGCGATCCAGAGGTCGTACATCCGGTGCGACTGCGGCGTGATGCCGCCCTGCGGCCAACCGAAACCGTGGAAGGTCTTGCCGACGTCACAGCCCGTGAGCAGGAACAGCAGCGCCGCGCCGCCGAGGCCGAGCCCGGCGAGCCGACCAGCACCACGCCGCCGGCCCCCGCCGGCTCCCGCGTTGTGCCGTACGGCCGACGGCCGTACCTCCGAACTCCTTGCGACCACCTGGTCCTGCCTCCCTAGCGCGCCGTGGTGTCTGTCCTTGTCCTGTCGATCTCCGGCTCCCGGAGTGACAGCACCAGCGGCAAAGGCGTCACCGACGGTCGCAGATTACTCGACCATGACCGGCTGGACCGTGTTGGGGTCACTCTCCGCCCCCCAATGGGGGATCTTGGCCCAATCGGCGAGATAGCGTAATGAGTCGTGAGCGCCTCCCCGGTATACCTGGACGCCGCCACGGCCACGCCGCTGCACCCGGTGGCCCGGCAGGCGCTGCTCGCCGCCCTGGAGGACGGCTGGGCCGACCCGGGCAAGCTCTACACGCAGGCCCGCCGGGCACGCCAGCTGCTCGACGCGGCCCGGGCCGCGGTCGCCGAGACCCTGGGCGTACGCCCCGACGAGCTCTCCTTCACCGCCAGCGGCACTGCCGCCGCGCACGCCGCCGTGCTGGGTGGCCTGGCCGGTCGGCGGCGGACCGGCCGCCGGCTGGTGCACTCCGCCGTCGAGCACTCGGCGGTGCTGCACGCGGCCGAGCGGCACGTGGCCGACGGGGGCGACGCCCTGTCGGTGCCCGTGGACCGGCTCGGGCGGCTGGATCTCGACGTCTGGTCGGCCGAGGTACGCGAGCCGGGTGTGGCGCTCGCCGCGCTGATCGCGGCGAGCCACGAGGTCGGCACCCTCCAGCCGGTGGCCGCGGCGGCCGCCGCGTGCGCCGAGGCCGGGGTGCCGCTCCACGTCGACGCGGCGCAGGCGGTGGGGCGGATGCCGGTGCCGGTGGGCTGGTCGCTGCTGACCGCGAGCGCGCACAAGTGGGGCGGCCCGGCCGGCGTGGGTCTGCTGGTGGTGCGCAAGGGCGCTCGCTGGGAGTCGCCCTACCCGGCCGACGAGCGGGAGTCGGGTCGTACGCCCGGGGCGCTGAACCTGCCCGCGGTGGTGGCCGCCGCGGCCAGCCTGCGCGCGGTGGCCGCCGAGGCCGAGGCCGAGGCGGCTCGGCTGGCGCCGCTGGTCGACCGGATCCGGGCCCGGGTGGCGGCGGAGGTGCCGGACGTGGAGGTCGTCGGTGACCCGGAGCGGCGGCTGCCACACCTGGTCACCTTCTCCTGCCTCTACGTCGACGGCGAGGCGTTGCTGCACGCGCTGGACCGTCGGGGCTTCGCGGTCTCCTCCGGCTCGTCGTGCACCTCCTCGACGCTGCGCCCGTCGCACGTGCTGGAGGCGATGGGGGTGCTCTCGCACGGCAACGTCCGCGTGTCGCTGCACCGGGAGACGTCGGCGGAGGACGTCGAGCGCTTCCTCGCCGAGCTGCCCGGGATCGTCGCCGGCCTGCGGGCCGAGGCGGGGGTGGTGGGGCTGTGACGATGCCGGACGAGGTGCTCGACTGCCGTGGCCAGCGCTGCCCACTGCCGGTGATCGCGGTGGCCCGCCGGCTGCCGGAGCTGCCGGTGGGCACGGTCGTCCGGGTGCTCGCCGACGACCCGGCGGCGGCGGTGGACCTGCCCGCCTGGTGCCGGATGCGGGGACAGGAGTTCGTCGCCCGGGTCACCGGCCCCGACGGCCCCGCGTACGACGTCCGCCGCGTGCACTGATCGCGCCCGCGCCGGCCGTCCCGCCCCCGCGGGTGGGTCAGGCCACCAGGTGCGCGCGGACCTCGTCGGCGGCCACGTCGCCGTACGACTCGCCGAGACGCTTGATGAAGAGGTCCGGGCGCACCTGGTACTCCTGCGTACCGACGGTCTCCAGTACCAGGGTTGCCAGCAGCGAGCCCACCTGGGCGGCCCGCTCCAGGCCGACTCCCCAGGAGAGCGCGGTGAAGAAGCCGGCGCGGAAGCCGTCCCCGACGCCTGTGGGGTCGACCGCCCGGATCTCCCGGGCGATGGGCACGTGGATCGTCTCGAAGTCGCGCCCGGCGATCTCCACGCCGTCCTTGCCGAGCGTGGTGACCCGGACCTTCACGCGGTCGAGCAGTTGCTCGTCGCTGAGCCCGACCTTGCTCTGCAGCAGCGACTTCTCGTAGTCGTTGGTCATCAGGTACTCGGCGCCCTCGATCAGCGCCACCACGTCCTCGCCGGACATCCGGGCCAGCTGCTGGGAAGGGTCGGCCGCGAAGGGGTAGCCGCGCTCGCGGCACTCGGCGGAGTGCCGCAGCATCGCCTCCGGGTCGTTCGCGCCGACCAGGACCAGGTCGAGGCCGCTGAGGCGCTCGGCGACCGGGGCGAGTTCGATGTTCCGTGCCTCGCTCATCGCCCCCGCGTAGAAGGAGGCGATCTGGCACATGTCGAGGTCGGTGGTGCAGACGAAGCGGGCGGTGTGCGCCACCTCGCTGACGTGCACCGAGTCGCAGTCCACCCCGTGCCGCTCCAGCCAGGAGCGGTAGTCGGCGAAGTCGGCGCCGACCGCGCCGACGAGCACCGGGCGCAGCCCGAGCTGCCCCATGCCGAAGGCGATGTTCGCCGCCACGCCGCCGCGGCGCAGCACCAGGTCGTCCACCAGGAAGGAGAGCGACACCTTGTGCAGCTGGTCGGCGATGAGCTGGTCGGCGAAGCGACCGGGGAAGCTCATCAGGTGGTCGGTGGCGATCGAGCCGGTCACCGCGATCTTCATGTCAACCCTCGTGGTCGGGAGCGGGGCGCGGCCAGCCTACCGGGCCGGCAATCCTCCGGTGTCCGGTCGGTGGGACGACGGCCACCCGCCGGAAACCGGGCCGCAACGAAAGACGGGGCCGCCCAGGTGGGCGGCCCCGTCCTCGTCGAGGTCGGTTCAGCTGAACGAGTCACCGCAGGCGCAGGAGCTGCCCGCGTTGGGGTTGTCGATGGTGAAGCCCTGGGCGTCGATCCGGTCGGCGAAGTCGATGGTGGCGCCGGCCAGGTAGGGGGCGCTCATCCGGTCCACGACGACCTCGACGCCGTCGTAGTCGGTGACGACGTCACCGTCGAGGGAGCGCTCGTCGAAGAAGAGCTGGTACCGCAGGCCGGAGCAGCCACCCGGCTGCACCGCGACCCGGAGCCGCAGGTCGTCACGGCCCTCCTGCTCGATCAGGGCCTTGACCTTCTGCGCCGCGACGTCGGTGAGGACGACGGTGGTAGGGGCCTTGGCCTCGGTCGACTCGGTCTGCGCTGGCGTGGTCACGTGGAATTCTCCCTGCGCGCTCGTGGTGTGTTCGTCCCCGACCAACGTCACCCGTCGGCCGGCGATTCCCACTGTGGTCCAATTTCTGATTGTAGGCCGGTCCGGGCCGTACCGGCCCCTGGACGTGAGCTCGGGCTCGTTCCGGGCGGCGCGGGTCACACCCGCCGCGTACGGCTCCACTGCCCGGCCAGCCGGGCGCCGAGCTCGCGCAGCCCGTCGGCGGGCCGGCTGAGCGCCTCGGCCAGGCCACGCTCGTCGCCCCCGAAGTGCTCCACCAGGCTGTACGCGTCGGTAACCCCCGCCGCGGCCGCCTCCCGCCGGCCGGTGCTCACCTGACCGGCCAGGACCAGGCAGGGAAGCCCCCGGTCGCGGGCCGCTCCGGCCACCCCGGCCACCACCTTGCCGCGCAGCGACTGGTGGTCGAACGAGCCCTCGCCGGTGATCACCAGGTCGACCTCGTCCAGCGCCACGTCGAGGCCGATGGCCCGGGTGACCAGGCCGATGCCCGACTCGCAGCGCCCACCGAGGGCGAGGACGGCCGCGCCGATCCCGCCGGCGGCACCGGCCCCGGGCAGCGCGCCGAGGGCGGCCGGGCAACCGGGCAGGTCCCGCTCCAGCACCGCCGCGAAGCGTTCGAGCGCGGCGTCGAGCACGAGCACGTCGGCCCGGTCCGCACCCTTCTGCGGGCCGAAGACGTTGCTCGCGCCGTGCAGTCCGAGCAGCGGATTGTCGACGTCGGTGGCGGCGACGAGGTCGACGTCGCGCAGCCGGGGCGCCCCGTCCAGCCCGGCGACGGCGGCCAGCGCCGCACCGCCGTACGGCAGGGCCAGGCCCGCCTCGTCGAGTGCGGTGACGCCGAGCGCGGCGAGCATGCCCGCCCCCGCGTCGTTGGTGGCCGAGCCACCGAGCCCGATCACGACGCTGCGGGCGCCGCCCTCGACGGCCGCGGCGACCAGCAGGCCGAGGCCGAAGGAGGTGGTGATCCTCGGATCCCGCTCGGCGGGGTCGAGCAGGTGCAGACCGCACGCCTGGGCGCTCTCGACGTAGGCGGTGCCGTCGGCGGTGAGCAGGATCTCACCGTCGACCGGACGACCGAGTGGATCGACGGTCGACACCGCCATCCGGTGCCCGTCCAGCGCGTCGGCGAGCACGTCGACGAAGCCGGGCCCGCCGTCGGCGAGCGGCCGGATCAGCAGATCGTCACCCTCGGCGACAGTACGCCAACCGGCAGCTATCGCGGCGGCCACCGCCGGTGCGGTCAGGGTGCCGGCGAACTTGTCGGGGCAGAGCAGCACGCGCATGCCGAGCAGTGTGGCAGCACACACCGGCGGAAGCTGCACACCGTTCGCGCTGTGGGACCATGGGGGCGTGACTTCCACCTGGGTAGAACCCTCCAACACGGCCACGGCACTGCTGCTGCTCGGGCGGGGAAGCGACCCGGCGACGGAGCGTGGGGTGGAGTGTCCGGGCGACCTCCCGGCGCCCAGCGACCCCGACCTGGTGGCCCGGGCCGCGGCGGCGAAGGCCGCGCTGGGCAGCAGGGTGTTCGTGCTGGGGCACCACTACCAGCGCGACGAGGTGATCCAGTTCGCCGACGTGACGGGTGACTCGTTCAAGTTGGCCCGGGAGGCGGCGGCCCGGCCGGACGCGGAGTACATCGTCTTCTGCGGCGTGCACTTCATGGCCGAGAGCGCCGACATCCTCACCACCGACAGCCAGAAGGTGGTCCTGCCGGACCTGGCCGCCGGCTGCTCGATGGCGGACATGGCCGTGCTGGGGCAGGTCGAGGCCGCCTGGGACGTCCTGACCGAGCTGGGCGTCGCCGGGCAGACCGTCCCGGTGACGTACATGAACTCCTCCGCCGACATCAAGGGCTTCGTCGGCCGGCACGGCGGGGTGGTCTGCACCTCGTCGAACGCCAAGCGGGCCCTGGACTGGGCGTTCGAGCAGGGTTCGAAGGTGCTCTTCCTGCCCGACCAGCACCTGGGCCGCAACACGGCGGTGCTGGAGATGGGCTACTCGCTCGACGACTGCGTGCTCTTCGACCCGCACAAGCCGAACGGCGGGCTGACGCCGGAGCAGCTGCGGGACGCCAAGATGATCCTCTGGCGTGGGCACTGCTCGGTGCACGGCCGGTTCACCCTCGACAGCGTCAACGACGTCCGCGAGCGGGTGCCCGGGGTGAACGTGCTGGTCCACCCGGAGTGCCGGCACGAGGTGGTGACCGCTGCCGACCAGGTCGGCTCGACCGAGTACATCATCAAGACCATCGAGGCGGCCCCGGCCGGCTCGGCGTGGGCGGTGGGCACCGAGCTCAACCTGGTCCGCCGGCTCGCCATCGCCCATCCGGACAAACAGATCATGTTCCTGGACCGGGCGGTCTGCTACTGCTCGACCATGAACCGGATCGACCTCCCGCACCTGGTCTGGGCGCTGGAGGAGTTGGTGGCCGGCCGGGTGGTGAACCAGATCACCGTGGATCCGGACACCGCCCGGCACGCTCGTGCGGCACTGGACCAGATGCTGGCACTTCCCGGCGTCGACGCCTCGGCGCCGCCCGCCAACTGATCACGTTCCGTAGCGTCGTTGATACCCATTAGTGCGGGATCACCGGTTTAACACCGTCCGGGTGGTGTGACCGGTTCCATTCTCGCCACCGAGGACTATGCTGCCGGAGCAACGACGCAGGCGGTCCGTTTCGATACGACCGCATCCGGGGTAGCGGTAGGCATCGTTGGCCCCACATCAACACGGCAGCACCGATGCGCTGGAGGTTGCGTTGACCGACGACGTCCTGGTCGTGCA
The DNA here is from genome assembly GCF_004348525.1 of Micromonospora sp. 15K316. Classification (GTDB taxonomy): domain Bacteria; phylum Actinomycetota; class Actinomycetes; order Mycobacteriales; family Micromonosporaceae; genus Micromonospora. The sequence goes on along the minus strand of NZ_SMKG01000057.1, from coordinate 6,150 downwards.
CGGAGGCACTCCGCTGGAAGGGCGGATCCGCGTGCGCGGCGCGAAGAACCTGGTCTCCAAGGCGATGGTCGCCGCTCTGCTCGGCGACAGCCCGAGCCGGCTGTTCGACGTGCCGAAGATCCGCGACGTCGAGGTGGTCCGAGGCCTGCTCGGGCTGCACGGGGTCAAGGTGAGCGACGGCGAGGAGGAAGGGGAGCTGGTCTTCGACCCGGCCAACGTCGAGAGCGCCAGCACCGACCAGATCAACGTGCACGCCGGGTCGAGCCGTATCCCGATCCTCTTCTGCGGGCCGCTGCTGCACCGGCTCGGGCACGCGTTCATCCCCGACCTCGGCGGTTGCCACATCGGGCCGCGTCCGATCGACTTCCACCTCCAGGCGCTGCGCGAGTTCGGCGCCACGGTCGACAAGCGGCCGGAGGGCCTGCACCTCTCCGCGCCGAACGGCCTGCGCGGCACGAAGTTCGCGCTGCCGTACCCGAGCGTGGGCGCGACCGAGCAGGTGCTGCTCACCGCGGTGATGGCCGAGGGTGTCACCGAGCTGCGCAACGCCGCGGTGGAGCCGGAGATCCTCGACCTGATCTGCGTGCTGCAGAAGATGGGCGCGATCATCAAGGTGCACACCGACCGGGTGATCGAGATCCAGGGCGTGCCGAAGCTGCACGGCTACACCCACCGGCCGATCCCGGACCGGATCGAGGCCGCGAGCTGGGCCGCCGCCGCGCTGGCCACCCGCGGGCACGTCGAGGTGCTCGGCGCGCAGCAGGCCGACATGATGACCTTCCTGAACATCTTCCGCTCGGTCGGTGGCGAGTACGAGGTGACCGACCTGCGGCCGCCGCGTAACGGCCAGCCGGGCCAGGAGGGCGGCATCCGGTTCTGGCACCCGGGCGGGGAGCTGAAGTCGGTGGCGCTGGAGACCGACGTGCACCCCGGCTTCATGACCGACTGGCAGCAGCCCCTGGTGGTGGCGCTCACCCAGGCCCGCGGCCTGTCGATCGTCCACGAGACGGTCTACGAGCAGCGGCTGGGCTACACCGAGGCACTGAACTCGATGGGCGCCAACATCCAGGTCTACCGCGACTGCCTCGGCGGCACCCCGTGCCGCTTCGGCCGGCGCAACTTCAAGCACTCGGCGGTCATCGCCGGGCCGAGCAAGCTGCACGCGGCCGACCTGGTCATCCCGGACCTGCGGGCCGGCTTCAGCCACCTGATCGCGGCGCTCGCCGCCGAGGGCACCTCCCGGGTGTACGGCGTGGACCTGATCAACCGCGGCTACGAGGACTTCGAGGCGAAGCTCGCCGACCTGGGCGCGCACGCCGAGCGTCCGTAGCGTCACACCTTCGAGTTAGCGCCCGGTGCACCGCGATGTGCACCGGGCGCCGCCGTTTGGCTACCCTTTCCGCGTGCCGTCGCTGTTTCGCCGTAAGCCCACCGACCTCGCCGACGAGGCCGTCACCCCGGTGACGCCGAGCGAGGAGTCCGAGTCCGCCCGCCCCCGGGGCTACACGCCCGGCAAGGGGCGCGAGACCCCGAAGCGGCCGAGCGCCGGCCGGCGTCCGGGCGGCGCCCCCAGCAAGCCCCTCACCAAGGAGGAGGCGCGGGAGCACCGCCGGCGGATGCGCACCGAGGCGGCGGCCGAGTTCCGTCGCGAGGGTGGCCCCCGCGACCAGGGCCCGGAGCGGCTGCTGGCCCGGAACGTGGTCGACTCCCGGCGCAACGTCGGCACCTGGTTCTTCGGCGGCGCGTTGATCGTGCTGCTCGGGTCGAACGCGGCGATGCCGCCGCTGGTCCGGCTGATCTCCAACCTGCTCTGGGGCGCGCTGGCGCTCGGCGTGGTGGTCGACTCGATCCTGATCTCCCGGAAGATCGGCAAGCTGGTCCGCGAGCGCTTCCCCACCACCGGCCAGCGCATGGGCTCGCTCTATCTCTACGCGATCATGCGGTCGATCACCTTCCGCCGCATGCGGACCCCGCAACCGCGGGTCGAGATCGGCGACGCGGTCTGAGTCGAGGCGACGTCGCCGGGTGCGGTGGCGCGCGGACCGAGCGACGTCCGGTCACCCTCTGTTCGCGGTAGCGTACGCATGGTCAACCATGCGGAACACGCCACCGAGACCAACGGAGTGACCGATGCCCGCTCCCCCGCTGGCCGACATCGCCGCCGCGCTGCGCCGGGAGCGGGAGCGGGCCGGCTTGACGCCGGCCGACCTGGCACGCCGGGCCGGGCTCGCTGAGGCCACCCTCGCCCGGCTCGAGAACGCCGACGGCGATCCGAGCATCGGGTCGATCTGGGCGCTCGCCGACGCGCTCGGCATACCCCTGGCGCGACTCTTCGAGGCGCCGCCGCGCGAGGTGCGGATGATCCCGGCCGGGCAGGGTCCGCGGATCCGCTCCGAGCACGCGGACTTCGCCGGGGCACTGCTCAGTGCCGGCTCGGCGGAGGTGCGCCGCGACCTCTACCTCATCCGGCTCGAACCCGGCGCGGTGGGCAGGGCCGAGGCGCACACGCCGCACAGCGTCGAGCACGTCGTGGTGGCGGCCGGGCGGCTGCGGGTCGGCCCCGAGTCGGAGCTGGTGGAACTGGGCCCCGGCGACTACGCGGCGTTCCCCGCGGACACCCCACACCGGTACGAGGCGCTGGCGCGCGACACCCTCGCGGTGCTGGTGCTGGAACACCCCTGAGGCCGCACTCACCCGGTCCCGGCCACCGCCGGGGTCGTCGCCTCCGGCGGTGTCCGGTAGAGCCGCGCCACGACCTCCTCGATGTCCGGCTCGACGACCGAGATGTCCCGCAGGCTGGCCAGGCCGGCGAGGCCCGAGACGACCTGCGCCACCCCGACGGACTCCAGCGCGTAGACCAGCCGGCGGCCGTCGGCGGCCACCTCGCGCAGCGGGGCGCCCGGCAGGGCCGGCGGATGTGGGAGCGGCGTGTCCAGTTCGGCGACGACGAGCCGGCGCGACCCGTACCGTTCGTGCAGGTCGGCGATCGAGCCGTCGTGCACCACCCGGCCGTGGTCGATCACCACCAGCCGGGGGCAGAGCCGCTCGATGTCGGCGAGGTCGTGAGTGGTCAGCATCAGGGTGGTGTCGCCGGCGCGGCCCAGCTCGTCGAGGAAACCCCGGACCGCCTGCCGGCTCACCACGTCCAGGCCGATGGTCGGCTCGTCGAGGAAGAGCACCTGGGGCCCGTGCAGCAGCGCGGCGGTCAGCTCGCCGCGCATCCGCTGGCCGAGGGAGAGCTGCCGGACGGGCACGTCCAGGAAGCCGTCCAGGTCGAGCAGCGCGCGTCAGCGGCGTAGCCGCGCGGCGTGCTCGGCGGCGGGCACCCGGTAGACGTGCCGGAGCAGGTCGAACGAGTCCCGCAGGGGCAGGTCCCACCACAGCTGGGAACGCTGCCCGAAGACCACACCGATGCGCAGCGCGAGGCGGGTGCGTTGGGCGACCGGGCGCAGCCCGCAGACCCGCACCTCGCCCGCGCTCGGCGTGAGCACGCCGGTGAGCATCTTCAACGTGGTGGACTTGCCGGCGCCGTTCGGTCCGATGTAGCCGACCGTCTCGCCCCGATCCACCCGTAGGTCGAGCCCGTCGACCGCGGCCCGGACCTGCTTGTGACGCCGGAGGCGGCCGGCCTTGACGCGGACGGTGAACTCCTTTCGCAGCCCGCGCGCCAGGATCATCTCAGTTCGTGACTGCGGCACTCCCACGCTCACTCCTCGCCCTCGCACGGGTGGTCGACCGGGTCATGAGCCCGTACTCCGGTAGTGGCGGATCCCGAACCGCCAGGCCGCGGCGGCGAGCGCGGCGGCCACCACCGCGACCCCGGGCGCCGCCCAGCTCACCCAGGACGGGAGGCCGAGCGGGTCGGCGCGGCCGAGCAGCGCCAGCGCCGGGTGGTAGCTGACGAACGCGAATCCGAGGCCGTACGCGAACAGCGCACGGAACCAGCCGCCGTAGACGGTGACCGGGTACGAGGTGAAGTCACGCCCGCCGTAGGTCAACGAGTTGGCCAACTCGCCCGACTCGATCCAGAAGAACGAGACGGTGGCGGTGGCGACGAAGACGGAGCCGAAGAAGACCACCCCGGCGGCGGGCGCGACCACGACCAGCAGGGCCCGCGCCGGCGTCCAGTCGATGCCGGCGGCCGTGACCGCGGTGACCCAGACGGCGAGCCCGAACAGCGCCCGGGACACCTTGCGCAGCGGCAGGTCCATCAGCAGCAGCTGCGGGAGCGCCCCGAGCGGTCGCAGCAGCACCGCGTCGAGCAGGCCGGTACGCACGTACCGGGGGATCCGCTCGATGTTGCCGACCAGCAGGTCGGCGGTGGCGAACGCGAACGCGGAGAGGCCGACGACGACCATCGTCTCGCGCAGCGTGAAGCCGCCCAGTTCCCGGGTGACGCCGAAGAGCACGAGGACGGTGAGCACGTCGAACACCGTGGCCCCGACGTTGCCGACCAGGTCCACCACGAACGAGGCGCGGTACGCCGCCTGCGAACGCGCCTGCGCGCCGAGTAGCGCCCGGTACGCGACGAGCGTCCCGCCTGGCCGGTCAGCCACCCTGCACCACCAGCCGACGCTCGGCCCGGCGCTGCACGAGCCGGCAGGTGGCCAGCAGCAGCGCGGCCCAGCAGACCTGCACCGCGACCAGCGCCGCCTGCACCGGCGTGGGGTCCCGCTCGACGAGCACGTCGAGCGGGGTCTGCAGGAGGCTGGGGAACGGGGTGACGATCCACAGTGGCTGGTAGACCCACTCGGGGAGGAAGCGCAGCGGGAAGTAGAGCCCGCAGAGCACACCCGAGCCGAGGGTCCAGAGGACCAGGGGGCCGCGCACGTCCGCCAGCCAGTAGGCGGTGGCGTTGACCAGGTACCGGCAGGCGAAGCAGAGCACCACGGCGGCGGCGACCGAGCCGACGAAGAGCGGCACGGTCGGCCAGCGGGACGGCAGGTACAGCTCGAAGAAGAACGGAGCCACCAGCACCGGGGGCAGGAGCCGCACCACCACGGCGTAGCCGGCGCGACCCGTGTCGGTGGCGAGGTACGCGGTCACCGGGTGCACCGGCCGGAGCAGATCGCCGACGACGTCCCCGGTGCGGATCCGGTCGGCCAGCTCCGTCCAGCCCCAGAGCTGGACGACGGTGAGCAGCCCCTGTCCGACCCAGACGAATGTGGCGAGCTGCCGCCGGTCGTACCCGGCCGCGGAGCCGGCGGCGCCGGCCACCGCGAGCAGCACGTAGCAGCGGAGGAACCCGAAGACGGTGTTGGTGACGATCCCGGCCACGGCGGCCTGACGGTAGGTGGAGTATCGTCGGAAACCGGATGCGGCTATCGCCCAGAATGTCCGGAACCATAGGATAACGTTTGACGTGGTGAACGGTGCCACAGTGGCGTTGACGGAGCCCACGCCGTTACCCTCCATCCGCAGCCACGCCCTGCTCGGGAACCCGCGACTCTACCGGCAGGTCGGGGCACCAGCGCGACAATTGGCAACGAGGTGACAACGCCGTGACCGAGCGGACGCGAGCCGGCCACCTGAACGCGGTCCACAACGGCCCGGCGTCCGGCGGTCACCGTATCGCGGCCCCGGCCGGGCGGGGGCGTACGGGCACCGGCACGTGCCCCGGGCGAGGCGACAGGCACGCCGGATGAGCAGCCGGTACGCGGACCGGTGGCAGGACCCGGCCGAACCATCCTGGATGGTCGAACCGACCCACGAGTGGCACCCGCAGTTCCCCGGTCAGCGCTACGCCGGCGACATCGGCGCGCAGTACGCCCCACCACCACGCGGCCGGGCCACGGTGGTCGGCCGGGCCGACGTACCCCCGCTCGCTCCCACCCGGCCCGACGGCACGTACGTGGGCCGCTCGTGGACCGACGACCCGACGCCCGAGGAGGAGGCGTACGGCCGGGAACGCCGGTCGGGCCGGGTCGACGGGCGCCGGCACGACGACGAGCCCCACCACGGGCCGCACGGCGAACCGGGCTGGCCCGACGAGCGAGCGCCGGCGCGCCGCCCCGACCCGGACGGCCGGACCGGGTGGGCCGACCGCCGGCCACGCGGCGAGGACCGTGGCGCCCGCGAGAACGGCTGGGATCGGGGTGCGGCCCACGACCCCCGCTCGCCCCGGGGCGAGCGGCACCCGGGGTACCCGCC